>JAFUSV010000103.1 GCA_017467565.1 Prevotella sp.
AGTTCCGGCCTAACAACGTGAGTTTCAAGAAGTGGCAGCCTCTGACAGACCGCCAACTGAAGAGTATCGTTGTGGAGCAGATGAAGGAGGGCGGCGAAAGTTGGATGAACGACATCCGCATCTATATGGAGAGTGCGCATATCAAGGACTACAACCCCGTGTTGGAATTTCTAGCAGGCTGTGGCGACTGGGACCGGAAAGCCGATTATATCGAGGATTTCGCCCGTCGCCTGCCTACTGACTATGCCCTGTGGCCTAAGTATTTCCACCGCTGGTTCCTGGCAATGGTGGCTCAGGCCATGAACATCAACCGCGACTACGGAAACTCGATGGTGCCTATGCTTATCGGAGGCGAGGGCATCAAGAAGTCTGTCTTCTGCAAGAATATCCTGCCGCCATCGATGCGCGAATACTATATGGACGACATAAAGATGCAGAATCCGGAACAGGTGGAGCGCGTGCTGGGTCGAATGTGGCTCGTATGCATCGACGAGTTCAATGCCAAGACAGACCGTGAACAGGCCAAGGTGAAACGACTTCTTACTGAGAAGGATGTACAGATGCGCAAGATGCGTTCAGCTGAGTACACGATGACTCCGCGTCTCTGTTCGTTCATCGCCACCACCAACGACCCTACGCCGCTCTCTTCGTCAGAGGGTAATCGCCGATATCTCTGCATCGAGGTGAAGGGCGAGATCGATATGAGTGAGCGAGTGCCGTATAAGCAGATGTTTGCACAGGCTGTCACAGAGTTGCAGAATCCTGATTGTCTCTATTGGTTCACTTCTGAGGATGAGAAGGAGATTCGTGAGCATAATCAGTCATTCATGGAGGAATCGTCGGCTGAGGGTATCCTGCCCAGCCTTTTCGAACCAACCATAGAACATACGAGAGAGAATCTCTGGAGAGTTGTAGATATCCAGAATGAATTGTCCAAGCATCTGAAAGCCAAGGATGTGCCAAACTTGAAGGCTCTCAGTATGGCTATCAAGGCCCTACGTTGGCCCAAAGGTGCCAACAACGGTGTAAGAGGATACTACTTGAAACTGCTCAAAAGTGCCTCATTGACCAACAGATAAAATATCAAAGCCCAATCCTGATCGTTGGCGTATGCATCGGCATAATGAGCCGGTTCACCATTCACAAGGCGGGGATAGACGAAGGCACATGTGGCCTTGCCATCCTCGAAGAAGAGACTGAGGTTGCCCTGTACTGTCTGCTCGGCACGCTGCTGATAGGTGCTCTTGCCCGTACACTTTGCATAATAGTGGAAGGCTGCAGCGGTGATGGCACTCCAATAGTGGGGATAGACATCGCCGTAGGTCTGACGCTTGCCGAACCAGTAGCCGTCCCAGTGGCGGATGGCTATCTCATTCATGTGATACGAGGGCTGGTGCCACTGCAAGGCTTCGAGGGTGGGCAGCAACTGCTCGGCTCCGCTGAGGTATTTCTTTTCGCCAGTAGCCAGATAGACCTCGCAGAGGAACTGCACGGCAGGGGCGATGATCGACTGTTCGTAGTTGACCTCGAACTTCGGAAAGTCCAGGCCGTTCTTCAGGTAGATATCAGCGGTGGTCTTAAAGTCGTAGAGTAGTTGGTCGCGCTCAAAGGTGAGTCCCGCCTGTTCCAATGCTTTCAGTCCTATAGTAACGGGATAGTCGATGCAGTAGAATCCGTAGCCGAAATAGCGGTAAAGCGAGCGCAATGTGGCATAACCGTCGAGGGCATATTGTTTGTTGCCTGTCAGCAGGTACATACGGAAGTAGAAGTCGGCTACCCATGGGTAGTTGTATCCCCGGTTCTTCGACTTGCGCATCACACTCGACCCCGTGGTATAGTCTGTCTGCTGTATCTTCTCGCGTACGAACCGGGCGTAGCGTATCAGTGCCTCTTGCATTTGTGCATCGGGGTGCTGACGGCAATATTCTGCCAATAAGATTCCCAATCCCACACGTTCGCGCCCTTCATCCAGATCGGAGCGTCCTTTGCCGTCAGTAAGTATCGAGTCGCCCTCATTGTCGTATACCATGAAAGCACCGTAACGCGGATCTTGAGGGTTGTTCATCTGCTGGTGTTCAAGGATGAAACGTACACGCTTGTCTAATAGCTCCTGCTCACCTGAGATGCCTAATAGCAGGGCATGGGTACCTTTATAGTCTACCCGCTGTTCGCCGGTCTTCATGATTTTCTTCGTGACGGTTTTGGTACCCTTGCTGGTGATGAAGTCCACACTGGCAGTTTCGCCTAAGGAATAGACGTACTTGTGGCTTCTTACTACCGTTCCGCCACGATGGAGCAACTGCTCGTCGAAGTCTGTGCCGTTGTGGCTGAAGAGTCGCCACGTGAGACGATAGCTCTGTCCTGGTTTCAGCGTCATGTCTGGCGGACAGAGGGCGAAGACGCCACGGAAGTTCGACATGCCTTTCTTGCTGCCGCGCTCCCATACGTCATAGTCGGTTATTTTGCCTTCCGTCACCATCAGTCCAAGGTTCGTCCCGACACCGCTCATCCGCACGGCATTAACGTATGCTGCCTTGCCACCAGGCCAGATATGTACGTTGCAACGTGAGGTCATGCATGTCCTGGCATCCGGATAGTTGTCGTTGAACGGCGTATAGATGCCGATATTCTTCATTGCGACCTTACGTTTTGAGGTATTGGTGAAGACGTATGTCTCCACAAGGTCATCGCCCTCCTGCCTACGCTCTGTCTTCACTGCAATGTCGCCATCGGCATCGTAGTAGGCATTTCCCCATTGGTACTTGTCGGTTACCCATTCATACTGTGAGCCATCGGTCTGCAATAGCCAGGTCATGTCATCACCGTTGATGCTTAACTGATGGTTTCCGAAATTTACTCGCTGTGCCGAAGCTGTCATCCCAATGGCAAAAAGCGTAAACAATATTATGCCCTTCATTTGTATGTTACTTTAAAATGATATTCTCCTGATCCTATATTCTTTGTTTTTCCGTTGGGTAGCCACAGGGTGGCAGTTGTGTTAGCGGGGATAGTGACATCCCATATCCACAGGTCGCCCTCATAGTGCCAGTAGCTCTTGATAAGTCCGGCTGCTGATAGGTACTCTGCCTTTACAAAGCCTAAGCGCTTATCGGGCAGAGGCTTCATAACGATATGCTTGAATCCGGGATTGGCAGTGTCTGCAGCTATGCCAGCCACATTCTCCCACAGCCATTGGCATACGCAACCGTAGGCATAGTGGTTGAAACTGTTCATGCCCTTCGGACCCATTCCGTGCTCTATCATATAGCTGTTCCATCGCTCCCAGATGGTAGTGGCTCCATTGTCGATGGAGTAGAGCCAACTTGGATTTTTCCTTTGGAAAAGCAGTTCATAAGCGATATCAGCCATGCCGTTGTCGGTGAGTGTGAGCATGAGGATGCTGGTGCCCAGGAAGCCTGTCTGCAGACAGTTGTCATGATCGGCAAAGTTCTTACGCAGCCGCTGTATGAGCTGCTGTTTGGCGTCGCCCTCCACAAGTCCGTTTCTTAGTGCGAAGAGGGCAGGTGTCTGCATGGTGTTGAATATAGGTGTCTTGAATTTGCCGTTGTCATCAAGAAAAGTCTTTTTCAGATACTCTCTGGCTGTTTTGGCCATCTGCTGGTAGCGTGTTGCGTCGCGACCTGTGGCGCTGGCCATATCTGCCATCATCGCTGCATCGATAGCCCAGTAGGATGCACCTAAGTAATTCCAATAGGTAATGGCATCGGGTAGGGGTCCGTTCTTGTCGAAGGCTCCACGTCCACAACTCTCAAGCGGCTCGTAGCTCAGCCAGTCGGCCCACTGGTAGTTACCGTTCTCTGCGGCAAGTGCCTGGTGGTCGTACCTTGTACTGTCTACGTGGAGCATAAAGTGCTCCATAGCCTCCCAGTTCTCATTTATGATGCTTTTGTCGCCAAACTGCTTCCACACTGTCCAGGGCACAATCACTCCTGCGTCAGCCCATCCTATGCGCATCATCTCCCTTGCTCCTGAACCATACTGGGCAGCAGGCGCTACTCCAGGGAATCCGCCCTGCGGACTCTGAGTGTCGCGCATGTCGCGCATCCATTTGTGGAAGAAACGATTGGTATTGGCGAAGAAAGTGCCAGTCTCGGCAAACACCTGTGTATCGGCAGTCCAGCCCAGTCGTTCGTTGCGTTGTGGGCAGTCGGTGGGTACTGAGAGATAGTTGCTGCGCTGTCCCCAGAGGGTGTTGGATATAAGCTGGTTAATCAGCTCATTGCCAGTAGTGATGCTACCCGTCTCCATCTCCTTTGTTATCGAACTGACGGGGATAGACTCTACCTTTTTTATCTGCACCTTGTCGGTAGCTGTTACGGATATGTAGCGGTATCCGAAGAAAGTGCATCTTGGGCGATAGCTTACGAAGTTTTTCGAGTCGGCAAACGTATAGTCTATTCGTATGCCATCCTCATGCATACGCAGGTTGCGGCGATGCACGCTTCCCTCAGGGCCGTCCATGCCACGGCTCTCAGCACCATTGCTGTCGTTCAGTATTTCTGATGGCAGACAGGTTAGCTTTGTTCCAGCCTTGGCCTTGAATACAAATGAGGGCACGGCAGCGCTGTTCTGGCCGAAGTCTACTACCAGCGTCTCGCCAGGATTCAGGCTTATCGTCTCGCCCTTGGCGTAATTACGCTTTATTACTATGGTGCCATGCTCTGTCTGCTCCTTTTGCTCTGCTTTTTTTGCGCCTGTTACACCCTGCCAAACGTGTGCCTTGACAGGTTGCAGTGTAAGGTCCTTGCGCAGATACACCTCAGCCCCTTCCGATGGCAGTATCTCCCCTTTAAAAGCAGTGTTCAGCTCGGGTTCTTTGAGTTGGTTTACATCAGCATAGCCAGGCTGAATGCGGGCGTCGTACTCCTCACCGTCGAAGATGGCGGCATGTTTTACAGGGCCTGCAATGCCTGCGAGCCAGTCCTTACGATTGGTGCCGAAGCATTGGCGGCTACCGTCGGCGAATGTCAGTTCCAGCACGCAGCGGAAGGCACATTTCTCGCCGAGCATCCCATTGTAATTGTTTGGGGTGATAATCTTGTCGGCCCACCATCCGGGTGTCACCTGTGCGGCGAGCTGGTTCCTGGCTCCTTTTTCTTTCTTAAGAAGTGCTGTCACGTCGTGTGTAAATGATCTTCGCGTCTTGGCATAATGGGTGAATCCTGGCTTGAGTATCTCTTCGCCTACAGGCTGGCCATTCAGATACAGCTCATAGACACCCAAGGCTGTAGTAGTCCACTTGGCTGACACCACCTCTTTCTCATTCTCCACCGTAGTTACAAACCACGATGCCCCATCTGCAGCCCTATTGATGACGGATGCCTTGCCCGTTACTACTTGTGCATCCTTTACCGAAAGCCACTCCGAATTCTCCCATCCAGAGTTTTTAAGCACTGCAGCCTGCAATTTTGAGTACACACGCATCCCCAGCAGTTCAGCCCCTGAGGCATCAAAGTGAATCTGGTCTTTCTGAAGAGTGGCATCGCTGACATCTACCACGTGGAAGTCGGGATCTTCCTGCTCAAGTCGGCGCAAGGCCTCCACCACCTTCAGGCTGCCCTGCCTGCTCTGTGTGGAAAAGGTGCCACAGATAAATGGCAGATGGGCATACTTCTGCTGTCCCGTCTTATTAACTAAATAGGTACGCAAGTAGGCTACCACAGCCTTCAGATTGTCGTAATATCTGTCGGCCTGACTGCGGTCGCTCTCGCCCTGATGCCACAGCATCGCCTTGATGTCGTATCCTTCAGGCAGTTTCGATAGTTTGTTGTCGATACAGGAACCGATATTCTCCGTAAAAGCTTTCAACAGAGAGAGCCCGCCTTTGTCAGATGCTGCCGTTCTTTGCAGATATGTAGGATCAGCGCTCCAGTGCATGTTGCTGTTACTCCGACAAAGCGTATCGATAGCTGTCCCGCCCAGACTTTCCTTGATGACGTAGAAAGGTCTTTGCAGCTGTTTTTCCAGCATATAGTAAACCACAGCGTCGTATGCCCAGCGCCTAGGCTTGTTTTCATTATAGATTCTAGGAGCAAATGGCTCAAACCGCCCATTGCCGGAATGCACTCCACTTCCAAAACTCCATTGGCAATACTTATAACCATCACGCTGGATATAATCAGGCAACTCCTCATTGCCTACCCTGCCATCTGTATTCGACTGTCCCGCTGTAAGTATTACCACTGCAGGTTCTTGCTTGTCTGTCTGCGCCATGGCGGGCAGACATAACGTCATTAACGCAATGATTGCAACTTTCTTCATTTTCCTGATTCGTTTTTAAGTTTGCTGCAAAGTTAGTGATAATTAGAATGCGAAATAAGTAATAGCGTCCGAAGAATATGAAAAACGTCCATAAGCCTTTGAAAAGTCAGACCGTCCTATGATCATGCCCGAAATCGGGTCACCTGCATAACCGCGTGGATTAACCGAAAATCTTGACCAGTCTGAAGATGAAGAATTTCTTGTCAATAACACCTCTTAGCTGAGCCCTGAAGTCGTCTCTGGCATTAGCAACCTCCGTCATTACCTCACGGCGACG
>JAFUSV010000104.1 GCA_017467565.1 Prevotella sp.
CATCATACTGCTCGCTGCCTGCCAGTGCCTTACCATAATTCAGGTAGTCGATATCGTTGAGCTTCACGCTGTCCTTGTCTATCTTGTTGAACATGTTGTCTGCATACTGCATAGCCACATCGTACTTCTTCACCTCGTTGGCATTCATCAGCGCGATACGGTTGAGCGTAGCGTTCAGGGGATCTTTCTGCAGACCTGCCTGTGCTATCTCCAGCGAACGGGCATACTGCTTGGCGTGGTAGTTGGCCATGGCATACTCAATGTAGTCCATGCGGCTCAGGCTCTGCAGGGGAGCCTTGTCGAAAGCCTCGATGGCCTTACCATAGCGCAGCGAGATGTAGTTGATATGACCGATGAGGGCATCGACGGGATAGTTGGGGTCTACCTTGCGCAGTGCCTCGAGCTTCTCGACGGCACCATTGGGGTCTACCTTACGATAGACGTTGGCATACTTGCGGTAGGCATCGACGTTCTTCTCATCGTAGAGGATAGCTGTCTCGTAGGCGATGGCAGCCTTACCGCCGTCTTCCTCACCCACAGCGGCGATGTCGCCCTGCAGGATGTAAGCGGGAGCATACTTCTTGTTGGCCTTCAGGGCATACTCAGCGTAGACGTTGGCGTTCACATAGTCCTCGGCATCGTAAAAGACGCGTCCAAAGGCTACGAGGTTCTCCTCGTTCTTCTTGTTCTCCTTGTAGTAAGCCTTCAACTGCTTCTCCATGTCGGCTGGCTTACTGTTGACGATCTGCTTGAATGCTTCGACGTCAGCCTTGCTGCCGTCCTGTGCATTTGCTGCCGTGCTGAATCCCATCAGCAGGGCACTCATGAATAGATATTTGATTGTTTTCATAATTCTTACCTTTCTTTTTTTTTATTAGTTGTCGTTATGTCGTTATGACGTTGAGGCGTCATGCTTTTTCCTTTAGATGCATCAGCATGCCGATGGTTTAATGCACGATGACATCGCGTACCGAATATTCTGCTCGCGCGGGGAACAGACCGGCATTGAAGAAGATGCGCTGCCCGGGTTCGGGTATCCAGCAGAAATTGGCAAAGCCACGGGGCACGCCTGATGAACGGGGATCGGTACACAGGGCATAGATGGTGCGTATCATGGGGTAGTTGCCATAGGCGATGTCGTACTGCGAGGGCTTGACGGCCATCACTGGCGTGGTGCCTACCTTCATGACCGTGAGGTGACGGTCGTTCATGGCGTTGGTCTCGTCACGCTGGTCGTTGAGCCATACGCTGCCAATGATGCCGATGGCATCCTTGTGCTTCTCCACGTAGTTCATCACCTCGATGGAGGTCTGCACGGCGCGTATGTTACCCGACGTCTTCATGGGCTGCCCCTTCAGGATGGAGTCTACACAGAAACGCACGGTGCTCGACTTCGGGTTGTCGAAGGCTACGCGGATGGTGTCAAGCTTCGACTCGGGATAGAGCTCCTGCCAGCGAGTGACTTCGCCAGAGAGAATCCTGCGGAAGTTGTCTACGGTGATGACGGTGTCGGGATTGTCCTTGTTGACAATGAGCGCCATGGCATCGTAGGCCAGGGGGAAAACCCTGGGGTTGTATTGGTTGTTCTTGATGATGTTTTCTTCGTTCTGGGTGAGTCTTCTCGTGGTGAACACCAGGTAGACCTCCTGGTTGAGAAGTTTCTCGATGGCCTCCTGCTCGCTGACATAGAGCGGGTATAGCGGGCCTCGCTTCGTCTTGATATGGAAAATCTTCAGCTCCTCATCGATGATGGGGCTGAGGCTTTCGTCAGCTGCGAAACACTTAGCTGTCTCCTCATATTTGGGATTAGGCTTGCCCCCGCATGAGGGGAGCAAGCCTATGATAAGGGATAATCCAACTAACGTGAGTAGGTTGAATCGTTTGTTCATAGCAACATCTGTTTACTGAAGTTTGAAGTTTACGGGCACCGTGTACTTCACGCGCACGGCCTTGCCGTTCTGCTTACCAGGAATCCACTTAGGCATGGACTTGATCACGCGGACAGCCTCACGGTCGAGGGCGGGGTCTACGGCACGTACCACCTTTACATCGGTGATAGAACCGTTGGTCTCCACCACGAATGTGCAGACTACGCGTCCCTGGATACCATTCTCCTCAGCCACCGAAGGATACTTGGTGTTCTTGCTCAGGAACTCCATCAGGGCCTTTTCGCCACCAGGGAATGAAGGCATCTGCTCCACCACCTCGAAGACTACTGACTCTTCTTTCACTTCCTGTACTTCTTCCACCACCTTCTGGTTGACCTTAATCACTTCCGTACCCTCGTTTGAACCTTCGTCGAAGTTGATAGCACCGATGGCTACCTCACTCTGAGCGGTTTCATCCTGGGTCTTCGTCACTTCCTGAGGTGCTTCGTCGTCCATCTCGTAGTCGGTGAACTTCTCTGAGTTCATCAGCGTTTCCTGGGCAACCTGCTCTTCTTCGGGCTGAACGTCGTAGACGATGTCTTCTTCTTCTTCAGCCTCTTCCTCCATTTCTTCGGCAGCAGCCTCGACGACGGTCTCCGTCTCGTGCTCGGCAGCGGCGGCGATAGCGTTCTTGGCTACACCGTAGAGCAGGAAGAATGCTACGATACCGATGATCATGCAGATCATGGTAATCATGGCAATCAGGTTACGATTCTTGGTATCGCGACGTAACTGGTAAGCACCATAGGCCTCGTTCTTGCCTTCAAAGACAAGATCAATCCATTGCTGGTCTAATAGATCTATTTTTGACATAGTTCTTTATCCTTTCTGTTTTGATTAGACTTTATGATACTTACTGAGCAGGCTGTGCGGCGGCAGTGGCAGCAGGTGCTTCGATAATACCCTTCTTGCTGAGCAGGTCGAGGTCCTTGTCGTTGATGGCACTGATGACATACTTACCGATGCAGCAGATTTGCATTTCGTCGAGTACCGTTACGAGATTATCGTACGTAGAGTTGTCAAGAGGCTTGATGTTGACAGAGAGGGTGGGCGAGAGGTCGTTAGGATTCTCGGTGCCTTCCTTCATCTGGCGGTCTACCTCTTCATATCTTGCCTTCTGCAGCTGGTTGCTCTTCACGATGTCCAGGTGACCTTTCTTGATCATGGTCATGGCGCGGTCGTAGATAGAGTCACTCAGCTCTTTCTGAGCCTTAGGCTGTGCGTTGTACCAAGCGTCGAGTTGGTTGCGTGCGTTGACCAGAGCCTGGATAGGCGTCTCGCTGGCGCGGTAGGGGTTGTACTTGGTCAGGCGTGAACGCAGACCGTTTTCGCCCTTACCCCATGTGAGCTCTTCCAGATACTCGGGATCGCCGAACTTCTCTTTCTTGTCGATGATGTAGCAATAGAGCTTGTTGTCCTCGGCGAGATAGAGTGTGACGGTGAGTTCCGTCTTCGACTTATCCTTGTCCTCGGCCTGCAGGTTTTGGTCCTTGGCAGGCATGGTGAGGTGCATGGCCTGTGGCTTAGCCAGAGATGTACACAGCATGAAGAACGTGATCAGAAGCATCATCATATCCACCATCGGCGTAAAGTCGACTCGGACATTCATTTTTTTCTGCTTGCTTTCTTTTTTCTTAGCCATAATCAATCAACCTCCTTTTTATACTGTGTAAGTAACTTATAGCGGCTTTCGTTGATGTCCTGAAGCTCACTGATGACTTTCTTGAAGGTAGCATAGGGTGTGTCCTTGTCTGCCTTGATGCAGATTTCGAGCTTGTTGGGAGTGTTAGCCAGGTCGATGTCGAGAGCCTCGCCCTTCTCCTGCTTCTTCTCCATTTCCTTATACCATCTCTTGTAGCCTTGTTTCAGTGCCTTCACCCACAGTTGAAATTCGCTGTAGACTTCTTTACCCTCTTGTTTCTTGTCGTTGAGGAAGACAATGTTACTGTCGAGGGGTACACCGTTAGCTTTCAGCTGCTTGACCATCTCCTCGTGAGTCTGGCCCAGGTACTTGGCCATTTCCTTGAATGGCATACCGATCTGAGTCTCGGCGAGGAACGTCTTGCGCAGCTCTTCGTTCTCTTTCTTATCCGTCAACTTGGCTTTCGCGTCCTTGATGTCGTCGTATTTCAGACGGCTGCCGGGTGCGAAGTTGTTGCTGGCGTAGATCTTGTCAACCAACGTGTCGAGCGCATACTGCATCGTCACCACCTTGTCGGTACCGAGATAGACGCGTCCGATGGGCTCGCCGTTCACGGTGTCGGGGTAGATCATGATGTCGAGCGTCGCCTTGTCGGGCACTTTGGCCATAGTCTGAGACGCAGGTGTCTGCACCTTGACCACCTCATTCTTCACGAAGTTGGCTGACAACATGAAGAAGGTGAGCAGAAGCACCATCACGTCCGACATGGGGGTCATGTCGATCCAGACGTCGTTCTTCTTAATTTTTAACTTACCCATAGTCGTAATGTGTTTAGAGGGTTAGCAAAAATTAAGCTTCTTCGGCATGAGTAGCAGCGTAGGTCTGTGCAATTGAATAACCAATTTCGTCCAGTGCAAACGCAATCTTATCGATGCGGTTGGTGAAGAAGTTGTAAGACACAACAGCCAGCCAAGATGTACCGATACCGAATGCGGTGTTGATCAGAGCCTCAGAGATACCTGCAGACAGCTCGACAGAGTCACCACCACCACCTTGTGCCAGGGCCTGGAACGACTTGATCATACCTACCACAGTACCGAGCAGACCAGTCAGTGTACCCAGTGTGACGATGGTAGCGATGATGGGGAGGTTCATGGTCAGCGTAGGCATCTCTACGGCGATAGCCTCCTCGTGAGCCTGCTGGATGCGGGCAATCTTCACCTCTTTCTTCAGGCCGGTAGCAGCGTCAGCCTCTTTGTAGGCCATGATGTTGGCGCGAACCACGTTGGCCACAGAGCCACCCTGATAGTCGCAGTCCTTCAGAGCCTGGTCGAAGTTGTGCTCCTTGAGGTCCTTCTTGATCTTAGCCACGAACTTGGCGAGCTTCTCCTTACCGATGCACTTGCTCAGAGCGAAGACACGCTCGATAGCCATGAAGACTACGGTGAGCAACAGAGTGTGAATCACAGGCACGATGATACCGCCCTTGTAGATGGTACCCCAGATGTTCAGAGGGCTGCCGCCATTGTCGCCACCTTCGAAGTTGCTGGCCTGACCGAGGTTCAGGAAGAAGTTCAGAAACGCGATGATACCGCAAATAACGATCACCCAGATAGCATCTTTGATACCGATGCTGCTTGTGCTCTTTGCCTTTTTGGCAGGAGCAGCTGCTTTTTGTGTAGTTGCCATAATTTTTGTTTTTTTGTTTTAAGTTATTAAATAAATTAATGATTAATGATTCGTTTTCAACTCGCAAAGGTAGTAAAATTCATTTTACTTTTTTAGGGATTAACGACTTTTAACGTGCATTTTCATCATTTTGTTACAATTAAGTCGACATTTTGTCGTTTTCCGCTACCTTTTTATTTCAGTTTAGCCAGTGCTGCTGCTATGCGGCGCATGGCCTCGCGTATGTTCTCGTCGCTGGTGGCATAGCTCATGCGGAAGCAGGCAGGGTCGCCGAAGGCATCGCCGCCGACGGTAGCTACGTGGGCTTCCTGCAGCAGGTACATGGCCAGGTCGGTGCTGGTGCTGATGGTGGAACCATCAGGCGCTGTCTTGCCGAAGAAGCTGCTGCACTTGGGGAACAGGTAGAAGGCGCCCTCGGGGATGTTGACCTCCAGGCCGGGTATCTCCTTGGCCAGTGCCACGATGAGGTCGCGACGACGCTCGAAGGCCTGTCGCATCTCCTCGACGCAAGCCTGGCTCTCGGTGTAGGCAAACTCGGCAGCCTTCTGGCTGACGGAGCACGGGCCGCTGGTGTACTGGCCCTGCAGCTTGTTGCAGCCTTTCACGATCCATTCGGGGGCTGCGATGTAGCCGATGCGCCAGCCGGTCATGGCGTAGGCCTTCGACACACCGTTGACGATGATGCTGCGTTCCTTCATGCCGGGGAACTGGGCTATGCTCTCGTGGCGGCCTACGTAGTTGATGTGCTCGTATATCTCGTCGGCCAGTACGAAGAGGTCGTCGTGTTTCAATATAACGTTCGCGAGCGCGCGCAGTTCCTCTTTATTATATACGGAGCCTGTGGGGTTGCTGGGCGAGCAGAGTATGATGAGGCGGGTCTTCGGTGTGATGGCAGCCTCCAGTTGCTCGGCCGTCATCTTGAAGTTCTGCTCGAAGGTGGCCTCCACGAATACGGGTGTGCCGCCAGCCAGCAGTGCCATCTGCGGATAGCTCACCCAGTAGGGTGCGGGGATGATGACCTCCTCGCCCGGGTTCACCAGTGCCATCACCGTGTTGCAGACGCTCTGCTTGGCACCGTTGCTCACCAATATCTCGTTCGTGGTGTATTCCAGTCCGTTCTCTCTGCGCAGCTTCTCCACGATAGCCTTGCGCAGTTCGGGGTAGCCGGGCACGGGCGAGTAGCGCGAGTAGTTCTGGTCGATGGCCGTCTTGGCAGCCTCCTTGATATGGTCGGGCGTATTGAAGTCAGGCTCGCCTACACTCATGTTAATCACGTCGATACCCTGCGCCTTCATCTCAGCGCTTTTCTGTGACATCGCCAGCGTAGCCGATGGTGCCAGTCTCTGTAAACGGTTGGAAAGTTGTGCCATATTCTTAATCCTTTATTGTTTTTCAACGTGCAAAGATACACATTTATTTTGTGAAAGCGAAAGAAAAACGCGGAAAATCATCATTTCTTGCTGCAAACCTATGGTTTAGCCGTCGTAAGTACCATACTTAGCACCCCTAAGTGGCATACTTACGACGGCTAAGTGGCATACTAACGACGGCTAAGTGGCATAGTTGCGACTGTCCGTTACAAGTGCAGCGTGTGGCCCATGCGTTGCTTCTTGGTCTGCAGGTAGCGCAGGTTGTACTGGTTGGGCGTCACCTCGATGGGCACGTTCTCTATGATTTCCAGTCCGTAGGCCTCCAGTCCTACGCGCTTCACGGGGTTGTTGGTCATCAGGCGCATCTTGTGTACCCCCAGGTGGCGCAGCATCTGGGCACCGCAGCCATAGTCGCGCTCATCGGCCTTGAAGCCCAGGCAGAGGTTGGCATCGACGGTGTCGTAGCCCTCCTCCTGCAGTTTGTAGGCAGCCAGCTTGTTCATCAGGCCGATGCCGCGGCCTTCCTGCTGCATGTAGACGATGACGCCCTTGCCCTCCTCCTCTATCTTCTGCATGGCGCGGTGCAGCTGTTCGCCGCAGTCGCAGCGCTGGCTGCCCAGGATGTCGCCCGTCATACATGAAGAATGTACGCGCACGAGGATAGGCTCGTCCTCCTGCCACTGGCCTTTGATGAGTGCGAAGTGCTCCTGTCCGGTGGTCTTCTGGCGGAAGGGGATGATGCGGAAGTGGCCGTACTGCGTGGGCATGTCCACCTCTTCGCCCACCTCGATGAGCGACTCCTGTTTCAGTCGGTAGGCTATGAGGTCCTTGATGGTGATGATCTTCAGGCCGTGTTCGCGGGCGAAAGCCTGCAATTCGGGCATGCGGGCCATGGTGCCGTCGTCGTTCATAATCTCCATCAGCGCACCGGCGGGGTAGAGTCCTGACAGGCGGCACAGGTCGATGGCAGCCTCGGTGTGGCCCGAGCGGCGCAGCACGCCGTTCTCCTGTGCATACAGGGGGTTGATATGTCCGGGGCGACCGAAGGTCTGCGGGGTCGATGCCGGGTCGGCCAGTGCCCGTATGGTGGCACAGCGGTCGTGGGCCGACACGCCGGTGGTGCAGCCTTCCAGCTTGTCGACGGTGATGGTGAACGGCGTGCCCAGCATCGAGGTGTTGTCCTTCACCTGCCGGGGCAGGTCGAGCTCCTCGCTGCGGCTGATGGTGATAGGCGCACAGAGCACGCCACGGGCATACTTCAGCATGAAGTTCACCATCTCGGGGGTAATCATTTCGGCGGCACAGATGAGGTCGCCTTCGTTCTCGCGGTCTTCATCGTCGACGACAATGACGAACTTGCCGTCCTTGAAGTCGGCCAGTGCCTCGTCTATGCTATTCAGTTTCAGTGGTTCCATATAGCGTTTGTTTATGATGATTGTTCTTTTTCTCAGCCTCGCGCACCAGGTCGGCTATGAAGGTCATCTTCTCCACCTCCTCCATACTGACAGGAGCGGGCGGGGCTACCTTGGCGATGCGCTCCACGATGAGCTGGCTGGTCTCCATGACCTTGCTCAGGTCTTTGTGCAGACGCAGGCGGAAACGCCACATCCTGAAGTAGAAGAACAGTCCCAGCGGCAGCACCAGTCCGGTGACGATGTTCATCCAGCGACGGCGGAAGGGCCGTGTGTGTGCGTGGGTGGCCACGACGGGATATTCGTTCAGGTAGGATATGATCTGCTTGTCGTTCGTGTTGCCCAGGTCCTCGATGGCATCCTCCAGCACGCTGACGACATGTTCGATGGTCTGGTCGTCGCCCGGACGGAAGAACACCTTGATGGGGTTGGGGGGCGACAGCAGCTTGTGCTCGGCGTTATATTGGCGGATGTCCTCGTTGACTTGCAGCAGGTAGTACGAGTCCAGTGCGTAGACGGGGTCCTCGATGATGACCTCCTTGCGCACGACGTTGCGGCTCATCCTGAGTCCGAAGACGCGTATGAACAGCAGCCTGTAGGCGTCGGCATTGAATACGGCCGAGTCGTTGTTGGCCTTGTAGGTGAAGAAGATGGCCAGTGGTGCCAGCACCATGGTGGAGATGGCGCGTCCGTACCACACCGTCCAGTTGTCGTCGCGCGCCATGCGCATGCCTGAGTTCTCGAAGATGTAGTAGACGATGAAGACCAGCACGGAGATGATGACCGGCACGCCGAGGCCGCCCTTGCGGATGATGGCACCCAGTGGTGCACCGATGAAGAAGAAGATGATGCACGACAGGGCGAGGGTGAACTTGCCGATGGCCTCCAGCTCGTGCAGACGCTCAGTGCGGTGCAGGTCGTCGGCTATATGTGCCTTGAACGAGAGGTCGGCGATGACGTTCTGCGACTGCCGCGCGGCATCTTTCATCACCTCGCGTTTCTCGTCGGTGGTGAGGTGGCTGAACAGCGTGTCCAGGTTGGGCAGCTTCTCGGGCTTTATCTGGGCCAGGGTCGTAGAGTCGTCTTTAGTCAGTGGTTCCTCGTAGAACGAGTAGCGGCGTGCTTCCTCGTAGAACTGGTGGCCCACGCTGTCATTATAGATACGTATGGAGTCCAGGTCGCGTACTATCTGTCTGGTGGACTTCGCCTTGGCGTTGCCGGCGAAATTGCTGGCGTCGGCCAGGTTGAACTCGCCGTCGAAGTCGAGGAGGATGGTCTTGTAAGTGAAGGTCTCGCGGCGGTAGGGCACCTCGGCCATGTTGCCCATGTCCTGCTGTTTCATGTTCTCGAACCACTCGCCGCTCCACAGTGTCAGCAGCAGGTGCTTCTTCTCCTCGGTCGACTGCATCTTGGCTGAGTCGGCCAGGATGATGGCCTGATCTTCGTAGTTGCCCGTCTGGCGATAGATCATCACGTCGTAGAGCATGCCCGTGTTGATGTCCTTCTTCTGCACGTAGATATTGGTCTGCGGCAGTCCGTCATAGAACTGGCCCTCGGGAATCTCCAGTTCGGGGCTCTTCTGCTTCATCGATACCAGCAGCTGTGCAAACGACTTGTTGGCCTCGGGGCCTATGACATCCTGGAAATAGAACGACAGCCCGGCAATGGCGATGACGATGACTATCAGCGAGCGCATGGCCTGCATCAGCGAGATGCCTGCCGCCTTGATGGCCGTCAGCTCCGAGCTCTCGCCCAGGTTGCCGAAGGTGATGAGCGATGACAGCAGGATGGCCAGCGGCAGAGCCTGAGGTATCAGCATCAGACCCATATACCAGAAGAACTGCGCCATGACTTCGAGCGACAGTCCCTTGCCTATCAGCTCGTCGACATAGCGCCACAGGAACTGCATCATCAGCACAAACTGGCAGATGAAGAACGTTCCCACAAACAGCAGTCCAAACTGTTTTGTGATGAAGATATCGAGCTTCTTAACTATTCGCATAGTAAAAATCGGCCACAAAGGTACAAAAAAGAAGTGAGAAGTGAGAAGTGTGAGGTGAAAAGTTGTTCATCCCTTGTGATTTTTTCACTTTTCACTCCTCACTTCTC
>JAFUSV010000105.1 GCA_017467565.1 Prevotella sp.
CAAGGTACGGTTGCATCCATTGTAGGCGTATTTCTCAACACAAATGCTTTCCGTGAAGACCTGCCTCAATACTGGAACTTTCAGGAAATGCGTCTTCTTACCCCCTCCAGCTCGACTGTCACCATTGTCAAAGCAGCTAATGAAGTCCTTCAGAAGCTCTACCGTCAGGGTTATCACTACAAGAAAGCAGGTGTCATAGTCATGGGAATTGGGCCTAACAGTCCTATTCAACAAGACTTATTCGATACCAATGCAGAACAGTTTGAGAAGATGAAGCGACTGGATGCAGTCATTGACCGCATCAACAAGGTCAATGGAACTGAAACCATTGTACTTGGCAGTCAGCAATACACACAAAAAGATGGCAAGGGAAAAGCAAATGTCTTTGCTAATGCCATCAAGCATGATTTCAAGAGTAAAAATCCAACGACTCGTTGGAGTGATATTATTGTATTAAAGTAAGGTGATGACTGTCCTGTCTAAATAATCGTCTGGTCATGAGAATAATCGTGGAAATATTTGGCAGATGTCAGAAAAATATATAATTTTGCAGCCGTCAATTAACACAATGACTAAACATACGATAATGGTAAATAATGGTTACACGAAAATGAAAGAAAAAATTGCTTTGATTACCGGCGCCAACAAGGGTATCGGTTTTGGAATAGCCAAGAACCTCGGTCTTACCGGCTGGAGTATTGTTGTGGGTGCACGTCATCAGGAACGTGCTGAAAAAGCTATGGAAGAATTGAAAATGCAAGGCATTGACGTCTTGGGGTGGCTGAACATAGAACTTGGAAATATCGCCTCCATTGAACGTGCCTCAGTTGAAGCAGCCGAGAAATATCCAGGATTGTCGTTGCTTGTGAATAATGCCGGTATACCGGGCAACATGAATGTTGATGCACAGCATACGGCTCTTGCTGAAATCAAGGAGTGCATCGATGTTAATTTCGTCGGTACCTTTGCGCTCACGAAATCACTTCTCCCTTTGCTTGAGGCAAACCATGGGCGGATTGTCAATATCACAGTACCTTCGGAGATAAGTCCATACTGGCATCCGCTGGCATACGTGGCAAGCAAAGCTGCACAGAACGCCATGATGGGTGTGATGGCAATGGAATTTCAGCAAGGGGAAAGACCTATTGAGATATTCTCTGTGCATCCCGGCCCTACTACCACCGATTTGAACGGTAATATGTGCCTGCCCGGCTTCCATGATATAGACACCGTAGGAAGGAAAACTGCTGAACTTATCAACGATGGTACACGTCATCAGGGAGAGTTTATCGAACTATATCCAATTGTAAAAGAATGATGAATCCAGGAGATACGCCCCCGCTGATTTCTTTTCAGGAATGAAAAAAACGCCACCGTCCCCCCATTTTCGTCCGAAATGCCTTTGTACACTGGGCATCCGCATGGGGAGACCATGGCTGAAGGTCTCCCCACACGTCTCCCCAAAGGCCTCCCCATTCCAACGCGATGGGGAGTCCTTTGGGGAGACCATTGGGGAGACGTTACGGCAAGGACTCCCCATGACGAAACCCTTTGCCACAGGGCGTTTCCGCTATATGATGGGGAGACGGTGAGTCATTTTTCGCATCAAACCGTTTGGAGCCTCCATTCGACTTGAATGGAGGCTCCAAACGGTGGGTAAACAGCGTGTTTACCATTAGTAAACCGCATACTTACGAGTGGTAAACCTAATACTATCGCATAGCAAATGTCATACTAACACATAGCAAATGGCATACTACAGCATGGCAAACATCATACTAAGAGGATGAATAGTCAGATGTTCATCCAGTATTTCCGTTCCTCCTCGTCCATCTTCTCGATAGCGTAGCGCAGGGCCGTGCGGGGCATCTCGTGAACATGCCGGTGCAGGAAGTCTCTTAACAGGTCCATCGACACACGCTTGCCCATTTCGCGGAGCATCCAACCGACGGCCTTGTGCATCAGGTCGTGCGGATGGTGCAGGTGTATCTCTGCATAGCGCGAGCACCACGAGGCATCGCCCATCTGCGACGTTTTCCATGTGCAGACGATGCTCATGCGCTGTCGCCACAAGCAGGGGCTTGCAGCCAAATCATCGAGCACTCTCAGCTTGTAGTCTCTGTCTCCACGAGCCGACGGTAGCATCAGCCAATGTCCCAGAATCTTCGGTGCCGACATATCCACAAGGTCCCAGTTGTTGGCCTGCTCGGCATACTTCAAGTAGAGTTTCAGTATTTCGTCGCGCCGCTTGATGGCCTCCTGGTCATTGACGAGCCGTCGGGTTGCCTGTCGCTCAAAGTGCCAGACGAGTATCAGTAGTGCGCTAAGCCGCACTTCGTGCCAGCGGCACATCAGCAGTTTGGGAATCTCGCTCAGCGGCGTGTCCTTGGCTGCCATCTTGACAACCTCACGCGTCAGTGGTACTTTGATGCCGAGAAATTCGTCACCATAGCCGTACTCCCCTGGTGCCGTCTTGAAGAATCTCATCAGCACCTGTCGCTGCTCCTCGTCGTGCAGCGACTCCATGTACGTGATAATCTCACTTGC
Source organism: Prevotella sp. (assembly GCA_017467565.1). GTDB lineage: Bacteria > Bacteroidota > Bacteroidia > Bacteroidales > Bacteroidaceae > Prevotella. The sequence goes on from JAFUSV010000105.1 coordinate 2,548, forward strand.
TGTCATACTATTTTTTCCCTGTCATGATGCTCAGTACGAGGTCGTCGGTCTGGCACATGGCGTCGGCACCTATGGCGGTGAGGTTGTGGATGGTCTTGTCCACGCAGTCGTCGACGATGCCCTCGGCCGACGTGACGCACTTACCCTCCATGGCGAGCAGGGCCGACATGAGGGCGGTGGACACGCCCGAAGCTATCTTCAGCGAGCATGATGGCTTGGCACCGTCGCAAAGCATGCCCGTCAGGTTGGCTATCATGTTCTTCACGGCACGGCATACGGCGTCGTAGTCGCCGCCCATCAGGTAGGTGATGCCTACGCTGCTGCCTATGCCTGCCACGACGCAACCGCATAGTGCCGACAACTTGCCCAGCGACTGCTTGATGTAGATGGCCGTCAGGTGACTGAGCATCAGGGCGCGTGTCAGTTCCTCCTCGGTGTTCTCGTTCTCCTTGGCATAGACGCAGACGGGGTTGGTGGCGCAGATGCCCTGGTTGCCCGAGCCCGAATTGGACATGACGGGAATCATGGCGCCGCCCATGCGGGCATCGCAGGCCGAGGCTGTGCGCGAGATGATGTGCGAGAAGATGGTGTTGCCGAAGATGCCCTTGGACAGTGGCCGGTCGATGGTCTTGCCCAGGTTGTGGCCGTAGTTACCCTTGAGTGCCTCGCGTGCGGCGTTCATATTATAAGTACGTGTTTCCTGTATGAAGCTGATCTCGTCGAGTGGGGCAGTGGTGGCGAAGTCATAGACCAGCCGCAGGTCGAGTGCCAGCTCGTCGTTGCTGCCTGCCTCGTCGCCTTTGCCTCGCTTCTGGGTGATGTCGGTGGGTGTCTCGGCTGTGGGGCCAGCAAAGAGGAATCGCGTATGGCTGCCCGCGATGATGGCGGTAGCGTATTTGTTGCCTGCCGAGGCGATAATCTCTACATAGAGTTTGTCGCACTGGCCCTCCTTCAGGTGGATGCCTATGCGGTTGTCGGCGATGTAGCGCTTGCCTTCGTCCAGTGCTTCGGGTGTCAGGTCCTTGAGCACCTCCAGCTGGTATTCGCTCTTGCCGATAAGTGCGCCCAGTGCGATGGCTATGGGCAGACCTATCATGCCTGTGCCGGGTATGCCCACGCCCATGGCATTTTTCAGGATGTTGGCGCTGAGGAAGGCTTCTATCCTCTCGGGGCGGCAGCCCAGCACCTCGGTGGCCTTGGCCGTGCAGAGTGCCACGCACATGGGCTCGGTACAGCCTATGGCTGGTACTACTTCTTGGTGTACGAGCGCGATGATCTGCTCGCGTGTTTCTTTGTTAATCATAGTCTTATTTTTTTAGGTTTTTATGGGTCTAATGGGTCTAATGGGTCTAATGGGTCTCATAGGACTTATGGGGCTCATAGGCTAATGGGAGCGGTAGTTCTTCAGTCCCTGCTGCAGGAAACGGATGTACTCGTCGATGTCCTCGTCGTAGGAGCGCAGGCCGTTGAGGGGGTGACCCTCATGGTCGAGCAGCACGTAGAAGGGCTGCGTGTTGGCTCCTATCTTCGTGCGCTCCAGGTAGCTCCACTTGTCACCTACGGTGCGCAGCTTCACACGCTTGCCGTTCTCGGTGACCTCTATGGGCTGGGGCAGTGATGTCTTGTCGTCAACGTAGAGCGATATGAGCACGTAGTCGTCATTGAGCAGTGACTGCACGCGTGGGTCGGTCCATACGGCAGCCTCCATCTTGCGGCAGTTGACGCAACCGAAGCCCGTGAAGTCTATCATCACAGGCTTGCCCTCGGCCTTGGCAGCAGCCATGCCCTGCTCGTAGTCGGTGAAGCGTGCCTCTACGGAACCTTCGTAGAGGTTGAAGTCCTGCGTGTTCATGGGCGGGGCGAAGGCGCTGATGGCCTTGAGCGGAGCCCCCCAGAGACCGGGCACCATATAGATGGCGAAGGCCAGTGACAGCAGGGCAAGGAAGAATTGGGGCACGTTGGTGCGACGGCTCTCGTCGTCGTGGGGGAACTTCAGCCATCCTAACAGGTAGAAGCCAAGCAGGGCGAACAGCACAATCCACAGGGACACGAAGACCTCGCGGTCGAGCAGATGCCAGCCGTAGGCCAGGTCGGCCACGGAGAGGAACTTCAGGGCGAAGGCCAGCTCGATGAATCCCAGCACCACCTTCACCGTGTTCATCCATCCGCCCGACTTAGGTGCCGACTTCAGCAGCGACGGGAACAGGGCGAATATCGTGAAGGGGATGGCCAGTGCTATGGCGAAGCCCAGCATGCCGATGGTGGGACCCAGTATGTCGTTCTGCGTGGAGACGGCCACCAGCAGGAATCCGATGATGGGACCTGTACACGAGAACGATACCAGCACCAGCGTGAAGGCCATGAGGAAGATGCTGAGATAGGATTTGAAGTGTGAAGTGTGAAGTGAGGAGTGTGAAGTGTGACTTTGTAATTCGTCTACCTTCCTGTCTACCTTGTTCGACCATGATGAGGGCAGGGTCAACTCGAATGCACCGAAGAATGAGGCTGCAAAGACAATGAGCATCAGGGCGAAGAAAATGTTGAAGACGGCATTGGTGGACAGCGCGTTGAGGGCACTGGCACCGAAGAGCAGCGTCACGGCCAAGCCCAGCAAGACGTAGATGACGATGATGGAGAGTCCGTAGATGACGGCCTCGTTGATGGCCTTCTTGCGATCCTTGTTGCGCTTCAGGAAGAACGAGACGGTCATGGGGATAATGGGCCAGACGCACGGGGTCAGGATGGCCAGGAAACCTCCCAGCAGACCGGAGAGGAAAATGAACCACAGTGAGGAGTTGCTCGTCACGTCGTCCTTGCCGTAAGCCTTCAGCTCGTCAGTGACAGGTGCCCAGAGGTCGGTCTGTCCCTCGGTGATGACAGCCTGACTGAGCGAATCGGTGCTGGCGCTGTCAGCTGTCAGGGGTTCCGGCATGTTGGCTTCCGTCGTCTCTTCGGTCACCGCCGCCACTTCTTCCTTGGCGTCGCTTTCCTTGACGGGCGACGTTCCGCTGTCCTTGAACTCTACCGTCGTCGGTGGCAGGCACATCTGGTCGTTGCATGCACCATATTCCAAATAGCAGTCTATGCTGTACTTGGGCTTGGTGAAGCGTATCTTCTGGACGAAGGCTCCCTGCTTCTCGAAGAAGCGCAGGTTGGTGCCAAACATCTCATCGAACTGTTCGGTCACGTGTCCCCTGGGCTTCAGCCCGCCTACCAGTTCTACGCCCTCCAGCTGTTCGGCATGGAAGGTGGCACGGATGGGACCGTCCTCGGTGATGTCTGTTGAATACACGTGCCAGCCGGCATCGATGGTAGCTGAGAATACGATTTCGGCCTGATCGCCGTCGAGTGTGTTCAGGGTCGTACGGAAGTGTACCGGTTCAGCCATCTGAGCCTGTACACCGCTGATGGCAAGCAGCATCAGCAACAGTAGGGTAAGTTTCTTTGTCATGTGTTATTTCCTTGTTTCTGCTGCAAAGGTAATAAAAAAACGACAAACAGATAGCATCGGGCGCGAAAATATTCCGCTTGCCCCCCTTATTTTCCTAAAAACTTCTGATTCAGGTACTCGTTGAACTGCTCCTTGTAGTTGTCGCTGATAGGCAGGTAGGTATCTTGATCGAGGATGACGCGGTTCTTGTTGACCTCCTGTATCTTCTGCAGGTTGACGATATAAGAGCGGTGGATGCGCATGAACTGTCTTTTGGGCAGATAGTCCTCCATCTTCTTTAGTGCCATCAGGGTGATGACTGGCTTCTGACCTTCCAGATGGATGCGCAAATATTCGCTCATGCCCTCGACGTATCTGATGTCGTTGACAGAGATACGCACCACTCTGTAGTCGGTTTTTACAAAGATAGTGCCGTCATCCTGCAGGGGACTGCTCTCTCTGGGTGTGTCCTGATGGCGCAGGTTGTATTGCTCCTGCACCTTCATGGCAGCACGCAGGAAGTCATTCATGCCGTAAGGCTTCAGCAGATAGTCGACGGCATTGACCTTGTAGCCCTCAATGGCATATTCGGAATAGGCTGTCGTGAAGACAACCAGTGGCGCAACAGACAGCTGCTTGACGAAATCCATACCTGAGATGTCGGGCATGTTGATGTCGCAGAAGATAGCATCAATCATTTCCTTGTCCATCAGCTCGCGTGCTTCCAGCGCATTGCTGCAAGCACCTGCCAATGTCAGGAAAGGCACCTTATTTATATACGTGGTCAATTGGCGTAGTGCCAATGGCTCATCGTCGATGGCTAATACTTTGATCATAGGGTGGGGGCGTTATAACGGTATTTCCATGTTGACTTCGAAGGTCTCTTCCTGATCGTCGATTTGCAGCAGGTAGTCGTTGTCATAGATCAGTTCCAGGCGACGTTTGACGTTAGCCAGTCCGATGCCTCCCTGCTGAACTGTGCTTTGTGGCACCTTACTGTTCCTGCAGTTGAAGTGCAGCCGGTTGTCGCTGATGGAAACAGACAGCTCGATGAAGCAGGGCCGCTGGTAGGTGATGCCGTGTTTGAAGGCATTCTCCACGAACGTTATCAGGATAAGCGGAGGCATCTCCTTCTCAGGAATGGTGTCTGGCATCCTGACATCGATACGCACCTTCTCCGTCACGCGCTGACGCATCAGCCGGATATAGTCTTCCAGGAACAGCAGTTCTTTTCTGAGGGGCACTTTCTGTTTAGATCCCTCATACAGAACGAACCGCATGATTTTCGACAGTTCCACGATGCTCTCCTTGGCCTGTTCAGGGTCTATGTCCACCAGAGCGTGGATGTTGTTCAGCGTGTTCATCAGGAAGTGTGGGTTGATCTGGTATTTCAGGTATTCCAGTTGCTGTTCCAGATTCTGATGTTCCAGGTCGGCCAGTCGCTGTTGGTCTTTCTGCTGACGGAAATAGAGCATCACGCCGATATCCATGCCGAGCATCAGCATCAGGATGATGGTGGCTATGACATCGTGCTCGCCAGGCATGTGATGGGGCTTCATGTGCCGTCCGTGGTTGTTGGGCTCCATGTGCGGACGCTGTTCATACTGTTCTTGCCTGGGCTCATGATGACGTGGTTCGTGGGGCATCTGCGGACGATGCATGCATTGTACCACAAAGAAAAGGGTGATGAGCGTAGCGACAGCCGCGAAATACAGCCAGCGTTTCCGTCGTTCTATCAGCATGGGAGCCAGAACGAGATGGTGAAACAGGAAGATGCCAAGATAGACGGCCAGCTGTTTCCAAATGAAGAACAGTCCTTTCCAGTCGAACGAACCTGTATGTGTGGTTTGCAGAAACCCCATGATAGCGGGCACTATGAACAGGAGTGTCCATAGTGCCACGTAGAGGATATTTGCCTTTGTCAGGAACCGCTTCATACAGATTGTCGTTTATTTGGCAGTAAAGGAGGTAACATTAGTAGTGCCTTTGGCCGAACTGCCTAAGTAGAGACCGTGCCAGGCTGTGGTGGCATCGGTGGGTGCCGAGGTCGAATACTTGATGGTGTAGGTGCTGTTCTTGGTCATACCAGTGGCTGTCATGAGCGACAGCGAACTGCTGCACGAGCCGGCAAAGCTGTAGGTGACCAGGTTGTTGCCGCTGTTGTCGGCCAGCGTATAGTAGCGGCCGCTCTGGTAGCTGATGCTGCTGGTGACGAAGGCGTAGCCCTGCTGGGCGTTAGAAATGGTGCTACTGCTGCTGCCTCCCCAGCCACCGCCGCCACCTCCTTGGGCAGCGCCGGCGCTGATGCCGATGCCTGTGCCAGTAATGGCGATGTACGAGTTGTTGTCGCAGTCGAAGCCTTCCTCGGGTGCCCCTTTCGTCGTATAGGCGAAGACAACACCATTGCCGATGGTGATGGCACCTGTGGTACCGGCATTCGAGTCAATGGCATCATTGCCGAATCCGTAGCACACCGTCACACCGCCGTCGAAGGTGATCTTACCTTTAGAGTTGATGCAGTCGTCGTAGCATTGGAAATAGTGTTTGCCGCCTTTGACGGTGATAGAAGTTTTGGACTCCAGCCCTTCGGCACCACTGGTCTTTGTCGAGACTTCTGTTGTGCCGCCATAGAGGGTGATGGCACAGATAGCCTTGATAGCTTTGGCCGACGAGGAACTGTAGGCACTACCCGTCGTGTTTACAGTCAGCTTGGGGCCCGTACCGTCGCTCTTTCCCTGAGTGTAGGAACCTTGGATGTTGGTGTAGGTGGTGCCACCACCCATGCCGCCACCGCCACCGCCTGGGCGACCGCCACCCCAACCGCCGGTAGAGCCGCTGGAACTCGAAGTGCCGCTACCTGCCGAGATGCCTTTGCCTGCTTGGCCACTCATATTGATGGTGATGGTACCGCCGTTGAGGGCCATGTTGAGGGCTTTCAGTCCCTTGGCACTCTTCACGTCGCTCGAGATGGTCGTGGGTGCACCGCTGTTGGTGATGTTCAGTTCACCGTCGTTGGTCTCTATGTCCCAGGCCTTCACGCCGCGTCCTGCCGTACCCTTGATGGTCATCGTGATGGTGCCTCCGTTCTGGACGAACTTGCCACAGCTGATGCCCGCGACATAGGAAGGATCAGTTGAGTCGCTTGTATCAACGCCGCCGCTGGCATTGAGTGTCAGCGTGCCGCCATTGACGTATACGATGCTGTCGCCCTTGATACACTTGGTGCCGTTGGCTGTTGTCGTGATGTTGATGGTACCGCCGTTGATGTAGATGTTACCGCTGTCCTCATCCTCGTGGTCGGTGGTCTCACCGGTGCTCTCCGTGCCGTCGATGTCACATTGCAGACCGTCGTCGCCAACGCCACTGATATTCAGCGTACCGCTTTCCATGAAGAAGTACTCATCGCACGAGATGCCGTCCTTTACGGCTTTCAGTACGTTGACGGTGCAGTTCTTCATCTCCATGTATTCGGCACTCTTGATGGCATGGGCCGTGTTGCCGTAGACGTTCAGCACGCCTTTGCCCTTCATCTCCAGGTGGCCCTTGCAGTAGATGGCAGCTTTCTGGTCGCCGTTGCTGCCGTCAGTAATGGTGTTCTCCGTGTCCTTCTTGATGCTGAGGTCAATACGCTTGCCGTTCATGATGTTGATGGCAGCACCGCTGGGGTTGGTCAGTGTCAGTCCGTCCAGCTCTACGGTGGCCTTGTAGGTGCCGTACGTGTAGAACTCACCGTCGGTCGAGGTGCCAGAGAGCGTGTAGATGATTTCTTCGGTCACGTCGTCACTCTGCGTGATGCTCACGTGAGCACCGTCGGTGGTGATGGTCAGGTACTTGGCTATGTTGCCGGCGACAACGATGCTGGCTGAAGTGCCGCTGTAATTGACGCTTACCGTATTGTCCACAACGGTGGTGTTGTCCGTGTACATCTTGTCGATGTCGCTGACGCTGAATGCCTTACCGCATACGGTCAGCGTCTGGCCGCCGTCCGAGTAGGTCATCTCACCTGCATCGGCTGCAGCGACGGTAGTCTTGACGTTGCCGGTCTGTATGTTGAATGTCTGTGCTGTAGCTGTGATGGTTATGCATGCAACAGCTACCAATGTGAGAATCTTTTTCATCTGACGTTGATTTTTGTTGCTTGGTTGTTGATTTTGATGATGTAGATGCCTGGGCGCAGTGGCGTCTGGATGGCATCGTTGCCTGCTATGTAGCGGTCTACGAGCATGCCGTTCACGTTGGCGATGGTGACTTGTGCACCCTCAGGGGCCGACACCTCTACCATGCGGCCGTTCTGGCGGATGGTGGTCATGCTGGCGCTCTCGCTGATGCCGCTGGTGCCTCCCTCGTCGAAATACATGGCGTCGAGGGTGTTCAGGTCGAAGGTGGCTGTCGCCGAGCCGGTAGTCTTCAGCTGTGTGTCGCTGAATGTCAGCACCAGCCCGTCTACGGCCAGTTGCTGTATGGTGCCGTCTATCAGCCTCACATTCAGGAGGCTGTAGTTCTCCGCGTTGACAGTCAGAAATGTGCCTGCTGCCAACAAGCTTACAATCATTTTTCTCATAGTGTGTAGTTAGTTGTTATTTCACGAATATTTTTCTTGAAGCACCGTTGTGCTTGATGATATAGATGCCTTTCGGCAAGTTGTTGCCCTCGGTCATCTGTCGTCCGTTCAGGTCGTAGACGGCCTCGGTACCAGTAGTCAGCAGGGTAGTGGCGTCAATACCTGCTGTCAGGGCATCGGTCAGGGTGTTGGTCGTGTCGAAGTTGCGGGTGCCGCCGTCGTAGGTGATGCTGCCGTCGGCCTTGATGCAATAGCTGCCGGGCGAGGTGATGGTCAGTGTGCCTGCCTCCATGTAGAAGTTGCCGGTGTCCTCGTCGTCATAGCCATAGCCTGTGCCGGTGGTGGCGGTAGTGCCGTCCAACTCTACCTGGATGCCGTCGTCCTGAGCACCAGCGATGTTGACCGTACCGCTCTTCATGAGGAAATACTGCTTGCAGTGTATGCCGTCCTTCACGGCCGACTTCACGTTGAGGGTCAGGTTCTTAATCTCGATGTACTCCTTACTGTAGACGGCATGCTTGCTGTTGCCGTAGACATTGAGCGTACCCTTGCCCTGAAACTCGGTGTGACCCTTGCAGTGGAAACAGCCGTTATAGGTATCGTTGGCACCGTCGGTTAGCGTGTTGGTAGTGCCGCTCAGGGCCGACAGCTTGATGCGCTTGCCGTTCTGGATGTTGATGGCAGGACCGCTGGGATTGGTCAGCGTCACACCGTTGAGCTGTACGATGCACTTGAACGAGCCTTCCACATAGAACTCACCGTCGGTCGAGGTGCCTGACAGCTTGTAGATGATCTCGCCGTTGCTGTTGGATGCCGTAGCGTCAACACCTGCGAAGGTAGCGGCCTGCACCAGGTTGACATGTGACGAGGTGCCACTGTTCACCGTGACATAACTCTTGATGTTGTCAGCCACGGTGACAGTTGCGGTCGATCCGTTGAAAACAATCTCTACGGTGTTAGCATCGACAGCCTTAGCTTCGATGAAACAGCCCATGATGGCAATGATGCCTGCTAATACCTTTTTCATAATTTCGTATGTAATTATTATAGTTGTTGTCGTTTACCAGCCACCAGGACCGCGTCCGCCCATACCTTGGCCTCCGCCGTTCATGCCTCCGCCGCCCATACTCTGACCTACAGAAGCACTGGCTGTGAGCTCGCCCAGCTGTGAGCCGCCGCTGATGGTTCCCGTGGTGTTCATGCCGTTCCAGGTGGTTCCGCCTGAGACGCTGACACCGTAGTTGAGGGTATATTTCTGGTTGGCCGTCATTCCGTCAGCCGTCATGTAGACAGCCGTCTGGCTTGTGCTCGGCACTTCGAAGTACATCATGCTGTTGCCTTCGCTGTCCAGCAGTCCTATTTTCTGTCCGCTGACTGATGCGGAGTAGGCGATGCTGGCTTGCTTGGAGCTGCTGGCCGTCTGTGCCGTCGAGCCTCCCATGCCGATGACGTTGCCGCCGTTGACGTAGATGCTGTAGCCTTCAGCAGCGTCAAGTGGGTTCTCGGGTGCGCCTCCTCCCAGGGCAATGATGTTGCCGCCGTTGATGTAGAGGTTTTTGTTGGCATCGATGGCGTCGTTGTTGCTTGCCACTGCCAGCACATATCCGCCGTTGAGGTAGAGGTTGCCTTTCGAGTTGAGGGCATCGTCGTAGGTCTTCACCTGCACCTGTCCGCCCTCGATGGTCATCTCGCCCTTGCTCTCTATGCCTTCAGAGCCTTCGCCACCCTCGGTGCGCACCATGACGTCGCCGCCGCTGATGATGATGTCGCCGTCGGCCTTGATGCCTTTCGCCTTCGAATCATCGCTGCCGTACGAGAAGGTCTTGCCTGTGGTGATGACTCTCACCGTGCCACCTTTTATATATGTCTGCATGTCGGTGCTGATGCCCTTGCCACCGTTTCCTGTCGACTTGACGTACAGTTCGCCGCCGGTGATGGTCAGCGTGGAGTCAGCCTTGATGCCTGCCGAGCCTGTCAGCTCGTTGTCTTCCACGGTGGCGTTGCCTGTGGTGACTGCTGTGGTACGTCCTCCGCTGATGACCATGTGTCCGTCGGTAGAGAGTGCCTTGGCTGCCAGGGCGCTGGTCTCCACGTTGATGACGCCGCCGTAGATGTAGAGGGCATCGTTGCCCTTGATGCCGTTGCCAGCCGTCGCTTTGACGTAGATGTTCGTGTTAGGACGTATCATCACGTAGTCGTCGCTGCGTATGCCGGCCTTGCAGTTGGCGTAGACATTGAGCTTGCCGCTGCCGCTGAAGCACAACTGACCTTCGCTGAAGAAACAGGCCTTCATATCCTCGCCGTCGGTCACGTCGGTATAGCTGGAGCCGTCGGTCAGCGTGTTGGTCGTGCCGTCAGCCAGTACGACGTATGCTCGCTTGCTGCTCTGTATGTTGATGGCCGCTGCCGTCGGGTTGGTGATGCTCACACCGTTGAGCACCAGCTGGAATTTCTTGCTGCTGTATATCTTCAGCGAGCCGTCGGTCGTAGTGCCGCTGATGGTGTAGCTGACTTTCTCGTCAGTCAGTGAGTTGATGGTAACGTCGGCTCCGTCCATGGTGACGGTGACGTTGTCTATCGTCTTGTCACAGGTGGCTGTAGTGCCGTCGTAGACGATGCTGAGCGATTGGGTGAACGTGGTGTTCTCTACGTAGTCATCGTCGTCGGCCGGTATCTCGCCTTCGGTCTCAGCCAGGGTGCTGGTGTCTATGCTGACATCAAACGTGGCCACCTCGCCCGTATAGCTTGTCCCTGACGTCTGGCTGCTGCCGCCGTTGCCGCCTGTATCACTTGTCCAGTCGCTCCAGTCGCTGACCGGATCATCATTGCTGCATCCTATCATCAATGCGAATGAGGAGATGAGCGCTATCAAACTTAATATGTTCTTTGTCATAATCATAATGTTTTTTGAGATACAACACTAAAATCATGCACAAAGATACGATGTTTGGGGCTGGCGCACAAATCTTTTCAGCCAATGACACGAAATGTTCAGCGAATCAGATGTCCATCAGCAGTTCGTCGACGGCAGCGCTGGCAAACCAGTCAATGAGCCCCATGCCCTCAATGTCGCTGTTGGGCAGTGCCTTGATGGCATCCATGTTGTCGTTGATGAAGGTCTGGGCCTGCTCTATGTAGGCTTTGGCCTCCTCGGTCTTGCCCTCCGTTGCCAGTTGCTTGGCTTTCTCTATCGTGGCACTGACCTGTGCTACCAGCTGCTCGGCATCGCCGGTGGCCAGTTGGGCCTGCAGGTCGGTCGACACATCGTTGACGGTAGCCGACTGTTCTGTCTGTGCGGGAGCATCCTCCTGGTCGGTGTTGTGGTCGTTGCCACAGTTCATGTAGCAGATGAAACCGACGACAGCCACCACGATGATGACGATGAGGGTCAATAGAATTTTCTTCATAATCGCTTCTCTTGATTAAAATATTCTACTTTTTGGCGGCAAAATTAGTAAATAAAGTTGATATGAGCAAAAAAAATTGAAGATTCCTTTGGTAGATAATAATATATTTATTATTTTTGCAAAGCTATGAACATAGAAAGAATCAATGACATCATCAATGCGACGCCCAACCTGAGTACGGCACTCGGTATGGAATTCATCTCGACGCCCGAGGATGATACCTGCATGGCGCGTATGAGAGTGGACGAACGCAACCGCCAGCCATTCGGATTTCTCAGTGGCGGTGCCTCGCTGGCTTTGGCCGAAAACGTGGCTGGCGTCGGCTCGTCGTCGCTCTGTCCTGGCTGTGCCTGCGTAGGTATTGAGGTCAGCGGCAGTCATGTGAAGGCCGTCATCGAGGGCGATACTGTGACTGCCTACGCCAAGTTGGTGCATAAGGGCACGACGCTCCATGTTTGGAATGTGGAGATACGCAACACGGCTGACGAGGTTATATCTTCCGTGCGTGTCACGAATTATGTGGTGAAGACGAAATGAACAGCTTTGCGCTATACCGACTACCGCATCAGAGCGTCTGCACACTGGTGGAACAAACCGAGGGACTGCCCCTCGAATGGCATTCGTGCGAGGAACTGACGGGACATACCGGTTTCGTCGTAGCTCCCTTTGCCGATAGTCCCCAGTATCCGGGACTGTTGATACGTGCTGATTTAGTGAGCGTCAACAGCATCGTTACCAATTGTTTCCAGTGCAGAAACAAGTTGTTTCCAGTGCAGAAACAAGTTGTTTCCAGTGCGGAAACAAACGTTAAAAAGTGTGATGATTCGCCGAAAAGGCCCGACTACACAGAGGATTTCAGTGTTTTTCATGATAGGTTGGAGGCTGGTGACTTCCGAAAGCTGGTCTTGAGCCGTTGTGAATGGGTGGAAAAGGGAGCCGACGACGACCCGCTGCTGCTCTTCCAGCGTGCCTGCGAACTGTACCCCCGACTGTTCATCTCACTGGTCTATACCCCTAAAAGCGGCCTGTGGCTCACAGCTACACCCGAGATTCTGCTGGAAGGTGAAGGTCAGCAGTGGCACACCATCGCCTTGGCAGGAACAATGAAGCTGGAGGGTGACCAACTGGCAGGCGAGGGCGAACGGATGTGCTGGTCGGCCAAGAATATCGAGGAACAGCGTTATGTCGCCACCTATATACACGACTGTCTGAAGTCTTTCTCCGACGATATCCGTGAGGAAGGTCCCCGTACCGTCAGGGCTGCCAATCTGGTGCATCTGCGCAGCGACTTCACTTTCACCTTATTAAATAATACGCGCGTAGGGCAGTTGCTTCAGGCGCTCCATCCTACGCCTGCTGTCTGCGGCCTGCCAAAGGAAGAGGCGTTCCGTTTCATACTGGAACATGAGCATTCGCCCCGACTGTACTATAGCGGATTCATGGGACCGCTGGGCCTGCTTGGTCAGACGCATCTCTACGTCTCGCTGCGTTGCATGCAGATTGACGACCAGTACTACCGCCTCTATGCCGGTGGCGGTCTGCTCAGGGAGAGTACCGAGAGCCAGGAGTGGCAGGAGACAGAGGCTAAACTTGAAACAATGAAGAGATGTATAGCAACAAAGAAAACGTCAATATCCTGACGGCACTGCTCGTGGAGCATGGTGTCCGTCATGCGGTGGTCTGTCCGGGCAGCCGCAATGCTCCCATCGTGCACAATCTGAACGAGTGCCCTGAGATAGCGTGTCATCCCGTGACCGACGAGCGCAGTGCGGGGTTCTATGCGCTGGGCATGACCCAGTGTCTTCATGAGCCTGTTGCCGTGTGTGTCACATCGGGCACTGCTCTGCTCAACCTGCTGCCTGCCGTAGCCGAAGCCTACTATCAGCAACGGCGCCTGGTGGTCATCTCTGCCGACCGCCCTGCCGCATGGATTGACCAACTGGACGGACAGACGTTGCCGCAGCCCGATGCTCTCGGCCGCTTCGTCCGCAAAGCGGTATCACTGCCCGAAATACATACCGACGAGGACCGCTGGTATTGCAACCGCCTGGTCAACGAGGCCCTGATACAACTGCATGGACCCGTACATATCAATGTACCCATCAGCGAACCCCTGTTTGATTTTACCGTTGATGAGTTGCCTGAGCAACGGAAGATAGAATACCATGAGCCCGACATCTCTGCAACCATGCTCCGCCATATCGGGCAAATGTTTATGATAGCCAAACGTCCGATGCTCATCAGTGGCCAGCCGATGAACCCGCTGATGGATGAGGCTGTGTTACAGATAGGTGACGATGAGCGCTATGTGCCCGACTTCGTGCTCTACACCGGCAGTGCTATCGTCAGCAAACGATTGAAACGCTTCCTCAGAAAGGCCAAGGAGACATGGGTGGTCAATGCCTTTGGCGAGGTGACCGACACCTTTATGAATATGACTCATGTCTTTCAAGGCGATGCAGAGGTGGTGGCCGACTACATACGCTTCATGCAGGAAGAGCAACCTCATCCCTTTGTGCAGATGTGGGATGAACTTCTATCGGCTATTCGTCAGCGAGTGGATGCTTTCATGCCTGCCTATTCGCAGATGGCAGCCGTGAAATACCTGGAAGAACATGTCAGCCGCCAGGCGATGCACTATGCTAACAGCAGTGCCATCCGTTTGGCTAATACCTATGCGCATCACCCAGTTTTCTGTAACCGTGGTGTCAACGGCATCGAGGGTTCACTCTCTACGGCAGCAGGCTTCTCCGTCGTCACCGACGAACAGGTGGTCTGCGTCATCGGCGACCTCAGTTTCTTCTATGACCAGAATGCGCTGTGGAACCAGAACCTGCGGGGCAATCTGCGCATCCTTCTACTGAACAATGGCAAGGGCGGCATCTTCAACATGCTGCCAGGGCTGGAGAAGAGTCCGGCTCGCGATAGTCTTGTAGCTGCCCGCCACAGCACTACTGCCGAGGGTATCTGCCAGCAGCACCACGTAGGTTACCGTCAGGCTCAGGATATGGATGCGATGCAGCAAGGCATCGGCTGGCTGCTGCAAAGCGACAGTGAGCACCCCCTGTTGCTGGAAGTGCTCACTGATGCCGACATTGATGCTGCAGTCCTGCATGATTTTCATTGCAGGTGATGCCCCCTCTCCTTGGGAGAGGGCGGGGGAAGAGGCTCTTTAGTATTTGAAACTCGATCCTCCCACGAACTCACGCATGATGCTGGTGGGGGGTATCTCCTTGTCGCTGACGGGGATGAAGTAGTGGATGAACTTCAGCAGACGGTGGGCCTCCTCGTATTCAGGGCAGTTCTTGGGTACTGACGAAAGGATGATTTCTGCATGTGGGCGCAGCACCGCAAACTCAATGTTGAGTGCCGAGTTGAACATCACGTCGGCTGTCTCCTGATAGGGGAATATCCATTTGTCTTCTGCCTCGCACACGTTCTTCCACTGGCTGATAGTCTCGCGGGCTGTGAATGCTCCCTTGTTGTAGTCGCGGATGATGCGACGCAGCAGACGGTTGTCACGCACAGGAATCCAGTTATGGTCATCCAGCGAGATGCTGGTCAGTGCCGAGATGTAAATCTTGAATTTAGCCGAGTCGTCTATTTCTTTGGTCAGCAGTGGGTTGAGGGCATGTATACCCTCTATGATGAGCACGCTGTCGTTCGACAGCTTCACCTTCTTGCCGTTCCATTCGCGCTTACCTGTGACGAAGTTATATTCAGGTATTTCTACGCGCTCACCTTTCATCAATCGTGTCAGGTGTTCTTCCATCAGGTGGTAATCTACCGTCTCGATATTGTCGAAGTCATAGTCGCCGTTGGGCAGCTTCGGGGTGTCCACGCGGTTCACGAAATAGTCGTCGGTAGAGAACGAGTAGGGACGTAGGCCGCAGGCCAGCAGCTGTACGCTGAGTCGCTTGCAGAATGTCGTCTTGCCCGAGGAGGAGGGTCCAGTGATGAGTATCAGGCGTAAGGGGTCTTTCTCCTGATGGTAGCGACGTTCTATCTCTTCAGCTATCTGCACAATCTTCTTTTCCTGCAAAGCCTCACTCACCTGTATCAGTTCCGAAGCGTGGCCTTTCAGCACGGCTTTGTTCACGTCGCCGGCATTCGACAGTCGCATGATGATGTCCCAGCGTGTCTTCTCTGAAAACAATTCAAACGTCTTCGGCATGTCTACCTTCTCAGCCAGTTTCGTGGGGTCGTACCAGTCGGGCACACGCAGCAGCATTCCGTCGTGGAACGGTTCCAGTCCCCACACCTTCAGATAGCCGGCCGAGGGTACTAACGGTCCGTAGTAGTAATCGGCCGTGTCGCCCAGCATGTAGTAGTCGCTGTATATCTGACCGCTTGTCTCCAGCAGTTTCACCTTGTCGGCAAAGCCTCGCTCGGCAAATACGCGGATGGCTTCCTCCGTCGTTGCTTCATTGCGGCGGAACGGCATGTCGAGGTCGATGATCTCCTGCATGCGCTGCTTGATGTTGTCTATGTCCTCGTTGGTCAGTGGCTCGTTGCTACGTTTCTTGAAATTACAGAAGTAGCCGCGCGAGATGGTGTGCTCGATGAAGAGCTTGCTGCCAGGGAAGAGATCCTGTGTAGCCTTGTAGAACACAAAGCATAGCGAACGGACATAGACGCGATGCCCCGATCCTTCGCGGGCATCCAGAAACTCTACGTCGCGGTTCTGGTACAGTCTGAATTTCAGACCCTGCGGGGTGTTGTTCACTTTGGCCGAGACCACGGGGTAGGGTAGATGCAGCTCCTCTGCAAATTCCTGATAGACGTCCAGCAGGGAAGTTCCCTCTGGGAAACTCTTGGTGATGTTGTTGTTCTTGCAGCGTATCTGAAGCATAAGACGCAATATTTAGGTTCTTTGTTGTTTACCAGCCTTTGACAGACGTCAGGGTCTCTACCTCGTTTTCTATCTTGTCGGGCAGTTGTGGGAAGAAGTCTATGCCGGTGCGGAGCTCAATCTCGTCGATGGAGCAGGCTGCCTTCCTCCAAGGCTGCCGCTTTCCCGTATTCTCGAAGAGGAAACCTACGGCGCGGGGCTGTGGCGAAGCGCGATAGACAATCTTGAAGAAACTGGTGGGCACCATCACCTTGTTCCTACCGATGTACCGGGGCTCGTCTTCATATTCGAAGATGGGGCCGCAGACGATGGTGATCTCACCGTAGTCACGGGCCCACTCACGACATTTCATCTCCAGGTCGTTCCAGTCTTCCTTGTTCAGCCCGTGGTTTTGCGGGCAGATGTTGGTCATGAGGAATGATTCGGTCAGTGCCTCTTGGTCCCATTTGTTGTCGCCGGCGGGACACATGTGCCCACGGTCGTAGCGTGAGTTGTAGTAGTCCTGATAGGTGGCTCGTGGTTCGGGTACGCTGGGGTCTTCCTCGAAGCGTTCGTTGTCGCGCAGCAAATGTCCTTGGCTATGCTCTTTAGTCAGCGTCCATGCCACCCAGTTGGGAGTACGTGTACGTTTATTGTATGACACGGTGAAGGCTTTCTTCCTGAGAATGATGTCCGATGTACCTCTGGGCACGCGTTGTTTCAGCAGGTCGGGTAGGCTGTTTTCCTTCTCCTCGGCAGGCTGTTGGACGCTCTTTGCTTCTACTTTGGTCTGCGACAAAAATGTCTCCGGAGTCTCCTGTTTGTGTTTGCAGGCAGAAAGCATCAGGAGGGCTGACAGTAGGTATAAAGTATGTTTCATTACGTGGAATGGCATTTACTAAACTGTTTAGGGTTGCAAAGTTAATCAATTTGTCATCAATCACCAAAAGAATTGGCTGGAATTGTTGGTTTTTTGCTCAATTTCCACTACCTTTGCAGCAAAATCTAAAGAAAGTGAAAGATATGAACAATCGAGACTGGAAAGAAATCAAGAAGTTCGAGGAGATTATCTTCGAGGAGTATCATGGCATCGCTAAGATTACCATCAACCGCCCGCACTATCGTAATGCCTTCACGCCCAAGACGACGCTGGAGCTGTCGCAGGCCTTTGCCCTGTGTCGCGAGATGCAGCGCATCCGTGTGGTGCTGCTGACGGGTGCCATGTCGGAAGTGCCCGAGGGCAAGCAGCTTGGCGACGTGAAGCATGCTTTCTGCTCAGGTGGCGATATGCATGTGAAGGGACGTGGCGGCTATGTTGACGATGAGGGCGTGCCTCGTTTGAGTGTGCTCGACGTGCAGATGCAGATACGCCGTCTGCCGAAGCCAGTCATCGCCATGGTCAACGGCTATGCCATCGGTGGTGGTCATGTGCTCCATCTGGTGTGCGACCTGACGATAGCCAGTGAGAATGCTATCTTTGGACAGACGGGACCAAAGGTGGGTTCATTTGATGCTGGTTTTGGCAGTAGCTATCTGGCCCGTATCGTCGGTCAAAAGAAAGCCCGCGAGATATGGTTCCTGTGCCGGCAATACACAGCCGAGGAGGCTGAGCGTATGGGTATGGTGAACAAGGTGGTGCCCCTGGAGCGTCTTGAAGATGAGTGTGTGGAATGGGCAGAGACGATGATGGAACGTTCGCCGATGGCTCTCCGCATGATCAAGGCCGGACTAAATGCCGAACTCGACGGGCAGGCAGGTATCCAGCAGTTGGCCGGTGATGCTACCATGCTGTATTACTTCCTCGACGAAGCACAAGAGGGTGGTAAGGCTTTCTTGGAGAAGCGCAAGCCTAACTTCGACCAGTATCCGCAGATTCCGTGAATAGTTAATAGTGAATAGTTAATAGTGAATAGTTAATAGTGAATAGTTTGCTACCGCTATAGTTTATGAAGATTGATATTGAGGAGCGGGTGCTCCACTTCAAACAACCCGCAGGGACCTCGCGGGGTGTATATACGGAACGAAGGTCGTGGTTCGTGGAAGTGCACGATGGTGACCGGGTAGGGGTAGGCGAGTGTGCCCCTCTGCCCGACCTGAGTTGCGATGCGATGGAGCCTTCTATATATAATAAGGTGTTGCGTAGCTTCTGTGACCAGGTGGAGCAGACAGGTACTATAGACTATGAAGCCATGCGCGACTATCCCTCCATGCTCTTCGGACTGGAGACGGCGCTGGCATCCATGGCTGATGCACAACTCTTTGACACCGCTTTTAGCCGAGGCGAGGTGGGCATACCTATCAACGGACTGGTATGGATGGGCACGTACGACGAGATGTTGCAACGGATGGAACAGAAGTTGGAACAGGGCTTCCGTTGCATCAAACTGAAAGTCGGCGCCATCGATTTCGACAGGGAACTCGACCTGGTAAGGCGTATCCGTGAGCGGTTCTCTTACCACGATGTGGAACTGCGACTGGATGCCAATGGCGGTTTCAGCTATGATGATGCCCTCTACAAGCTGGAACTGTTGTCACAATATGCCATCCACTCTATAGAACAGCCCATCAAGGCAAAGCAGTGGGCCTACATGGCAGAACTCTGTCGCGACGCACCACTGCCCATAGCACTCGACGAGGAGCTGATAGGTGTGAATGACCCAGACCAGAAACGACAGATGCTGCGCATCATCAAACCTGCATATATCGTCCTGAAGCCATCGTTGCATGGTGGTATGATGGGGTGCCGTGAATGGATAGACATAGCTAATGAGGAAGGTATAGGCTCCTGGATAACCTCTGCCCTGGAGAGCAATGTAGGTCTGAATGCCATTGCACGGTTCTGTAGTGCAGTCTATGGTGACCATATCACGATGCCACAAGGTCTTGGAACTGGACAACTGTTCACTGATAATATACCTATATCCTTGGAAATCAGGGATAACATGCTATGGACCTCAAGCAATTCTTAGACGAATGGCATAACGACAGCGACCGTGTGTTAGTGCATACCAGTGGGTCGACAGGTCAGCCGAAACCACTGTGGGTGGAGAAGCGACGCATGGAGGCTTCGGCACGTGTCACCTGTCGTTTCCTGGGACTGCAGGCAGGCGATACTGCTTTGTTGTGCATGCCCCTCGACTATATTGCCGGCAAGATGATGGTGGTAAGGGCACTTACGTGCAACCTGCGATTGGTGACAGTAGAACCCAGCAGCCACCCGTTAAAGTCACCCCTCCCTTCGTGGGGGGATGGAAGGAGGCTCTTTTCCGCCATGGTCCCGATGCAGGTCTACAACAGCCTGCAGGTGCCGGAAGAGCGTGAACGCCTGATGGCTATTCATCATCTTATTATTGGTGGCGGGGCTATCGACGAGCGTCTGGCTAAGGAACTGAAAGCCTTTCCCCATGCCGTATGGAGTACCTACGGCATGACGGAGACCTTGTCGCATATTGCGCTCAGACGGTTGAACGGCCCCGATGCCAGCGACTGGTACACACCTTTTGAGGGTGTCAAGGTGTCGCTTGCCGATGATGGTTGTCTGGTGATTGATGCGCCGTTGGTCTGTCCGCAAGTGCTGAAGACCAACGACAGGGCCGAACTGAAGGACGGACGCTTTCGTATCCTTGGACGTCTGGACAATGTCGTTTGTTCCGGAGGACTGAAAATTCAGATAGAAGAAGTGGAACGCCTGCTGCGCCAGCACACAGCGCAGCCTTTCATGATGACTAAATGCAGGGATGAACAGTTTGGCGAAGCCCTTGTGTTGCTGGTGGAAGGATTGTCGGTAGAGGCGTTGCAGACGCTTTGCCGACAGGTGTTGCCCCGTTATTGGCAACCACGCTATTGCTATGCTGTAGCCCACCTTCCTATGACCGAGACCGGAAAACCCGCCCGCAAGGAAGCCGAGCTGGTGGTCAGTCGTCTTCGTGCCCAGGAGTCTTGAGTATGATGCTGGTAGCACCGATGGTAAAGAGCGTACCATGTTCGATGACGCGTCGCTCCGGTGGCAGAATCTCTACATTATCCACAAAAGTACCTGTGTTGCTGTTGTTATCGCGAAGGATATACTTCAGTTCGCCCCGCTTGTCACGACTCACGTTTAGGGTGCAGTGGTTGAGGTCGACACTGGGGTCAACCGTTTCTATAGGTGTGTTGATGGGATTGCCCTTCTGATAGCGGCCGATGACGTTGTCGCCCATCTGCAGGGGAATCACCTGTTTGTAGTGAAACACGTTCTCAATGACGACGATGCTGCCATACTCTGAGTCAATAGGTGCATCCTGAGAGTTGAGGTTCTTGGTCTCTTCCTTCTGGGTGTCACGTAGTTTGGAGACACCCATGCGGATGCCAAACTGCTTGCCACATTCAGGGCACTGAAACACCAGCGACTGTCCAGCCGCATATTTTGTTTCATCAAATGTAATGTAGTTGTCGCACTTAGGGCAGCGTACTCGCTTCATAAGAACTTATCACTTACTTAACACTTCACACTTAACACTTCACACTTAACACTTCACACTTAACACTTCACACTTAACACTTCACACTTAACACTTCACACTTCTCACTTCACACTTCTCACTTCACCTTCATCACCCATGCTTCGCGGAAGTGGCGGCTTTGCGAACGCAGCTCGCGCAGGTCGCTGAGGGCGTCTTCTTCCGTAGCATACGTGCCATAGACGACACGCACCATTTTCTCATTCATGACTCTGGCGTTGGGGAAACCGCCATCGTGAAGTTGGTTGACGAAATTCTCTGCATTGCGCTGAGTAACGTGACTGGCCATCACCAGGGTGAAAGTTTCGGCTGGAGCGGTTTCGGCTACTTCTGCCGTGGCACTTTCCTCTGCCAGAGGCTCCTGCACTTCAGCGACAGCCTCACTGACGGGTTGCGTCGTGTTGCCAGCCACATGTCCGGAATCCTTGGCCACCTCCTGATGGCTGTTGGCAGCAATGCGGATGAATGAACTCTGCTGGACGTCACTGTTGGATACAGGTGTGCCTATCATGAAGAAGGCGACAATGGCAGCAGCCACAGCCACCACGTTACGAAGCCACGACATGCGGATCGTGATGGCAGGTTCGTCGTCGTTGACCTGCTGCACCTCTTCTTCCTTTTTCTCATCATGTGTATCGGCATCTTCCACAGGTTTCTCCACCTGTAGAGCCAGAGGCTTCATCTCAAACGAGCTGAGCCCGTAGAGGTCGGGTGTCAAGATGCCTGCCTCGCAAGGTTCAAACTCCAGGTTACCCTCCTCGTTCAGCTGCAGGATGCCCAGGTCATTCAATTCAAACTGACCATTGGTTTCCAAGTGCTGACGCAGTTCGTCGACTTCATTCTCTATGCGACGTAGGGCTTCAGGGTAACTGATGTCGTAAGCCTCTATGTATGACTGCACTAAGAGCGAATCGTTCATCTTCAACTGAGGATTGAACCCCAGCGTACGCAGCGGTGGCAAGAAGGATGAGTCCTCCTCGTCGTACCGAGCGTCGACATGATGAGCCATGAATCCACCCAAGCCGGGCACAATGACGCAATCATTGCTCAGCAGCAGTATTTCTATATGTCTGTCTAATTCAATCACGACTGCAAAAGTACGACTTTTTTCTGAGACAAACAAATAAAAAAGCGAAAAAACGTTTCCGAATTACAAATATATTTCTTACTTTTGCACTCGAAAATAAGCACTAACTACGAGAAATGAATTATAGGGAAACTGAAATAAAAGGAGTGTATATTATTGAACCACGGGTATTTACAGATGCTCGCGGTTACTTTATGGAAGCCTTCAAACAGGCAGAATTCGATGATCACATCGGTCACGTAGACTTTATTCAGGACAACGAGTCCATGTCGTCACGCAACGTGCTGCGTGGTCTTCACTATCAGAAAGGTGAATACTCGCAGGCCAAGTTGGTGAGGGTCATCAAAGGGAGCGTACTCGATGTGGCTGTCGACATCCGTAAGAGTTCGCCGACCTTCGGCCGCCATGTCGCTGTCGAGCTGAGCGAGACGAACAAGAAGCAGTTCTTCATCCCTCGTGGTTTTGCCCACGGTTTCTTGGTGCTCAGTGATGAGGCTATATTTACCTATAAAGTAGATAATGTATATGCCCCGCAGGCAGAAGCCGGCATTCGCTGGGATGACCCGCAGCTGGGCATAGAGTGGCCTGTCAGTGCCAGTGACGTGCTGACGAGTGAGAAGGATTTGAAGGCACCGTTCCTGCGTGACGCGGTGCTGTTCGACTAATACATGGTATGTGTATGAAGTATGTTTGTACGATACTCTCAGTAGTGGGCTTGCTCCTCTTTGCTACGGCCTGTAAGCAGCAGCCTCAGCCTCAGGTTGCAGACACCTCCAAGGAAGACAAGGCTGCCAAGCAGATGCTGCAGGGTGTCTGGGTCGACGAGCTGACAGGCGAGGTATCGTTCAGGGCCAAGGGCGACACCATCTATTATGCTGATGCCACGTCGTTGCCTGCCTATTTCCGTGTCATAGGCGACACGCTGGAACTGGGCAGACAGGGTTACCTGCTGGTGACGCTGACGGACGACTGTCTGGCATTCCTCAATCAGACGGGCGACGAAGTACGGCTGGTGAAGGGTGATGAAGAGATGCAGGCCGACACGCTGTCCTTGCCTCAGCCGCAGGTGCTGCAGGTGAACGAGGTCGTGCAGCGTGACTCTGTCGTGATGTATGGTGGAGAGCGCTATCACTGGTATATCTATGTCAACCCCACCAAGTACAGGGTGACGCGCACGGCCACCAATACCGATGGGGTGGAGATAGAAAAAGAATACTACGATAATATCATTCACGTCAGCCTGTTCCAGGGCAAGCGGAAACTGTTCTCGCAGAACTTCAGTAAGAAGATGTATGCCAACGACGTGCCGGAACAGTTCTTGACGCAGGCCATCTTAGGCAACATGCAGTACACCCATGTGGATGCAGAGGGTTTTCACTTCGATGCTACCATCTGCATACCCGACGAGGCCAGCTGCTATGTCGTAGAGACGCTGGTGGGTATTGACGGCAATGTCAGTATGAGGCTGTTGGACTATTGAGCCAGTCGTCAATGAGACGGCGGGCTATAGAGAGTTTCTCAGGTAGGTTAGGCAGGTGGTCACGATGGAACCAACCTGCCTTTTTCAGTTCCTCGCGCTGCACATGCAACTCGCCGCTGTCATAGTCGGCGTGGAAACCCACCATCAGGCCGCTGGGGTAGGGCCAGGGCTGCGAGTCGTAGTAGCGCAGGTTCTTGATGCGCAGTCCCGTCTCCTCCATCACCTCGCGCTCTACAGCCTGTTCGAGCGTCTCGCCCGTCTCCACGAAACCGGCGATGAGTCCGTAGAAATCGCGCTTGAAGCTGCGGCCGCGAGCCAGCAGCACCTCGTCTTCTCCACGATGTATGAGCACGATGACTGCCGTGGCCAGCTGTGGCCACACCTCCTTGCCACATTGTTCGCAGCGCTTGGAGATGTCGGTATGAAACTTCATGGTGCCTCCGCACACCCCGCAGAACTTCGTGTTACGGTCCCAGTAGAGCAGTTCGGCACATTTGCCAGCCTTCAGGTAGAGCGCCTCGGGCAGCTTGTAGTAGCTTTGTCGCAGGGGGCACATCACGAATGATTGACCATTTGGCCATTTGCCATCTGCCATTTGAATGTCGCTGGCAGAGGTGATGGGCGCATCGATGCTGTAGGCTTTCACCTCAATGCCGTCAAGAGGCGTGATATTGAGTACCGTCGTCCAGGGTTTCACTTCTGTCGGAGGCTCCTCCTGAAGCGGAACCGTATAGCACTCACCCTCAGCATGTTGCAGCAGCAGGTCGTCCTTGCAAAATACAAACCAATATTTCTTCATTATCTATTAGTATAGAGTTTAGGGTGTAGAGTAGGCTACTGCCCTTGTTTATTCGTCGAACAAAAGTTTTCGGTCGCGTTGGCCGGCAGGCACCGTCCATTCTTCGGGTACGAAGCGCCAGTTGTGGTTAGCCTGCGGGTGTACCGTCCCCATGCGTTCTATCTCCTTCATCAGGTAGTGTCGCAGATCCAGGTCCGACCGGTAGATGATGCGGCTGTCAATGTCGGCCTTGGCGATGCCGGCACCCTTGATTAGCAGTTCACCGCCCCCGTTGGCACGGTAGCTGTTCATCACCACCTTATATGTAGCCGTCTCGTCGAAAGGCTGTCCGTTGCTCATTTGCAGGATGTGCACCTTCTGTCCGTAGGGCTTGGTGACGTCCACCTCATAGTCGATGCCCGCGGCCGAATCGAAATTGAACGTATAGTTGACAAAGCCCATGCGCTGCTGGTCGCCATGCGTACGTTCGCTGAGCAGCAGCAGGTGGTCGTCGGCATTCTTCATCGTGTTGACCCACCGGTCGTAGCTCTCTTCGAGGTGGCACTTGATTT
This sequence comes from Prevotella sp., assembly GCA_017467565.1. Taxonomy (GTDB): domain Bacteria; phylum Bacteroidota; class Bacteroidia; order Bacteroidales; family Bacteroidaceae; genus Prevotella. Next base: position 27,193 of record JAFUSV010000105.1, read on the forward strand.
CGCGTCCGGTCATCTTCAGCACATAGAGCTGATTCTCAAAGCGATAGAGCTTGAACATATCGGCCACCGTGACGTCGCCGGCATCAATCTTGCTGTCGAACGACAGAGGCGCATTCAGCGAGATGTCGGCTTTGGAAATCTGCAGCTGCAGGTTGTGTATGAAGTCCGTGAAGGCAGAGTTGCCAAAGTAACTGTCGCGAGTGCGGGCTGCCGTCTCGAATCGGCCGATACGTCGGCCTGCATACTGCTTGATACGCTCTATCTGAGGCTGGAAGTGAGCCACCATCTCCTCGTCGATAGCCTCATCGCAGATGTTGACGATGTCGCCCTTGATGTCCTTCTTCGTCAGCCGTCCGTCGTCGAAGGTCAGTTCTATCTGTGCATCAGCCACGTTGCGTGCCCAGCACGAGGGGTCGAGTATCAGCACCTGCCGTCCTTCAGCGTTGGTTATCCAGTCGTTGTGCTGCGTATGGTCATGACCGAAGAAGATGATGTCAAAGCCGGGTATCTCGCGGGCTACCCGTTCAGTAGCGTCTTCCTCGATGCCGCCCTCCATGGTGATGCCGCCGTTCTTGCCGCTGTGAAACAAGCCGACGATCAGGTCGGCATGTTCCACCTCTTTTATATATGGTACCCATTGGCGGGCACAGGTCACCATGTCCTGAAATGTCAGTCCCTTCCACAGTGACTCGTTGAGCCAGCAGGGAATGGTAGGCGTGAGCATGCCGAGGATGGCTATCCTGACGCCGTCACGTACGTACACCTGATAGGGCTTCACGTAGGGCATGCCCTTCTCGCGGTCAATGATGTTGGCACCCAGCATGGGACATTTCACCTCGCGTATCCACTTGTCGTAGACCTGATGGCCTGTCTCCACGTCGTGGTTGCCGAAGGTCTCGGCGTCGTACTTCATGTAGTTGACCACCGAGGCCGCTATGTTTTCCTCCTTGGTTTCCACATAGTTAGACCAGTAGCACGTAGGCTGACCTTGCAAGATGTCGCCGTTGTCGATAAGCAGCAGTCGGTCGCCATACTCTTCACGCAGGCGTTTCACGTAGGTGTTGACTCTCACCATCGTCCCCTGCAGCTCCTTGCCCTCCACGAAGTCGTAGGGGAAGAAGTGTCCGTGTACGTCGCTAGTCTCGATAATACGTAGCTTGATGGTCTTGGTCTGTGCCATAGTAATTAGTGAAATCATGCACATCAGTGCACTGGCAATGATAGCATTTTTGTTCATAATCTGTATATTTTGTGTGCAAAGGTACGAAAAAAAACTGTCATTCGCACTCTTCGGCACAAAAATTGCTGTCTTTTTATAAAGAAAGGAGACATAGGATTATGGCATTTATAGATTATTACAAGATTTTAGGCGTCGACAAGACGATAGCGCAGAAGGATGTGAAGAAGGCATACCTGAAGCGAGCCAAGCAGTTTCACCCCGACCTTCACCCCGATGACCCGAAGGCGAAGGCGAAGTTCCAGGCTTTGAACGAAGCCTACGACGTCATTGGTGACCCGGAGAAACGCAAGAAGTACGACCAGTATGGCGAGCAGTGGAAGGAGGCCGATGCCTTCGGTGCCGGAGGTGCCGGCTTCCGTGGCGGCGGCTCGCCGTTCGACGGCTTCGACTTCTCAGCCTTTAAGGGCGGTGGAGGTGGTGGCGGCTTCAGTTCGTTCTTCGAGGATTTGTTCGGCAACTTCTCTGGCGGCAAGTCTCAAGGCCAGGGCTTCAGCGGTTTCGGTGGTTCGCATGCCCCCGCTGAGTCTCAGGCCCAGATGGATCTCGACCTCTACACGGCCCTGTTAGGTGGCGAGGTGGTCGTCAGCATTGGTGGTGGTCAGAAGCTCAGGCTGAAAGTCAAGCCCTGCACGCAACCCGGCACCAAGGTCCGTCTGCGTGGGAAAGGGCAGGGTGGTACCGACCTCATCCTGACCTTCAACGTGAAGTTGCCCGCCAGCCTCACGCCTCGTCAGCAGGAGCTGTTACGCCAGATGCAGCTTTCGTAAAGAGTGTCACTTTTGTGCTATATCCTGCAGAAAAAATGGTGATTTGCAACTTCTTCTGACATATTTCTGCCAAATCCAGCGCCAAAGTCAACGGAAATTTGTAATTTTGCAGGTTGTAGACTATCAAGCGAAACTAATGGGAGAACAGATATCCGACATAGCGCAAGAATTGGAACGGCTGAACACTTTGAAAGGAAAACCGTTCATTAGACAGTTGGAACTGATAACACGCTACAAGGGATTTCTACCCATTGAGAGCGAGCCGTCAGTTTTTCACGTTGGCATGGAGCAGGACAAGGACTACAAGTTGCTGATTGATGCAGCCCGCAAGGCGGTTGAGCAAGGCTATACGGTATACCTGCTGCCCAATCCAAGAAACTGCCGCACGGCTGACTTCATTTTTGAGAAGAAGGGTTCCTATGCAATGTATGACCTGAAAACCGTATATGGAAAAGGCTCTGTTGGTACACAATTGCTGGACTCTATCGGACAGAGTAACCGCATATTACTCAACATCACGTCGGACTACAACGCTCGTCTGTTGGCTGCTGACATCAAGACTTACTTCGAGGTTAACCGCAAAGCCATAGAGGTACTCCTGTTCAAAGGCAAGAAAGCAATATCAGTAAACAGATATGCCACTCAAAGCCCTAAGTTCTATCGGCAGTTCCGCAAGAAATACGAGCAATAGAAAAAGCCGCACCATACATGATGCAGCCTTTTATTCAAATGGAGCAGTATCTGTAAAGCCTTACTCCCCGCACTCAGCGGCGTAGCCAGAACATTTCTTCTGACGGTGCAAAGATAGGAAGAATTCTCGAAATTTCCAAATTTTCCCACCACTTTCTGACATATCCAGCAGAAAAATTGGGAATTTACAATTTCTTGTAACATATTTCTGCCAAATTCTGCGTCAAAGTCAACGAAAATTTGTAATTTTGCATCAGATTCCGTCCAAACGGCGGCTTCCAAGAGATAATGTGTAAACACTAAAGAAATGTGCGTATGATAAGATAAAGATATAAGGACATAAGACTGCGCTCGACCCATGGTCGCTTTGCCCAGCAAAGAACGTCCACTTTTGATCCTTGCTTCTGATTAAACTTTTATTTATTGTTTGGAATACCTTTCTTTATAAAATCAAATAATCCATCCCCCAGTTTTGTTCTTTTATATAGATATACATTCTCTGGGTTTCTTACCATACGATTTCCTCCTCTCCAATGGCTGTCATAATAATCTTTGGCACTTAATTTCTCTGCTAAACCTAATGACTCTAAATCCCATAGTTGTGCCCTAATATCCTCATTGTCAGCATAAGTCTTATTTTCACTTATTTTTTTTACGATAGAATCTTCTCTGGAGTGTTTTTCCAAGATTTTGAGAATTCCGATTCCCAAATAGTCGAGTTGCTCTATTTTTCGCAAATAGATTTGTTTTCGAGACCAATCTTTATTGCCTGGATGGCAACATGCGGTAACATATGATGCATATAAATCTCTTTTTTTTGAAATCATCTCGTCTTTTGCAAGCTGAATTGTTTGCATTAGGTCTTTCTTTATCACAGGTTCCTCCACAAATAACTTTCCAAGCACAATTTCATTTAGCCATTCCAAATGTTCCAATAATTTCTGTAGAAAATCTACGACATTATTATATTGAAGAGCATTTTGATAGTCAAAATAAAGATTTGCCCCAATCCCCAAAACAGGATGCTGACCATTAGCGACAATTTTTACAATGCTTTCAAGCAAGAATTTTAGTTTTGATGTTTTCTCTAATTCGTTCTCCATATTCATTATTCTTCAAACGGATATGTTTCGTCGTAAATGTCGCTTAGTAGTTTCTCTTTGTAGAGCCAGTGAGCACCAGGGGCAATGTGCTTGACCTTGTAGCCTTTCAACTTGGCAGAGAGTGAACTGATAGAAGTTTCCTCGCCCTCGTAGCTTATTCTCCGTTCCGATACAATCGTAACGGTTATCGTTGGGTCGTCTTTCCATTGCAGTACATCACCCTTTTGCATTCCCATTTCGTAGAAGTTGAGCGGTGGACGATGAATCTGAGCCTTTGCCGATGCAGCCTTATCGTCATCAGTCAAGTCACTTTCTATTTCGTCGCTCACTTCTTCCGTTACGTCGGTATGGTGGAATAGTTCAAGAATGGCCTTGGCCTGTTCCACTTGTATGCGGAAAAATTCACGGTTGGTATTGATGCGCTGCGGTGCAAATGCCGTATGCAGGGCTTTCTCAATCTTGGCGCAGTCGCCTTTCTTTACCTTGCAAGCAAACTGGCACTCAAAGGGAACAGGAACGCCTGTTGTATAGAGTTCCTTCATCCTCTTGTCTATATCTTCCTGTGTCGTCATGCCAATCTTCACAAGGCCTGGCATTACAGGGTTAGTTAAAAGATAAACTATTCCGTATTCCATAATTATTCTTTTATAGTTTCAAATAGATTGCTATTTTTAATAGTTTCAGAATTGCTGTTATTGAGAATCTCATTAATTTGAGAATGCTCGAAACCAGAAAGGGACAATATACAACAAATAAGAAGAACTCTTAACTTGCATGTTATTTTATATAGTCCTACTCCATCTGCAGCTTTTGGCTTACTTGTTTTAGGCATAAGATGTGAGTAATATATTCGTGTATCAACAATAATGTCTAAATCATACTTAATCTGTGACAATAAAACAATATCCGAGAACTCCGTTATTAATTCTTGAAGAATGGGATACAAATCTGAACTTGATTTACCAGATAGATTATGCTTCTTTCTCCATTTATTATTTCTAAACCTTCTATAAAAACCTTCAACGGCTTGGATTACAATTAGAAAATCTACACTACTATATGTACCCTTTCTTTCTAGACTCTTTATCAGATGTAATCTAATCTGTTCTATATCTTTATTCTCATTATACCATTTTTTTATAATCTCTGAATATTGTTCTTTAACAGCCTGGTATGTGAAAAGGAAATCATATGATTGAATATCCATAAGATCATGACTCTTTCTGTCTGCCGTCAAAAAGATTAATTCAATAGGCGTGTAAATAGTGTGACCAAATAATTGCTCATATACTTTATTGTCGTACAGTGTTATTTTCGAATTATAAACGACTCCTAGAGTTGATAAAGACAAGAACTGCTCAAATAATATGATGTCAGATAACAAATCTTCAATTGATGATTCTTCTGTCTTATCAATTTCGAGATATGTGTATTGCCTTAATGCCTGCGTTAGTTGAATATCTGATTTATAGATAACATTCCTTTTGAGAACAATAGATGTATGAGGATTGATAGATACTTTTGCAATTGTATTGAATTCGTCATTTAATTGAACATGATAGGAAATGTTTTTTTGTATTGGAATACCATTAATGATTTCATTTTTCTCTTCAATTGCATCAGGATAACACCAATGTGATAAAGCAGGAATTAGTATAGTTGCCTTATACTGACATTTTTCGTCTAATCCAGAGGAATGTTTGCCGATTATGAATAATCGCGTTTCATATCGAATTATTGGGAATGTCGAATTTGAGGCATTCTCATAATTTGTCTGCATTGACTGAAATAATGTTATATCTTTTGCATCCGAAGTTATTCCATATATTATTTCATATACTTTACCACATTTCTCTAACGCCTCATCTGATGATTCTTCAAAACTTCCTATTAACTCTAAAAAAGCATCACGGCCTTTAGTATAAGTAAGTATTCCAGCCACCTTCTTTTGGGGATTCGATGGCAAAAACCAATATCCTTTATATTCCATTATTTCATTACTTTGTTTTTTCCTTATACAGTTTAAACAACTCAGCAACGCACTGGCTTTCTGTAAAGGTGGACTTAACAGGGAAACCGTAGGCCTGCATCACGGCACGGTCATTATTTTGATGTGCAGTTAACAGCTCGGGATAGAGATACATGTTTTCGCCATACATATCGGCAAGACTCTTGTCTGGATAGAGTTTTCTGGCCTCAATGATTGCTTTCGCCGTTTGCTCAATCCTTTGCTTCTGTTCTTCCGTAGGTGATGGCATTGGGAAGTTATAGTAAACAGATGGCGCATAACGATAACGGTTTTCTAATCGCCCCGCGACAACTCGCATCCATGCATTATGGACATTGGAACAGATAATGCCAAAGTCAACAAGTGAAGCATTATATACGAGAACAGCAGAATCACTAGCAATCACATTTGGTGGTAAGAATCCAACAGGGATATAGCGGCGATTCTCAGATGACACACGAGGAATAAGCAAATAGTCTGTTTCGGGCTGTCTGTTCTGTGTAAAGAGGTATGGCTTATTTGCAGTTTTTTGAATCCTATCTACAGGACTATTCATACGATACTCACTTATATAGCGGAATCGTTCTGTTAGCTCTGGAATATGTGCATAGTCGGCTGGTCGTTTACCAACAAGCCATAGGCAATAGCGAGTATATTCAGTATCATTGATAAACTCACGACTGCCAACAAAGGGCAATAGTACATCTTCAAGTTCGGGATAACGTTTGATAAGTTCTTCACGTTCTGCCTTACTGAACAACAAACGGCCATCGTCTGCTGGGGGACTTCCTTGTACGACTTTTGCCAATCCCTCATTGATACTCTTACTCCTGTTCTTAATAAAGACATCTGGAGCTGCTTTTAGGTAACCGTTTATATGCTCAACTATTTCGTATTTATCACCATTGAAAAGCTGTTTTTCTTTCCGTTCTTTAAACGAGAAGCCGACAATAACGCAAGAGACACCCGCCGTTGACTTTGCTTCACTCGTCCACTTAAAGGTATTATGTGCAAAGTTAATGTAAAGGCAGTTGCTAAGTAGTTTCTGCCAAAACAGGTTAACAGACTCACCCTGACAAATGGAATTTGAAGAAACGAATGCGGCTTCGGCATCAGTACCTTCAATTAAGTCCGAGGCTTTCTTAAACCATCCAGCCACATAATCCAGTTTGCCATAGTCCTTAGATGGGGCAAAGACTTCTTTCAAATCTTCAGTTTGCTCTTTTGTTCGCATTGCTTGACCAACAAACGGAGGATTCCCTACGATGAAGTTTAGCTTCTCCTTCGGAACTACACTTTGCCAATCAACACGAAGGGCATTACCCTCCACAATGTTGGTATATGACTTCAATGGCAAGAAATCAATATCACGCTTGATTATCTTTTCTGTCTCACGAAGCATTTGAGCCTCTGAAATCCATAGGGCCGTTGTGGCTACGGTGACAGCAAAGTCGTTGATCTCTATACCATAAAACTGCTGAATGTTTACTTTGACTGGGGTCACTTCCTCAAAGCCGAGGAATGCCTGGCCGTGATAACGCTCACGGATGCACTCATTCTTCAAACGACGGAGTGAAAGATAAGTCTCGGTAAGGAAGTTGCCAGAGCCACACGCTGGGTCGAGGAAAGTCAGCGAGGCCAGACGGTCTTGGAAAGCATCGAGTTTTTTCTGCCGTTGCCGCTCTACTTTTTCTTCCAGTATCTCGTCCAATTCACGGCGCAAGTCATTCAAGAAAAGCGGGTCGATGACTTTATGTATGTTCTCGATTGAAGTGTAGTGCATACCACCGCTCCGACGTGTCTCAGGATTAAGCGTGCTCTCAAACACCGCTCCAAAGATAGTTGGCGATATTTCCGACCAATCAAAGTCAAGGCTGGCATTCTGTAAAAGAGCAGCCCTAAGTTCTTCGGTGAACTGAGGGATTTCTATTTCTTCTTCAAATAATCCGCCATTGGTATAAGGAAAAGCTTTCAAATCGTCTTTCAGGTATTTACTACGCTTCTCTGGCGGTGTGTTCAATACTTCAAAAAGGTCACGCAAAGCACGACGCATGTCCTCGGCCTCATAGCGAACAAGGAAATCGTGGAACTGTTCATGTGTAAAGATTCCTGCGTCCTCGGCATAAAGACAGAACACGATGCGGACACATAGGATATTGAGCCAACGAAGTGCTTCTGGGCTGTTATCATCATACTGCTCCAAAAGAGCTCCATAAATCTTGCCTACTATCTCACCAGCCTCCTTTGACACCTTTATTTCCTTGCTAAGATGTTCGTTCTTGGCATCAACAAGGAACATTAAGCGGTAATACTCTTTACCCAAATTCTCCAAAAGAATCTGCTCAGGTTCACTGTTGGGTTGCTCCATGTCATAAACCAGGAACTCGGAGAAGTTGCAAGTAACAATCCAACGAGGATGTTCAGAAACCGGAAGCGATACCACATAGCGGCGAGCCTGTTGGAACGGATTAAGCAATGAGCCGTCACTTTGACGGATGCCAGCACGCAAATCCTTTCCCAACGATTTCTGCTCTATCAGAACTTTGGTGGAACGGATGCGGCCATCTATAAAGTTGGAGGCATCTACCATTCGATGGTCTTCAAAAGTGATAAAGCCATCCGATGGTGTTTCAATGCCAAAGACATTTGTAAGCAAGTCAATCCAGAAGGGTTGTGACTCCCCCCTCTCATATCCTCTGCCTTTCCACCGCTCTGCAAATTCAGCTGCAGCCATAGCCATTTGTTTTTCTGTTTTCATATCGCTTGCTTTCGATTTCCAAATATGGGTACAAAGTTACTCAATTTTATTGAGTATTTGGTCAGTAACATACAAAAAATGCTAATTTTTAGGGCAATTTAATGAAAATGTGTAAGTACTTATACATCGTTTCAAGATTATTTGCTTTATTTGCCCTCAGAATCATCAATGGAAGTATATAGGACTTAAAAACTAACTCATTTGGAGTTACCCACTAACTTTAAAATGGCATCTGCATGAAAAATCCCGAAATCATTTGAGGTTTCGGGATTAATAGTGTCTATACTGTTACTACCCTCATTTCGTTTGCCAGTCGATGAAGACCTTGTGCAATCTTTTGGGCTTGCTTAGGTCGTGGCTTACTGATACCTGATGCGTAGTGAGCAAGCTGCTTTTGGTTGATGCCAGTAATGGTCTCCAAGGCCGAGAAGGAAAAAATGCCCCTGTAGAATTCGAGTAGTGACTGAACGTTAAACTTGTAGACGATTTCATATTCATCGTCAAAGACTGCTGGATACTCGTCCCCGTCTTCTTTTGCGCAGTCTACATAAAAATTAATACTATCTTCGACTTCCTTTTTGAACTGCTCAAAGTCGCCTGAGCATGCGACTACCCATCCAGGAAGAAGGTCGCAAGCGCAGCTATACCCGTTTTCGGTACGTGCGGTGTTCATAATTACAGTTTTCATAAATGTAATATTGTGTGTAGCTTTTTTTCTTTTGTAGTAGCAAAGGAGTTCGTTAAAACTTCAACCCCGATTGCTCCTCAATGCTTTTCAGAAGATCGCCGTATACGTCGTCATTTCCAGTGCCATTGATTGTCACTTTTCCAGGTTTAGTGGGGTGAACAAACTGGGCGTGGCTTCCAACCTGATGCTTGAGGATCCATCCGTCATCTTTCAATGCCTTCAGAATCTTTCTTGCTTTAATTACTTTCATAATTAGAGTGTCATTTCTTATTTTTTTTGCAAAGGTAGTAAAATTACTATGAATTGCCAAATAATTTATAAAAAAATAACTATTTTACTATTACAGGGATTATCGGAGCTTTACCACCGTCGTGCGCTTGATGTGACGCTGGCTGCAAAGCTGACACTAACGTACGGAAAGTATTAGCTGATGATGCTGTACAGTGTAGTGTACTGAATAAGTTGACAAAATTAGAGTTCAACTTATGAGTAGAAATGTAAAGAAATCGAAAGAAGAAAGTTTGGAGATACTTCGTGAGTATCTGACCAGTGATCAGTCCAAAAGATCCATATGTCGAAAATATG
>JAFUSV010000106.1 GCA_017467565.1 Prevotella sp.
AGTAGAAGTAGTGAACCCACTCGTGAAGGGCGACAAGGTAATCGTCTTCAAGATGAAGCGCCGCAAGGACTCTCGCAAGAAGAACGGACACCGCGAACAGTTCACTGAAGTAGTAATCAAGCAAGTCGTCGCTTAAAAACGTAGGAGGAACTTAATTATGGCACATAAGAAAGGTGTAGGTAGTTCTAAGAACGGTCGCGAGAGCGCAGCTCAGCGACTTGGCGTGCAGATCTGGGGTGGACAGAAGGTACAGGCCGGCAACATCATCGTTCGCCAACGTGGCACACACCACAACCCCGGCAATGGTGTTGGCTTAGGAAAAGACGACACGCTCTATGCTCTCATCGACGGTACCGTCAATTTCCACAAGGGCAAGCGCGACAAGAGCGTCGTTTCAGTAATCCCCAACGCTGAAGCCTAATAAAACTTACAAACAAACACTTATTCCAAACAAACACGAGAAGGATGCGCCCAACGGTGCATCCTCTCTCTTTTTATTTCGTTGAAATTAGTTTCTAAAACAAATAAAAGGGGCACTCGCTGGAGTGTCCCTTTGGTTTTGTCGGTGCAGAAGGATTACTGCAGGGTTCCGTTGTTGGCGGCGTTAATCATAGCCTCGGAAGCATACATGTAAACCTCGACGCGGCGGTTCTGAGCCTTGCCGGCAGAAGTAGAGTTGTCAGCGACGGGGTTAGCCTCGCCGAAGCCCTCGGTGCTGCGGATCTGTGCTGCGCTGACACCTACCGACTGCAGATAAGCAGTGACGGCCTGTGCACGCTGCAGAGACAGCTTCTGGTTCTTCTCAGCGCTCTGGGCAGCCGTAGAGTTCTTCCAACCGGCATTGTCGGTATAGCCCTGGATGGCTACATCGCAATCGGTGTTCTGCCTCAGCACGTTGGCGAAGTTAGAGAGCGACTGCTTGGCAACGTTGCTCAGGGTAGAGCTACCGGTGGTGAACAGGATACCGCTGTCGAAGGTCACCTTCACGGCCTGCAGACCGTTGGCATCGGTCACTGACTCTACCTGGGCGTTCTTCACGGCCTCGGCCTGAGCCTTCACCTTGTCCATGTGCTTGCCAATGAGTGCGCCGGTACCAGCACCTACAGCTGTACCTACAGCAGCACCTACAGCTGTGTTACCAGCCAGCTTACCTACGACAGCACCGAGCACAGCACCGCCGACGGCACCAATTGTAGTTCCCTTACCCAGGTTGTTGCAACCCATCATAATCATTCCAGCGCAGAGCGTCAGAATCATTGCTTTCATTTTTTTCATTGCTAATACGTATTTAAAGAGTTGAACATTTATATTCACGGTGCAAAGATACGAATAAATTCCCGAATCTTACTTCTTATTTCATAATTATTTTGTACCTTTGCACCAAAATTTTTAATTTATTGTATAAATCATGGCTAAAGAATTAAAAGATTTAACAAAAAGAGCTGACAATTACAGCCAGTGGTACAACGACCTGGTGGTAAAGGCTGACTTGGCCGAACAGTCGGCAGTACGCGGATGTATGGTCATCAAGCCTTACGGATATGCTATCTGGGAGAAGATGCAGCAGCAGCTGGACAAGATGTTCAAGGAGACCGGTGCGCAGAATGCCTATTTCCCCATGCTGATACCGAAGTCGTTCCTCAGCCGCGAAGCCGAGCACGTAGAGGGTTTTGCCAAGGAGTGTGCCGTAGTGACCCACTACCGACTGAAGGCTACCGAGGACAAGAGCGCCGTCGTCGTTGACCCGGCAGCCAAGCTGGAGGAGGAGCTGATCATCCGTCCTACGAGCGAGACAATTATCTGGAACACATACAAGAACTGGATTCAGTCGTGGCGCGACCTGCCACTGATGTGCAACCAGTGGTGCAACGTGATGCGCTGGGAGATGCGCACACGTCCCTTCCTGCGTACCTCTGAATTCCTGTGGCAGGAGGGCCACACGGCTCATGCCACTCGCGAGGAGGCTGAGGAGGAAGCCAAGAAGATGCTGCACGTCTATGCCAAGTTTGCCGAGGAATGGATGGCCGTACCTGTGCTGCAGGGCGTGAAGAGCGAGACCGAGCGCTTTGCCGGAGCACTGGACACCTACACCATCGAGGCCATGATGCAGGACGGCAAGGCCCTGCAGAGCGGCACCAGCCACTTCCTGGGACAGAACTTTGCCAAGGCTTTCGATGTCACCTATCTTAATAAGGAGAACAAGCCCGAGTATGTATGGGCTACCAGCTGGGGCGTGTCTACCCGACTGATTGGTGCTCTCATCATGACCCACAGCGACGACAACGGACTGGTATTGCCGCCACGTCTGGCTCCTATCCAGGTGGTCATCATCCCCATCGCCACGAAGCCCGAGCAGATGGAGGTGGTCAACCGCGAAGTGCAGCCCATCATCGAAAAGCTGCGCACCAAGGGCATCAGCGTCAAGTTTGACGATGCCGACAACAAACGTCCCGGATTCAAGTTTGCTGACTACGAGCTGAAGGGCGTACCCGTTCGCCTGGTGCTGGGTGCACGCGACCTGGAGAACGGTACCATCGAAGTGATGCGTCGTGACACGCTGGAGAAGGAGACCCGTCCGCTGGAAGGTATCACAGAATATGTAGAGCAGCTGCTGGAAGACATTCAGAAGAATATCTTCGAGAAAGCCCGCAAGTATCGTGACGAGCGTGTCTACGAGTGCGACAACTACGAGGAGTTCAAGGAGCGCGTCAAGGATGGCGGTTTCTTCCTCTGCCACTGGGACGGCACTGCCGAGACGGAGGCCAAGATCAAGGAGGAGACGCAGGCTACCATACGCTGCGTGCCCTTTGCCTACGAGCAGACGCCAGGCGTCGACATGGTGAGCGGCAAGCCATCCGTGGCTCGCGTCATCATTGCCCGCAGCTACTAAGCGGTATATAAGTAACCGTTAAAAAATAACTTGGTAGTATTAAAATACTGACCCCACCCCTGCCCCTCCCCTACA
>JAFUSV010000107.1 GCA_017467565.1 Prevotella sp.
ATAGTCGGTGTTTCGTGGCTGCCAATCATTGCCGTATGTATAGGAATGGTTTTCGAGGCATTCTTCAATTTCTGGAATGTCAGTACAATCCGTGACAAGTATCTGGCAGCTAACAATGTAATCAACACACAGCACAGACTGAGGACTTACAAACGTAGAGAGAAGCTTTACACTTTCTTCGCGATTCCTTTTCTTCTTCTCTGGTTTATCTGGTTTTTGCTTGAAGTTCACTACGGCACAAACATCCCATCCAGTAGGCTTGTGATTTCAATTGTGATGTTCATCATAATTGCACCTATACTTTTCTTAGTCTATAATCGCGAAATGCGCTCGCTGAACAAAGACATCAAGGACATCGACGAGTTCGTCAACGGCAAGTAGAGCAAAATGCCTCAATGTCTTGCGGGCCTTGATAGCGGTACAAAACGCAACAGGATGCGGTACAACACACGGTGTTTGACGGTACCAAAGTGGCAACCTGCCTATTGCTGCCCCGGGCCAGCAGTATTGCTGGCTGGAGGCAGCAATAGGCAAACAGGCACTTCTGTACCCGAAATCAGGCCATCACGTACCCTAATACGTGCTGACATGTACCGCAAAACAGGCTATATGAACGTGGTAGTGAACGTTATTTCACTTCCAACAGCGACTGTAGTCGCTTGAAGGCGGGTGCAAGCAGGGTGGTCTCCTGTTCTGTGCCAGCAGGTGAGCGGAAGATGCAGCGGCGCTGCTTGGGCAGCAGTTTGACGATGTGGTGGATGTTGACCAAGGTGCTGCGGTCGGCCCTGACGAAAATGTCGGGACTGAGCATTTTCTCCAGCGCACCCAATCCGAGCAGGATGGTGTCCTTGTCGTGGAAGGTGACCATGAGCGAGTAGTTACCGTCGCCCTTGAAGTAGATGATGTCCTTCACATCAACCATGGTGGTGCCGCTGGCGGTGCGCAGCGTGATGCGGCTGTCCGCCCGCGACTCTGTCAGCTGCACGATATCCTTAGCCAGCTGGTTGGCCTTGACTTCTTCGATAGCCTTTTTGCGAATGATTTCTATCTGCTCGTCCCTGAACAGCTTTTCGCGCTGCAGGCGTATGAGGCGTCGACGGTGGCGTCGTTTCTCGTACCATCGGGTGATGGCCCAGATGCCCAGCGACAGGAGCAGCAGTGCCGTAAGCCATATCCACCAGTGCTGCCACCAGCGCAGTGGCGGGGTGATGTAGGTGTCCTCCTCGTTCAGTGCCAGCAGGTCGGCAGGCCGGAATGATGTCATCTGTTCCACGCCTGGGAGCCAGATGGTTCCGTCGGCACTTTCTGCCATCATGGCTTTCAGCGGTTCGGTCATGGTGAAGCCGTTCTGCTGGTTGAAGAAGCGAATGTCGCTGAGTTTGCCAGACGAGTCGATGCGGCATACGAACAGGCCATCGACAACGGCCACCACCAGGTAGCCCTGAGGTGACACGTGGAGCGAGCGCACTTCGTGGTCAGCGAATAGTTCTGTCTGTTCATTCAGTGACTCCACCCCTCCATGATGCTTGATGACAAATACCGAGTCGGCCGATGCGAAGAAGACGTTTCCACTGACGTCGGCATCCATCGTAGAGATGATGAGTTTCTGCTGTCTGTACGTGGCCTTGCTGACATGGTGGTCGCGGCCGATGCTGAACAATCCGCTGCTGCTGCCTATCCATAGGTGGTCCTTGCCGTCGCAGGCCGAGCACCAGGGGTGCAGTATGTCAGTGGTCAGTGTGTCGAGCACGGCGGTAGCGGGGTCGAAGGCACAGATGACGTTACGTGTGCCGACAATAAGTTGTCCCCAGGCCTCACCTACAAACTGATAGCGATCGCGGGGAAGCCCCAGCCACCGGAGGCTGTCGCCGCTGATGCAGGCCACATCGCCATTGCCGGGCATATACACCTTCCCGTCTATGCACACAGCACTCGGGTTGTAGTACTGCCCGGGGTCGTCGGTGAGAAGTGTGAAGTGTGGAGGGTGAAGTGTGGAGTGAGAAGTGCGCAGCACCTTCCCGTTGAGTGTTCCCATCACCAGGCGGTTGTCACTGTCTGTGGCCACCGCCCTGACGATGTCGTTCTGGTCAGTGAGGAGGTGGTTGGTGAAGCAGCGGTTGAAGAAGCAATAGACCCCCTGATAGGTGGCCACCCACAGGCGGTCCCAGCAATCTATGAGCACATCGCGTATGAGATTGATGCCCGGCGCCAGTTCCGGGATGGTGTGTCCGTCGAAGAGATAGACCGTATGCTCGTCGGCAATGACGATGCCCCCTGAGTGCAGGGCTCTCGCGGTCAGCCCGTAGCTGGCTGCGCTCCAGTCAGCTGCCACAAGGCGGGTCAGCGTGTCTTTGCCTACAGCATAGATGCCGTCGGAAGCAAAGGCCAGGAGTGCAGAGCTAGTGCGGAGAAGGGTATAGACATCGTCCTTGCCTGTCATCATGAAGGGCTGGCCAGTCTTTCTGTTCCATCCGAAGACCCCTCTTCCCGTTGGAATGATGGCATCAGCGGTCTTCGGGTCGAAGTATAATTTCCTGTCGGGAGTCATTTCGTCCAGCATCTCATGCGACAGCAAAGTCTCGAAGCCTTGCCTCGTCAGCCGGCACAGGCGGCGGTGCGCCTCCAGGCTGTCTTCCAGGAGCACATAGCCGTTGGGCAGGCTGCCGGCATTGAGGTTGTTCAGCAGCCAGTGGCCCTGTGGGTCGAGGGGCATGGCTGCGACGTCGTCGAAGTCCACCCGCCACTGGCGGAAGAAGCCCAGGGCCCTCACCTCAGTAGATGAGGACTTGCCGTCGCCTACCTCCGTGAACCCCACGATGTTCAGCCGGCGACCCTTCAGGAAGGGGGTGAACGACTGGCCGTCGAAGCGTACGAACCCCGACAGCGTACCGATATAGATATACCCGCGCGAATCCTGCCACAGCCGTTCGGTCTGCATTTGCGGCAGTCCGTCCTGTGTGGTGTAGCGCCTGTAAGTCAGCATGCTCTCCATCTGCGCCTCGCTGGCGAGGCAAGTGAGCAATGTCCACAGGGTGATGAATGTACGTCTGATAGCAACCATGACACAAAGGTACAAAAAAACGTTGAAATACAAAAGAATTCGTGCAAAAGATTCTGCTTGGCCATCGAGTTCGTCACTCACAGGGGGCAGTTCGTCAAAAACACACGTTCTGAGGCGATAATATCCACACCTTTTTCCTAATTTTGCGAAAACGAAATCACCAATTAACACTACGACATTATGAAACACCGACTATTACTTTTAGCGCTGTCACTGCTCATGTCACCACTGTGGGCCATGGCGCAGTACTGGGAGAGCGGAACGACGAAGGTCAACACGTTCTACAACTACACTTCGGGCGGCAACAAATATGCCAAGACCGAGGTGACGTATCTCATCAAACCCACGCAGGACGGCAAGGTGGAGCTGGCTGCCCAGGCGCTGGGCAACGTGCGCATCACGGGCATCTCGCTCTATGCCGTCGAGGACGAGGAGCTGCTCTACGTGGCCAACGGCCCCGACAAGCTCAGCGTCGAGGATGTGGCCGCAGGCCTCTACCAGGTGAAGATCTTCGGACAGCCCACCGACAGGAGCGGACAGGGCGGCACCTTCCAGGCTGCCTACGTGCTCACGCCTGCGGAGTATGTCAACGACCCTGAGCCTAACAACACGTGGGAGCGCGCCTACCAGATAGAGAGCGGCACCACTCAGCACGGACACCTGGGCTACAAACGGGGAAACACCCGCGACACCCAGGACTGGTACAAGATAGTGGTGCCCGACGAGGGGACGGTGACCTTCACCACCCACGCCTCAGGCAAGCTGCGACTGGGCTGGCTGGGCATGTATGTGCCCAACGCAGAAGGCACGGACGTGGTGAACCGCAACGCCCGGTTTATGGATGCCGGCGGCAAGGACACCACACTGGTATACAACGTGCCCGACTGTAAGCCGGGCGTCTACTATGTGTGCCTGGAACGCTTCGACGGCACCGGCAGCTACAAGCTGTCCTACACATTCACTGCCAACAGCTACGGTGCCGATGCTGCCGACAACGACACGTGGGGCAAGGCGCAGGACATGCTGCCCGACACTCCTACCGACGGCCGGATGGGCTACAACTATTATGAGAACACCGACAAGTACGACTGGTACAAGATAGAGGTGCCCGAAGAGGGTAAGCTGACCTATGTCGTAAAGACGGAGCCGACGCTGCGACTGGGCTGGCTGGGCATGTATGTGCCCAATGGAGAGGGTACAGACGTGACGAACCGCAACGCCCAGTTTATGGATGCCGGCGGCAAGGACACCACGATGGTCTACGAAGTGCCCGACGTGGCTGTCGGCACCTACTATGTGTGCGTGGAGCGCTATGGCGGCTACGGCGGCTACCGCCTGACCTGCTACTTCACCAGCCATGCTGCCGAGGCCGACCCCGAGCCTAACAACACCTGGAAGGAGGCGATGACGCTGAAGAGCGGACCTGCCGTCACCGGACAGCTGGGCTACAACTACAACAACAATACAGACGCGGTGGACTGGTACAGGATTGACGTGCCGAAGGAAGGGGCTGCCGTGTTCAGCGTCAAGGCCGAAAGTACGCTGCGACTGGGCTGGCTGGGCATGTATGTGCCCAACGCAGAGGGTACGGACGTGGTGAACCGCAACGCCCAGTTCATGGATGCCGGCGGCAAGGACACCACGCTGGTATACAACGTGCCCGACTGCAAGCCCGGCGTCTACTATGTGCGCGTTGAGCGCTACGGCGGTTACGGCACCTATACATTGCAGTACATTCACAATCCCAACGTCCACGAGAACGATGCGGAGCCCAACGACAAGTGGACTCAGGCATCGCTGATGGAGAGCGGCAGCGTGCAGCAGGGCTGCCTGGGCTACGACTACTATCGGGATGCCGACAACTGCGACTGGTTCAAGATAGAAGTGCCCGACGAGGGCGCGGTGAACTTTGCCGTCACCGCCGAGCCGACGCTGCGACTGGGCTGGCTGGGCATGTATGTGCCCAACGCAGAAGGCACGGACGTGGTGAACCGCAACGCCCAGTTCATGGATGCCGGCGGCAAGGACACCACGATGGTATACAACGTGCCCGACTGCAAGCCCGGCATCTACTATGTGCGCGTTGAGCACTACGGCGGCTACGGCGGCTACGACATCGACTATACCTTCACCCCCAACAGTCACGGTCAGGACAACCTGGACAACGACACGTGGGACAAAGCCAAAGTCATGGCAGACAACAGCGTGCAGCAGGGACGGATGGGCTACAGCTACTATCGGGATGCCGACAACTGCGACTGGTTCAAGATAGAGGTGCCCGACGAGGGTGCGGTGAACTTTTCCGTCACCGCCGAGCCGACGCTGCGACTGGGCTGGCTGGGCCTGTATGCGTCCAACGCAGAAGGCACGGACGTGACGAACCGCAACGCCCAGTTCATGGATGCCGGCGGCAAGGATACCACGCTGGTCTTCAACGTGCCCGACTGCAAGCCGGGCGTCTACTATGTGCGTGTTGAGCGCTACGGCGGCTACGGCGGCTACGACCTCGACTATACCTTCACACCCTGTGTGTTCGGCTCCGACATCGCCGACAACGACACATGGGACAAGGCTACAACCATAGATATAGGCAGCACCCAGCAGGGACGGCTGGGCTACAGCTACTATCGTGATGCCGACAGTAAGGACTGGTACAAGATCGACGTGCCCTACGTGGGCAATGCCATCCTGTCGCTCACTAACCAGGGCTCACTGCGTCTGGGCTGGATGAATGTGTACACTACGGACGAGGAGGGCACCGGCGTGGTCTCCCGTAACTCCCAGTTCATGGATGCCGGCGGCAAGGATACCACCATCGTCTACAGCCTGAATGGTCTTGGAGCAGGAACCTACTATGTGAGCATAGAGCGCAACAACGGCTACGGCGGCTACAGCCTCAAGTATGAATATGAGCGCAACGCCTACGACCGCGACAACTTGCAGAACCACGACTTCGCCAACCGCCACACGCTGGAGGAGGGCAAGACGGTATCGACCACACTGGGCTACCGCTACCGCACTCAGAACAACGAGGACTGGTACGACCTGGGCATGCTCTGCGGACGACAGATTGACGTCACCATAGTCCCCGACACCACCCACACGCTCATCATCGGTGTGCCTGCACTCTATATTTATAAAGGTGACAACGACAATAGCCAGCCCGTCCTGCAGCAGGTGGCCGAGAGCCGCATAGAGCGCAGCCAGGGCACCATCAGCTACGTCGACAAGAGCACGGAGCCGCAGCACTACGTCTTCCGAGTGCCTAACTACAGCAGTTCGAGCTATGGCGGCTACACCATCATCTTCGGCAACGAACAGCAGCCGGAGGGAACCGTCGACATGGCCCTCAGCAGCGTCAAAGTGATGACAGAGGGACGCAACACGGTGCGCAAGGGCGTGCCCTGCGACAATCCTATCACCGTCACCAACACCTCGGCGCAGAAGACGGGTAAGTTCCTGCTCAGCGTCACCGCTACCGACAATATCGACATCATCGGATTCCGCATGCCGACGGCCAAAGGTGTGCAGTATGTGCCCATAGACAGCGTCACCGTCATCGACGGCACCGACTGCCAGCATACGGCGCTCTTCATCGTGCCCGGCCTCGACCCGTGGGAGAGCTACACCTTCACGATGGTCAGCGAGGGTAAGGGCGACATCGCCTACGCTCCCAGACGAGCCATGAACAAGATTGTCGTCAACAGCTCGACCTACGCCGTGGTGACGGCACTGGGCAACGTCACCGGCGCCGACAAGCACATCAACGTCGATGACTTCGTCGTTCATCGCATCGGCGACGTCTACGACCTCACGGGTGAGCAGCGGCTGAAGCTGTCGCAGCTCATCGCACAGCTCGAAACGGAGAAACAGCAGTCGGGCATGGCGGCCTTCAGCGTCTACTCGCTGCTGAAGCGGGCCTCTGACCTCTGCGGCATGGACCTGCTCGACGCCGCCTGTCCTATCAACAGCGTCATACGCCAGTATGTACTGAACTGGATCTATCAGGAGGACACCGCCATCAGCGACGCCATAGACATCATCGACGGCAAGGCTGCCATCACTGATGTCGTGGCGTCGTGGGACCCCAACGAGATGGTAGGACCGCAGGGCGTCGGCGAGGAGCACTATATCGGTGACGTGCAGACCGTCAGCTACCGCATACTCTTCGAGAACAAGGCGGAGGCCGGCGATGCTGCCTACCGCGTGCGCGTCAGCGACGAACTCGATGAGCAGGTCTTCGACGTCTCGACCGTACGTTTCGGCGAGACCAGCCACGACGGCGTGGGCTACAACTGGAAGATGACACGCCAGGGCAACCGCCTCTCGTGGGACATCGAGGGCATCGAACTGCCGCCCAATGTCAACGCACCCGAGGGTGAAGGCTTCGTCAGCTTCACGGTCAATCTGAAGCCCGGACTCCCTGACGGCACGCAGATCAAGAACAAGGCTACCATCATCTTCGACAAGAACTTCCCCATCGAGACCAACGAGTATGTCAACACGCTCGACCTCACGCCGCCTGTCACCACGATGGCTGAGGTCAGCTATAGCGACGACTCCTCGCTGGCCACCGTCAACTTCCAGTCGGTCGATGCCGCATCAGGCACTGCCAGCTACCTGCTCTTCGCATCGAAGGAAGGAGCCGGCTATACCTACGAGGGACAGTACTACGGTGACAGCAGCATACAACTGGCTGTCGATGCCGATGCCAACTACAGCTTCTACGTGTTGGCCGTCGATGCCGTCGGCAATACCGAGCGCATAGTGCCACAGGCCAGCACCGTCTATACCTCGGGAATAGGTGATCGAGTGAGGATGAAGAATAGTAGCAATGGAGCCATCTATGACCTGCAGGGCCGACAGGTAAAGAAGTCAAATGCCAACAGCCAGACTCCAACGTTACACAAAGGCATCTACCTGCGTGACGGCAAGAAGGTGGTGGTCAGTCAGGGATTACTCTCTGGAACGCGACAGCAGCCATAGCCCCAGGAAGGTGAGCAGGCCGTTGAGCATCAGCAGTTCGTAGCCGAAATGGTAGTCGAACTGCTGTTTTGCTATCCGGTCGATGGCATAGCAGAGCAAGGGGGAGGCCACGCAGACACAGGGCACCAGGCGGTCGCGTACGCCGCGCTGGGTAAACAGGCCGAAGGCGAAGAGACCCAGCAGGGGCCCGTAGGTGTAGCTGACGATGGTGTAGATGGCATCGATGAGCGACGACGAGCCCGAAGCCCGTATGAGCAGGATGACCAGCACGAAGAGCACGCACATGGCGACATGGACGCGACGGCGCAGGCGCTCATCGTCAGGACGCCGGCGGATGTCCACGCAGTAGCTGGTGGTCAGCGACGTCAGGGCCGAGTCGGCCGAGGAGAACGAGGCAGCGGTGACTCCAAGCACGAAGAGCACCTGAAGAAGTGAAGAGTGAAGAGTGAAGAATTTGCTGCCGCCGTGGTTTGTGTGACGTAGTTCATCAGCAGCTCGTCGCCCCGGGCGGGCAGAGGGGTGCCCTGCGACAGGAAGAACTGGGCGAGAAGGATGCCGAGGCTCAGGAACAGCAGGTTGGCAGGCACAAAGGCCACGCCGTAGGTGCACATATTCTTCTGGGCATCGCGCAGCGTGCGGCAGGTCAGGTTCTTCTGCATCATGTCCTGATCGAGTCCTGTCATGACGAT
>JAFUSV010000108.1 GCA_017467565.1 Prevotella sp.
ACGTTCTCCTGCGTGCTGAGGAAATCGACGGCCGCGAGGAAGTCCTCGGTGTTGATGTCGGGCGAAGCCATGCGACGGGGCTCACCGCCGCTCTCGCCCGTAAACGACGGGTCGAAGGCGATGGTCAGGAATCCCCGCTCCGCAATGTGCTGCGCATAGAGTCCGCTCGACTGCTCCTTCACGGCGCCGAACGGCCCGCTCACGGCGATGGCCGCCAACCTGCCCTCAGCCCCTTTCGGCGTGTACATATCCGCCGCCAGTTCGATACCACACCTGTTGTGGAACGTCACCTTCTGGTGCTCCACCTTGTCACTCTTCGGGAATTTCTTGTCCCACTCCTGTGTCAAATTCAGTGTTGTCATATTCTCTTCTGTTTTAGTTTGATTTCTGCCCGTGCAGCCCGCGAGCATCAGCCCCGCTGCCATTAGTAATAAGAAATGTCTCATGTTCATTCTTCTTTATTATTTCGGTTGCAAAGTTAATAAAAAATCCGCAAACCGCACCTATACGATTTACGGATTCTTTTCTGAAAGCGGAATATCTCATCCTTTATTTCACCCATTCTTCCAGTTCTTTTGCTGAGGCATGATTTAGCAGTTTACCTTCCTTCCAGTTGATGTTAGGATAGGCTGCTTTCAGGTCTTCGCAAGCCTTCTTGATACTGCTGCCACCAGAGGTAGCAAATGGAATAACTGTCTTGCCCTTGAAGTCGTAAGCCTCCATGAAGGTGTTGATGATGGTTGGAGCGGTGTACCACCAAATGGGGAAACCGACGTACACTATATCGTAATCCTGCATGTTTGACAACTTGTCGGTGATGGCAGGGCGAGAGTTCTTATCCTTCATCTCCACTGTTGAACGGCTCTGCTTGTCTCTCCAATCGAGATCTGCATCTGTGTAGGGAGTTTCTGGCTTGATTTCATGCAGGTCAGCACCTGCCACTGCTGCCAGTTGCTCAGCAGCACCCTTCGTCACACCCGATGCCGAGAAATAAGCTACTAATACTTTCTTCATTTCTTTCTTCTCCTGTTTCTGTGCACAGGCCGTAAGGCTGAATGCCATCAATGCCGTGCAGATGATTGTTGTTAATCTCATTGCTTATCAGTTTATTCTATAATTCTTTTTTCTCCGTTTACAATATACGTTCCTTTGGCCAGCCCGTCAAGACTTGTGGTATTGTCGAGAACCTTCTTTCCGTCGAGGGAATAGACATTGTAACGATAGGTGGTCGTAGCCTGTGTACTGTTAATGCCAGAGGTCTGGATGTCGATGAGTTGATAGCTCTTCGTGCCAAGGCCTATCTGCTCAGCATAGTCCACGATATACGTGCCGTGCTGTCGGTTGATGCGGTTTTGCAGGGGTACGGCATTATCGCCTGTTGTGGAGTTGTAGTTAAACACAAGATCGAGGCAGGCCTTGTCGAGGGCCACGGGGTCGGTCGAGGCAAGGATGCCGATATCGTTCATTTCAGGCGAGGCAGGATGACCGTCGCAGTCGCAATCCACTGACAGACGGTTCATGACGTTGATGTAGATAATGTCCTTGCCTTCCTGCTTGAAGTAATTATGAACGGCCTGTGCCGCTGCCGCCATTGACTCCAGAAAATCATCCTGCGCAGCACTGTGCCAGGAGGTTGTCGTGGTTCCTGCTGAGTGGATGTAGAGCTTGCCACTGCTGGAAGCAACTCCTATCGACTGGTTCTTCAGCACACCGCCGAAACCTCCCATGGCGTGACCCTTGAAATGGGCCAGGTTAATCATGAAGTCGTAGTTCTGCACGTGCGAGCCCACGATGTCGTATTTCAGGTGTTTTGTGTCAGTGACGGGCAGGTTGATGGTGCCTTCCTCATCCATGATGTCCACGGTAGCAATCTCTACGAATCCGCGCTGTTCGATAGCCTTTTTATGGTTCGCCGTTGTCGAGCGGTTACCACCGTAGGCTGTGTTGCACTCCACGATGGTGCCATTTACTTTCTGTACCAGATTCTTGATGAACTCAGGGCGCAGATGGTTCGACTGCGCCGACTCGCCTGTAGAGATCTTCACTGCCACACGCTGACCCTCTTTAGGAGCCACGCCAAGCGCCTCGTAGATTTTCACTAGCGACTTAGGCGTGATGTCCTTAGTGAAATACACGGTTGGCGTTTGGCCGAAACCAGCCGTTGCCAATAAAGCGACAAACAGCAGCAGATATAGTCTTTTCATAACTTGGTGCTTTCCTTAGTCCATTGCTCAAATTCCTTCTTTCAATGTCTCACCATACGCCTTGCCCATTTTCACGCAGTCGCCGATGATGTCGCCTGTGCGCAGATATTTATAGGTAGGCATCTCGAAGAGTACGGGCTTCAGTTTCTCGTAGTCTGGCTTGCCCTTCTCGTCGAGCATGGTCTCTTCGACGTAGGTGTTGAGAATGGTGCAGATGTAGTTCTTGAAGCCGTCAATCTCGTAAGTGTTGATGACCTCGCACTCCATTACCAACGGTGACTGCTCGATGACGGGCATACCAGCCTCGCCCAGATGATAAGGCAGCACGCCCGACTTGTCCGTCTTTGCCCCGCTGACCGTTCCCGTATAGTCGGCAGCGGCCACAAACTGCTCGTCGATGATGTTCACCGACAGGCGCTTGGTCTCGTCGATGGCCTTGACGCTATGGTGTGAAGAGTGGATGCTTAGCAGCATTTTCGAGTGGCTGACGATGCCGACGTGATCCACCAACAGCCAGTTTACTTTCCCTCCTTCTCCAACGGTTCCTACCACCGTGGCTGGCGTGGGATAGAGTGCCAGTTTCTGTCCGATGTTCTGTTTCATAATGATATATTATTTGATGATTTCCTTTCCCTGTTGAATCACAATGCCCTTTTACCCTGCATGTCTGCATCTGTGTAGGGAATCACAGACTCTCTTTCAATATCTCCGCAACATCCTCTGGCTTCAGGTCCATGTAGCCAGAGGGATAGCAGATAGTACCTTCTGTAATGCCAGTAATCATGTCAGCTGTAGCACCAATCTCGCTGATAGTGAGCGGCAGACCAATCTCCAGCATCCAGTTCCTCATGGCTTCGATACCTGCATCGGCAATCTGTGCGTCAGTCATACCGTCCCCTTTGATATCCCACACGTTCTTGGCAAAGCGAACAAACTTGGGCAGGCCAGGCTTCATAGCGCGACGGTAGTAGGCCATCGAGACGGTAGCGAGAGCATAGCCATGAGGGGCATGCGTCCAGGCACCTACAGAGTGGCCAATCATGTGAACCATCCAGTCCTGACGCTTGCCGAGACCGATGAGGGTGTTGAGTGCCCACGTTGCCGTCCACATGATGTTTGAGCGGGCTTCGTAGTCCTGTGGATTCTTCACGGCGATGCGGGAAACCGTGATAAGACTGCGCATCAAGCCTTCAGAGAGATAATCGCTGGTGTTGTCGTCGAAGTCTGAAAAATACTGTTCCATGATGTGGTTCATGATATCGTAGATGCCAGCTTTCATCTGGTTATCTGGAACGGTCATCGTGAACTTCGGATTCAGTATAGAGAACTTCGGCATTAGGCGGTCGTCGAACACATGGCCTACTTTGAAGTTCTTCTCGGCATCGGTAATCACACTGCCGCCGTTCATCTCCGACCCCGTTCCAGCCATCGTCAGGATGCAGCCCACGGGCAGAATTTTCTGACCAGCAGGCGGATTCTTCTGTTGGAGCCAGAACTGATTCCAGTAGTCGCCCTCGTAGAAGACGGATGCTGCCACACCTTTTGAGTAGTCGCAGACACTGCCGCCACCGAGAGCCAGGATCAGATCGACGTTGTTCTCGCGAGCAATCTTCACGCCCTCATGCAGTTTCTCCAGCGTGGGGTTCGTCATCACTCCAGGATTCTCCACGATGGTTTTGCCAGCCTCTTTCAAAATGACGACAACCTGATCGTAGATGCCGTTACGTTTCACACTGCCACTGCCATAATTCAGCAGTACAACTGGCCCATAATTATTCAACTCTTCCTTGAGATAGTTCAAAGACTCATCACCAAAATATAATTTGGTGGGATTATGATAAGAAAAATTTCCTTGCATTGTAGTATTTTTTATTTATACTCCTTTACCCATATCAAATGCATCCTGCAACTTGCTGTTACCTTCAATTTCCCGTGGGTCGTTCACTCCACCACAGAAGAGCGTACCAGCCAAGCGGCTCTTGGGATAGCAGTCAATCCATCCCCTCAGCCCAGTCTCAGCACGTTTCGGTGTTTCTTCCTCGTCCTCGGCTGCAGTGGTTAGCAAATAGACATCACGGAACTTGTAGTCCTGCTCATACATGGCGTTCATACGGTCGATTAGCGTCTTCATCTGTCCGCTCATCTCGTAATAATAGATAGGCGTTGCCCATGCCACGACATCGGCCGCCAGGACTTTTGCCATGATGTCGTTCACATCGTCCTTGATGACGCACTTGCCCAGCTTTTGACAGCCAAAGCAGCCCTTACAGAACCGGATTTCCTTACCAACGAGAGAAATCTTCTCGACCTCGTTTCCAACACTCTTGGCACCTTCCACGAACTTGTCAGCGAGCATGTCGCTGTTTGAACCACGACGAAGACTCGTCGAGATAACTATTACCTTCTTCATCTTTATCTGATTATCTTTTTCCCGTTTTGAATGACAATTCCTTTATGTCCGGTCTGGGCCAATGTGCCTTGAAGGGTGTACTCCCTGGACTTCCTATTGCCAGTTTTTACCTGACTAATGCCTGTAGTATTGTTCAGAGACAAAGTCACGTTGATATTGCTCTCCCCGGCTTTGAGGAAAGTTCGCATTTCACTCTCCGTCAGCCCGTCAATCTTGCCCAGCCGCGTGTAACTCCATGAGTTCGTACCGTAGAACATGCAGATGTTGCTGCCGTTGTAAAGAACAATATCGTCTGGCTGAGCATTCATCTGTTCGTTGCTCATGGGCAGCGAGAATCCCAACGAGCCCCAAATCTCGAACCCTCCGCTGGCGTTGAGCGTCACCGTGACAGGCGCCGACTGCAGTCTCTCCACCAGTTCTCGCGTCGCCGCGTTGTCGACCAGCGTAGCCGTCTTGGTTGCGCCGCCGATGGTGATATACATTACTTGTGCCATATTGCTTGTAGTTTGAAAGTTCTGGGTCGGCAGCCAGTTCTCAATCAGCGAATTGCGGTTGCTGTGGTTGCCGGCATTAATCCAAAGCGCATCACCAGCCCAAGTGGCGTTGGGGAGAAGTCGCTGGGCATCAGCCACCACGCCGCTGATTCCACTCGAATGGCTCGACACTATCATCGCCACCGTCTTGCCTGCCAGTTTTGCGCTGTTCTGGAAAAGGTACGTCTGCATGACAGCCGCCATCTGGCTCCACCAGAGCGGAGTCACGATGATGATGTTCTGATAGTCATCTAGACTGACGGTCACTGGGTCGATGGCAGGATAACTGCTCGCATCGTAGGGATTCGCCTTGATAGCGTTCAGCAGTTGCGTACCCAGGGCATAGTTGTTCGCCTCGTACTTCAGTCCCTTCTCTGCG
>JAFUSV010000109.1 GCA_017467565.1 Prevotella sp.
CACGAAGATGGCCGAGATAAATATCAGTAAGAATTCCATAATTTTTCACTTTTCACTTTTCACTCGAGAGCGGTAGCAAATTCTTCACTTTTCACTCTTCACTTTTCACTTAATAGCGGTAGCAAATTCTTCACTCTTCACTTTTCACTCTTCACTTAATAGCGGTAGCAAATTCTTCACTTTTCACTCTTCACTCTTCACTTTATTGACGATGGCAATGAGGAAGCCCAGCGTGATGAACGCTCCTGGAGGCAGGATGAACAGCAGCACGTTGTAGGTCTCGGGCAGCAGTGTGAAACCGAAGATGCTGCCGGCTCCCAATAACTCACGCACTATGCCTAAGAGCGTCAGGGCCATCGTGAAACCGAGGCCTATGCCGATGCCGTCGAAGAGGGCAGCCACTGGCGTGTTCTTACAGGCAAAAGCCTCGGCACGTCCCAGGATGATGCAGTTGACGACGATGAGCGGAATAAAGAGTCCCAGCGCCTTGTCGATGTCGGGCAGGTAGGCCTTGATGATCATCTGCAGCAGCGTCACGAAGGCTGCTATGACCACGATGAACACAGGGATGCGCACCTTGTCGGGCGTCAGGTTCTTGATGAGTGAGATGACGAAGTTGGTGCAGACGAGCACCGCCATCGTAGCCAGTCCCATGGACAGACCGTTGAGGGCCGAGGTCGTCGTGGCAAGTGTAGGACACATGCCGAGCATCAGGACGAACGTGGGGTTCTCCTTCGTGATGCCGTTCTTGATAATCTGTATGTAACTCATAGTCATTCCTCCTTTTGCAGTTTCAGTTGGTCGTGTGCTTGGTTGACGGCCTTCAGGAAGGCACGTGTGGTGATGGTCGAGGCCGTGATGGCATCTACGTCACCCTTGCCGCCCTTGGCAGGCTTCACGTCGAGTGGGGCAGTGGCGGGGTTCTTGCCGATGATGTTGCCCTTGCCGTCGCGCTGGAACCACTTGTCGGCCTTGGCTCCCAGTCCGGGGGTCTCGGCATGTTCCAGCAGCGTGTAGCCCAGGATGGTACCCTCGGCATCGAAGCCTACCAGCACCTTCAGGTCGCCTCCGAAACCCAGCGTCGTGCTCTGCACAGCCGTGCCTAAAGGCTTGTCGGCCTGATCCTTGACTTCGTAAACCACGAACGTCAGCTCCTTGCCCTTTTCGTCCTTCTGCTTGACGGTGTCCTGACGGGCTATGACTGCCGTCTTGTTGTTCATCACCTCCTTGATACCCTCGGTGAGTGCCTTTTGCTTCTGCTGCTCTATAGGCCCGCTGGTCAGGTGGTTTATGTAGGCCAGCACACCGCCCATGATGACGGCTACGCCTACCAGTACCAACACCATGTTGGTCAATGATGATTCCAGTTTCTTCATTTCTTGACCTCCTCTCCGAAGCGGCGTGGCTTCACGTATGTGTTAATAAGCGGTGTAAATGCATTCATGATAAGGATGGCAAACGACATGCCCTCGGGGTAGCTGCCCCAGTTGCGGATGATGATGGTCAGCAGACCGATGCACACGCCATAGATGAGCTGTCCTTTCGGCGTCATCGGCGACGTGACGTAGTCGGTAGCCATGAAGATGGCACCCAACAGCAGACCGCCGCTCAGGATGACCGTCGTCGGGTCGGCATAGACGGGATTCACCAGGTGCATGACGGCACTGAACACGAACACCGTGCCAATGATGCTGACGGGGATGTGCCATGTGATAATCTTCTTCCACAGCATGTAGGCCAAGCCGGCAAGCAGGGCCAATCCGCAGATCTCACCGATGGTACCGGCACCGCCGCCCATCGACTGGTCGCCCAGCAGCAGCGAGAAGGCATCGGGCAGCTGGTCGAGTTTCGAGATGTCACCGGTCTTGATGGCATCCTTCATGACGGCCAGCGGCGTAGCTCCTGTCTGTACGTCGATGTAGCTGCCCAGGTGTCCGGCTTGCGGCCAGGTGGTCATCTGTGCGGGAAAGGCAACGAGCAGGGCGCAACGGCCTACCAGTGCGGGGTTGAAGATGTTCTGTCCCAGTCCGCCGAAGGTCATCTTGCCCACGCCGATGGCAAACAGGGCACCGATGATGATAATCCATACGGGCAGGTTCGACGGCAGGTTCATGCCCAGCAGCAGACCCGTCAGGGCTGCCGAGCCGTCGGTGATGGTCAGACGCTCGTTGCGGAGCATGTACTTGTTGATGGCCCACTCCAGGAAGACACACGACACGACGCTGGTCAGGCATACGATGACCGAGCCGATGCCGAAGTAGAGGAACGACACCAGCAGGGCAGGCAGCAGGGCGATGATGACGCCGCGCATGTTGCGCTCTACGGTATCTTGTCCGTGGGCATGGGGAGAAAGTGATACGATCAGTTTGCTCATTTCTTTGTATTTCTGTTTCTTATAATACTCATGACGGTCTGCTTGCCTTGACGAATCTCGTCGAGCAGAGGACGGTGGGCTGGACATGTGAACTGGCAGGAGCCGCACTCGATGCACGACACGATGTCTTCATGCTCAGCACGTTCCCACAGCTGATGATGACTCAGCTTGGACAGCAGATAGGGCTCCAGGCCCATCGGACATACACCTACGCACTTGGCGCAGCGGATGCAGGGCTCGGGCTCCTTGCGGCGGGCATCATCGCCCGAGAGGATGGTCACCGAGTTGGTGCCCTTGCAGATAGGCACTTCGGTCGAGGTGAGGGCTTTGCCCATCATCGGACCGCCTGCCAGCAGCTTGTTGTCGCCCTCGGGCATACCGCCGCAGGCATCTATCAGCTGTTGCATCGGGGTGCCCATGCGTACCAGAAAGTTGCCCGGATGCTGCAGCAGCTTGCCAGTCACGGTGGTATAGCGCTCGAACAGGGGCTTATGCTTCATGACAGCTTCGTACACGGCAAAGGCTGTACCTACGTTCTGCACGATGGCTCCCACGTTGACAGGGATAGCGGGCGGTGCAGGCACCTGACGGCGGATGACAGCATCGACGAGCTGTTTCTCACCGCCCTGAGGGTAGCGCTGCTTCAGGGGGACGACCTCTACCTGATAATCCGAGTGGCAAAAGCGCTCGGCACACTTCTGGGAGAGCAGGGTGATGGCGGCGGGCTTGTTGGTCTCGATGCCGATGTAGCCGCGGTTGACCTTGGCGGCCTTCATCAGCAGTTCCAGTCCTACGAGAATCTCGTCGGCCTTCTCCATCATCTGCCGGTAGTCGGCTGTGATGTAGGGCTCGCACTCTACGGCATTGATGATGACGCACTCAGCCTTGGCTGTAGGAGGCGGGGTCAGTTTGATGAATGTGGGGAAGCCGGCACCGCCCATACCGGTGATGCCTGCCACCTTGATGCGCTCGATAATCTCTTCGGGTGTCAGTTCGGGGTGACGGTCAACGGTCTCCAACTGCTCCGAACGGTCGATGCTCTCCTCCCATTCGTCGCCCTCAACGTTGATGATGATGGCAGGCTTGCGGTAGCCCGTAGCGTCGATGACGGTGTCAATCTTGACCACCGTGCCGCTGACCGACGAATAGATGGGGGCCGACACAAAGCCGCCGGCCTCGGCTATGAGCGTACCCACCTTGACGTGGTCGCCCTTCTGGACAACGGGCTTGGCGGGGGCTCCTATATGCTGGCTCAGGGGGAAGACGGCCTGCTTGGGTAGTTCGGCTACCTGCGTAGGCACCTCGTGGGTGAGCTTGTTCTCTTCGGGGTGGATACCACCTATACGGAATGTCTTGATCTTCATGCTTCAGCCTCCTTTACTACTTTAACGGGAAAATTGACGGCGTGAATAGCCTTTGTGGGACAAGCCTCGACGCACTTCTTGCACAGACGGCACTTCTCGGGGTCGATGTACGAGACGTTGTCCTGCAGCGTGATAGCCTCGAACGGGCACTCCTTGACACACTTGCCGCAACCGATGCAGGCAGCCTTGCAGGCCTTCATGGCGACGGCACCCTTGTCCTTGTTCACACAGCTGACGAAGACACGGCGACCTTTGGGCCCCTTCTTCCTCAGTTCGATGATGTGGCGCGGACAAGCCTTCACGCAGGCACCGCAGGCCGTACACTTCTCTTCGTCGACCTCGGCCAGTCCTGTCTCAGCGTTGATGCTGACAGCACCGAACTGACAGGCCTCTACGCAGTCGCCGCACCCCAGACATCCGAAACCGCAGCCCGTCTCACCGGCACCACAGCTGTTCATCGCAGCACATGTGCGCAGGCCGGCATACTCAGCAATCTTAGGCCGCAGGGCACATGTGCCTCCGCAGCGTACGACAGCCACCTTGGGATCGCCATTGGCTATAGCCATACCCAGCAGGTCGGCTACCTGGCCCATCACGTCGGCACCGCCCACAGGGCAGTTGAGTCCGTCGATGCTACCGGCATCAGCCCCTTTCACCAATGCGTCGGCCATGCCGCCACATCCGGCAAATCCACATCCGCCGCAGTTAGCTCCGGGCAACAGTGCGTTGACCTGTGCAATGCGGGGGTCTTCATAGACAGCAAACTTCTTGGAACAGCCATACAGTACTACAGCTGCAATCAGGCCTATGCCTCCAAGAACAGCTACTGCAATCCAAATAAAACTCATAAGGTCACTTCTATTTCTTTGATTCTGTTTTATAGTTCTATCCTAAACTGTATCCGCTTCGCGATGCGGTGTCTGAGACACCATATTATTAAATAATAGGGTACCAACGAGGCCAGCATCAGCAATGCAGAGAGACCTTCGCCCAGTGCCAAGGCTGAAGCGGCGAAGAACACCACCATCATGAGGAGCAGGGGCAGGCCGAAGCCCAGCAGGAGTGCGCGTGCCGCCATAGTGCCCTCGGTCGTCACCGTGACCGTCTGTCCCGGCTGGCATTGCCGGGCTGCAGTCTTGTCGTAGACATCAATCACTTTCTCTTTCGATTCCGATGCGTTGCAATGACTCTGAATCTTGCAGGCGGCACAGGCAGTGGTCTGGATGACCTTGACGCGCAGATGAGAGCCGTCTAAAGATTCAATGATGCCTTGGTGTCTGATGATAGTGCTCATTTCGGCCGCAAAGGTACTAATTTTTGAGCAATCCGCGTCAAGAATTGCACTTTTTTCTTGAAAAAAAGTCGTAAACGTTTGCAAATACAAATCTTTTTTATACTTTTGCATCAGAAAAGCAAGAAAGATATGAAAGCAACCGAACAGACACTTCAGCAAATTGAGCGCGCCATTCGTAAGACAGCTGAGAAATTCCCAGCCAGCAAGGAGGCCGACATACTGACCGATATCCACGTCAGGGTGACACAGGAGACGGGTGAACTGGTGACATACGACGATGATGACCGCGAACTGACCCGCTGTGTCGTGGAACAATGGATAGACAACAAGGATGATGACTTCTATGAGACCATCATGGGTGACATCAGGAAATGTCTGGAGCGACAGAAGAATCTGGTAGAGTCGATGTCAATCCTGAAACCCTATGCCTTTGTGCTGGAAGACGAGGACCATGAGTCTCTGGGTGAGCTCTATCTGGTAGACGACGAGCTGGTCATCATCGACCCGGAGCTGATGAAGGACCTGGACAAGGACCTCGACTCTTTCTTTGACGAACTGATGAAATCGTAAATGGCGGTCTCTGTGGAAGATACATCGAAGGAATCGTCGACGAATTGGTTCTTGCGTCTGAACAACTGGCGCCAGACGCATGTGAGCGAGCGCATGTTTATACTGCTGCTGGCTCTTTTTGTAGGTTTCTTCTCGGCTGTTGCTGCCTATATCCTTCATTCGCTCATCAATCATATAGCCACGTTCCTGACCAGTTCGTCGACAGCCTATTCGGCCAACTGGCAGTATCTGGTATATCCTGTGATAGGTATCCTGCTGACGATGCTCTTCGTACGCTATGTCGTCAAGGATAACATCTCGCACGGCATCACGCGCATACTCTATGCTATCAGTTCCAACCGGTCGCAGCTGAAGCCCCACAATACGTGGACGTCAGTCGTAGCGTCGGCTATCACCATCGGCTTTGGCGGTTCGGTGGGAGCCGAGGCTCCTATTGTGCTGACGGGGTCGGCCATAGGCAGCAACCTGGGTCGTGTGTTCAAGTTGGACAGCAAGACGCTGATGCTGCTCATAGGCTGTGGTGCCGCCGGTGCTATAGCGGGCATCTTCAAGGCTCCCATCGCCGGGCTGGTGTTCACGGTGGAGGTGCTGATGATAGACCTGACGATGGCTTCGCTCCTGCCTATCCTCGTGTCGTGTGTGACGGCAACCTGCTTCACCTATATCTTCAGTGGCGACGCAGCCCTGTTCTCATTCCATTTGGACAATATGTGGACAGTAGACCGCATCCCGGGCTGCCTGTGTCTGGGCGTGTTCTGCGGATTGGTCAGTCTCTACTTCATTCGTATGATGGGTGTATGCGAGAGTTTCTTTGCCCGCTTCAAGAACCGCACCTACGTGCGTCTCTGTGTGGGCGGTGCCTTGCTGAGCCTGCTCATCTTCCTGTTTCCCGTGCTCTATGGTGAAGGCTATGCTTCTATCGACTTGTTGCTGAATGGCAACAGCGAGGATGACTGGAACCGCATACTGAACAACTCGCTGTTCTCCGGGGAGGGCGACTTGCTGCTGGCTTACATCGCCTTTGTCATCCTGTCGAAGGTCGTGGCGACGTCGGCTACCAATGGTGCAGGAGGTTGCGGCGGTACGTTTGCTCCCTCGCTGTTTGTAGGTTGTTTTGCCGGCTTCTTCTTCTCGCGCTTCTGGAATCAGTATTCGCTGGGAACCTATCTGCCGGAGAAGAACTTTGCGCTGATGGGCATGGCCGGCGTGATGTCGGGGGTGATGCATGCCCCGCTGACGGGTATCTTCCTCATAGCCGAACTGACGGGCGGCTACAGCCTGTTTCTGCCGCTGATGATTGTGTCGGTGACCAGCTATCTGGTGATTATCCTGTTCGAGCCTCACAGCATCTACGGTGCGAGGTTGGCTCGCGAGGGCAAGCTGATTACCCACAATACCGACCAGGCCGTGCTCACGCTGATGCAGCTGGACAGCGTCGTAGACCGTGACTATATCGCCGTGAGTCCCGATATGGACTTGGGGCAGATAGTACATAAGATCAGCCGTTCGCACGGTGTCATCGTCCCTGTGCTCGACGCTGCCGACAAACTGCTGGGCGAGATAGACATCTCGAATATCCGCCACGTGGTGTTCCGTATTGAGCTGTATCATCATTTTGTGGCCAGCCAGCTAATGCAGCCGCCGAAGGCTATCCTGCTGGACTCGATGCCCATGACGGAGGTGATGAAAGTGTTTGAGGAGACACAGGCCAGTTGGCTGCCTGTCCTCGATCAGGAAGAGCACCTGAAGGGTTATATCTCGCGTCAGCGCATGTACACGCAGTACAGAAAGATGGTGGCCGACTTCAGTGAGGAGTGAGGGAGATGAAAGATGAAAGATAAAAGATGAAAGATGAAAAAATGAAAGATTAGATATGAAGAAAGAAGATTTGAGAATAGTGTTCATGGGTACGCCCGATTTTGCCGTAGAGACGCTGAAGGCGCTGGTGGAGGGGGGCTACGACGTGGTGGCTGTCGTCACTCAGCCCGACAAGGCAGTAGGTCGTCACGCATCGGTGCTGCAGCCGTCGGCCGTGAAGGTATATGCCCAGGAACATGGGTTGCCCGTGCTGCAGCCGGAGAAGATGAAAGACCCCGCCTTCCTGGAAGCCCTGAAGAGCTACGATGCCAATCTGCAGGTGGTTGTAGCCTTCCGTATGCTGCCCGAGGTGGTGTGGGCTATGCCGAAATACGGTACGTTCAATGTTCATGCTGCCTTGCTGCCGCGCTATCGTGGGGCTGCACCTATCAACTGGGCCGTCATCAACGGTGAGCGTCAGACGGGCGTGACAACATTCTTCCTGGATCACGACATCGACACGGGGCGTATCATTGACCAGATGACCTTCGACATACCCGACGAGGCCGACGTGGAATACGTGTACGACGGGCTCATGAAGCTGGGTGCCGAGCTCTGTATGCGTACGTTGGACAAGATCATTGCTGCCGACGGCCATCCTGAGAGTAGGGTACAGCCCGAGGAAACCGACCTGCCGGCAGCTCCCAAGATATTCAAGGAGACGTGCCAGATAGACTGGACGCAGGAGGCTAAGCGCGTCTATGACTTCGTGCGCGGTCTGTCGCCGTACCCCGGTGCCTGGACCGAACTGACGAAGACCGACGGCACCAGTCAGGTGCTGAAGGTGCTGCGCACGACGAAGACCCAGCTGCCGACGACCGGCAGGGTGGGGCAGTTGGTAGCCGACAAACGTCACCTGTACATAGCCTGCCGGGACTTCCTGCTCGCGATAGACGAGTTGCAGCTGGCAGGCAAGAAGCGGATGGATGCTGCTGCGTTTCTGAACGGCATGAAGGGGTTGGAAAATTATTTTGTGAAATGATATAATAAATGGCGTAGGGTGTTCGTTACTTTATATGTAACCCATACATTCAAATGCCTATGCAAATATTTACTCACGAAGAAATGACACCCAGTGAAAGAACCATCAGATTGATCAAGCAGATAGCCTACACCTATCGTGTGGCGCAGCAGCAGGCATATTGCCTGAATTGAGTAAAAAACTGACTGAAGTTATGACATTGGTTTCGCCATCGTTGTTAGCAGCCGATTTCCTGCATCTGGACCGAGAGATTGACATGATCAACCGTTCGGAGGCCGACTGGCTTCATCTGGATGTGATGGACGGCTCGTTTGTTCCCAACATCTCGTTTGGATTTCCTGTCTTGGAGGCTGTAGCCTCTGTCTGCCGTAAGCCGCTCGACGTGCACTACATGATAGAACGTCCTGAGCGTTACATCCAGCAGACGCGCAAGTTGGGAGCCATGATGATGAACGTGCACCTGGAGGCCTGCGTGCACCTGCATCGTACCATCGAGGAGATACATCAGGCAGGCATGAAGGCAGGCGTGACGCTCAATCCGTCGACTCCCGTCGCGATGCTTGAGGATATTATAGGCGATGTGGATATGGTGCTGCTGATGAGTGTCAACCCCGGTTTTGGCGGTCAGCGTTTCATAGAGAATACCATCGACAAGGTGAAGCGGCTGCGCCAGCTGATAGACGCGAAGGGCAGCCGGGCGCTGATAGAGGTTGACGGCGGCGTGCAACAAGAAACGGCCCCCCGTTTGGTGAGGGCCGGTGTAGACGTGCTGGTCAGCGGCAGCTATGTCTTCAAGGCCGCGAATCCCGAACAGGTGATTCACGAGCTGAAGTGCTTATGATGCGTAGCTGAGCTCCATCTGATTTTCTTTGGCCATACGACGCATGTTGATGAGGGCATAGCGCATACGTCCCAGTGACGTATTGATGCTGACCCCCGTCAGCTGGGCTATCTCCTTGAATGACAACTGCTGGAAGTATCGCATGTAGACCACTTCGCGCTGAGGAGCAGGCAGGGCCTCCATGAGGCGCTTGACGTCAGAGAGCACTTGCTCGTTGATGAGCTCCGACTCGCGGTAGGTGTCGAGCACCGATGCACAGCGCAGGTTCTGCAGGTCGTTCTTCTCGTTGGGTTCGTAGGTCTTGTGGCTCTGCTGCTGCCTGTACCAGTCCATGATGACGTTGTGGGCGATGCGTGTCACCCAGAACTGGAACTTGCCCGAGTCGGCGTATTGTCCGTTCTGCAGCTTCGTGATGACCTTGACAAACGTCTCCTGGAAGATGTCGTCAGCAATATCATGGTCGCGTACGACGAACATGATGTAGGTAAACAGCTTACTCTGTGTGCGTGATAATAATTCATCGAACGCACGATTATTACCTTCTACATACAAGAGGGCCAACGCTTCGTCGGTCACACTTTCAAAATTCTTCATATCAAATGTCTTTTTTTCTTATGAAGTAAATCTTGTATCGATAGGCAATAAACGTTTTTAGAATGGGTTAATACTGTTAGTTATCGGGTGCAAAAGTAGGGAAAAAAAACCGAACGGCCAAATTTTTTTCTCACTTTTTGCGTATGAAGGTCATATTAGAGGGCAATTTCTGCCATTTTCTGCCTTTGAGCATCTTCATCGTGCTGCCTTTCAGTTGGCGCAGGGTGTAGGTGCTGTCGTTGACTTGGGTGAGCGATGCCGTGAGGTCTTCGCTGCCCGACTCGTTGACGATGACCATGCTTGCAGTACGGTCGTCCAGCACGTCGGCTTCGAGCACTATCCAGCAGAAGACGGCATTGCCGTTGGTGATGTATCCAGGTACCTGTCCGAAGATGTCCATCTGCGGCACCGTGATGTCGTGGTCGTAGAAGTTGAGGTGCATGCTGACATCGTACTCCTTATTATATATATGCGCGCGAAAGGCGGTAGAGTCCGTCTGGGCGTGAGCCGTGAGAGCCGTCATGAGCAAGAGTGTGATAAACATCTGTTTCATATCATCAACGAATTATCTGGCGGCAAAGATAGCAAATATAAATCAATAAATGACTGAAAAAGATAAAATAATTGAGTAAACGTAGTATTTTTAGGATTTTTTTTAGTACCTTTGCAGCCGTTTATAAACAATAACGATGAATAAAGTACAGTTAACTCCGGATTATATCTTTGAGTCGAGCTGGGAGGTGTGCAATAAAGTTGGTGGCATATATACCGTACTTTCTACAAGAGCTAAAACACTTCAAGAAACGCATCAGGATAGAATTATTTTTATAGGACCGGACGTTTGGAAAGAGAAGGAATCGCCCTATTTCCGTGAGGACCAATCTCTCTTTGCCGAGTGGCAACGTGAGGCATGCGCGCAGGGGCTGAAGGTAAGAGTAGGTCGCTGGACGGTGCCGGGCGAACCTATCGCAGTCCTTGTGGACTTTACCCCTTATTTTGAGAAGAAGAACGAGATATACGGCTGGTTGTGGGAGCACTATCAGGTGGACTCGCTACATGCCTACGGCGACTACGACGAGGCTTCGATGTTTTCGTATGCAGCAGGCCTTGTAGTAGAGAGCATCTACAACTCGCAGCTCTCGGCTCTCGGTGCTCAACCCAAAGTGGTGTATCACGCCAATGAGTGGATGTGCGGCCTCGGTGCCCTCTACATCAACAATAAACTGCCGCAGATAGGCACCATCTTCACCACGCATGCCACGAGCATAGGGCGCTCGATAGCCGGCAACCAGAAGCCGCTGTACGACTATCTGTTTGCCTATAACGGCGACCAGATGGCTGGCGAGCTGAACATGCAGAGCAAGCATTCGATAGAGAAGCAGACGGCCCACCACGTGGATTGCTTCACGACGGTGAGCGAGATAACGGCCCACGAGTGCGTGGAGCTGCTCGACAAGCCTGTAGACGTGGTGCTGCCCAATGGCTTTGACAATAGTTTCGTGCCCAAGGGTACCACCTTCACCACGAAGCGCAAGGAGGCCCGCAAGCGCATGCTGCAGGTGGCTAACGCCCTGCTGGGCGAAGATCTGGACGACGACACGCTGATTGTGTCGACGTCGGGTCGCTACGAGTTCCGCAACAAGGGTATCGACGTGTTTGTAGAGGCTATGAACCGTCTGCTGCGCGACCGCCAGCTCAGCAAGAAGGTGCTGGCATTCATCGTGGTGCCCGGTTGGGTAGGTGAGCCCCGCAAGGACCTGCAGGAGCGGATGAGGCCTACCCCCACCCCCTCCCAAAGGGAGGGGAGCCAGGGCAGTTGCGAACAATCACCCCTCCCTTGGGGAGGGGATGGGGGTGGGCTTGAAGTACCTATGATTACCCACTGGCTCCACAACATGGGGCACGACAATGTGCTCAACATGATGAAGTTCTACGACATGCACAATCGTCATGAGGACAAGGTGAAGGTCATCTTCCTGCCCTGCTACCTGGACGGCAACGACGGCATACTCAACCTGACGTACTACGACGTGGTGCTGGGCAACGACCTCTGCATCTACCCGTCGTACTACGAGCCGTGGGGCTATACGCCGTTGGAGGCTGTGGCCTTCAAGGTGCCCTGCATCACGACCGACCTGGCAGGCTTCGGCCTGTGGGCCAACCGCGTGTTCGGTCATCAGGGCGAGATTACCGACGGCGTGAAGGTCATTCACCGTACTGACTACAACTACTCTGAGGTGGCCGACATCATCAAGGACACCGTAGCCGACTTCTCGAACATGACGAAGAAAGAGGTCGACGCCTGTCGCCGCAATGCCGACCAGCTGTCTAAACAGGCACTCTGGAGCCAGTTTATCAAGTACTACTACGAGGCTTACGACATAGCGTTGAGGAAAGCGCAGGCACGGATGGAACGTCAATAGTGAAATCAATAAGAATAAATTTAATATAGTCAATTACAACAATGAAAATCAAAGCAGACTACACAAATGCTCCGCAGTGGAAGGAGCTGCTTGTGAAATCGAACCTTCCCGAAGAGTTGAAGTGTCTCGATGAGATTGCCCACAACCTGTGGTGGGTGTGGTACTATGAGGCTCGTGACCTGTTCCGCGACCTTGATCCCGAGGTTTATCATGACGTGAAGCACAATCCTGTGATGCTGCTCGAGCGTCTCAGCTTTGCCCGCAAGGAAGCCATTTTGAAGGACAAGGCCCTGATGAAGCGCATCAAGCACGTCTACGAGCTCTTCCGTCAGTATGTCGACGTGAAGCCCGACGAGAAGCGTCCCTCGGTGGCTTACTTCTCTATGGAGTACGGCATGCACTCGGCGCTGAAGATCTACAGCGGCGGTCTTGGCATGCTGGCCGGCGACTACCTGAAGGAGGCCAGCGACTCTAACGTCGACATGTGCGCCGTAGGTTTCCTCTATCGTTTCGGCTACTTCACACAGAGCCTGTCGATGGACGGCCAGCAGATAGCCAACTACGAGGCTCAGAACTTCACCCACCTGCCCATAGAGCGTCAGCTGGACGAGAACGGACAGCCGCTGGTGGTCGAGGTGCCCTACATGAACTATAAGGTACATGCCTTCGTGTGGCGCGTCAACGTAGGTCGCATCAAGCTCTACCTGCTCGATACCGACAACGAGATGAACTCGGAGTTCGACCGTACCATCACTCACTCGCTCTACGGCGGTGACTGGGAGAACCGCCTGAAGCAGGAGATACTGCTGGGCATCGGCGGCGTGCTGCTGCTGAAGAAGCTGGGCATCAAGAAGGACATCTACCACTGCAACGAGGGTCATGCTGCTCTGTGCAACCTGCAGCGTCTGTGCGACTACATA
This sequence comes from Prevotella sp., assembly GCA_017467565.1. Taxonomy (GTDB): domain Bacteria; phylum Bacteroidota; class Bacteroidia; order Bacteroidales; family Bacteroidaceae; genus Prevotella. The sequence goes on from JAFUSV010000109.1 coordinate 13,220, forward strand.
GAGAGCGGCCTGTCGTTCAACGAGGCAATGGAGCTGGTACGTGCCAGCGGCCTCTATACCGTCCACACACCTGTGCCTGCCGGTCACGACTACTTCGACGAGGGTCTCTTCGGCAAGTATATGGGCGGCTATCCCCAGAAGCTGGGCATCTCGTGGGACGAGTTCATCGGCATGGGCCGTACCAATCCCGACGATCACGGCGAGAAGTTCTGCATGTCTACCTTTGCCTGCAACACTTGCCAGGAGGTCAACGGCGTGTCGAAGCTTCACGGCTGGGTCAGCCAGAAGATGTTCGCCAGTATCTGGAACGGATACTTCCCCGAGGAGAACCACGTAGGCTATGTCACCAACGGCGTGCACTTCCCCACATGGTCGGCCACCGAGTGGCGCAAGCTCTATGCCAAGTACTTCGATGCCTCGTTCATGAGCGACCAGTCGAACCAGAAGATATGGGAGGCCATCTACCAGGTGCCCGACGAGGAGATATGGGAGACCCGCATGGCACTCAAGCACAAGCTCTTCGACTACATCAAGGAGCAGTTCCGCGAGACCTGGCTCAAGAATCAGGGCGACCCCTTGCGCGTCGTGTCGCTGTTGGAGAAGATGAACCCCAACGCGCTGGTCATCGGCTTCTGCCGCCGCTTTGCCACCTACAAGCGTGCCCACCTGCTGTTCACCGACGAGGCCCGTCTGGCCAAGATTGTCAATGATCCCGAGCATCCCGTCATCTTCCTCTTCGCCGGTAAGGCTCACCCCGCCGACGGTGCAGGTCAGGGACTCATCAAGAAAATATACGAGATATCGCAGCGTCCCGAGTTCCTCGGCAAGATTATCTTCCTCGAGGACTATGACTTCCTGCTGGCCCGCCGGTTGGTGAGCGGCGTAGACATCTGGATGAATACGCCCACACGTCCCCTTGAGGCTTCGGGCACCAGTGGCGAGAAGGCCGAGATGAACGGCGTGGTCAACCTCTCAGTGAAGGACGGCTGGTGGCTCGAGGGCTACCGCGAGGGTGCCGGATGGGCGCTCACCGAGAAGCGTACCTATCAGAACCAGGCACATCAGGACCAGCTCGACGCTGCCACCATCTACTCGCTGCTCGAGAACGAGATAGTGCCCCTGTACTATAAGAAGAACAAGAAGGGCATCAGCGAAGGCTGGATCAAGGTCATCAAGAACTCTATCGCACAGATAGCTCCTCACTACACCATGAAGCGTCAGCTCGACGACTACTACTCGAAGTTCTACGAGAAGCTGGCTCTGCGTTTCCGCCAGCTGTCGAAGGACAACAACCGCAAGGCCAAGGACATTGCACTCTGGAAGGAGACCGTAGCCCAGCGCTGGGATGCCATCCGTGTGGTCAGTGCTGAGTGGGACTTCCCCGCAGGCGGCATAGAGACCGGACAGCAGTACGTGCTCAAGGTGGTCATCGACGAGCAAGGACTGGACGATGCCATCGGGCTGGAGAAGGTCAACGTCAACGTCAACAAGGACGGCGAGGAGAGCATCTACAGCATCGAGCCCCTGAAGATGGTGGGCCACGAGGGCAACTGCTACACCTTCGAAGCCAAGCTGGGCCCCAAGCAAGCCGGTGAGTACAAGAGTGCCATCCGCATGTATCCTAAGAATGCTAACCTGCCTCACCGTCAGGACTTCTGCTACGTGCGCTGGATAGAGCTGCCGCAGAGCGTCTAAGAAAAAAAGCCTCCTCACAACCCCCCTCCGGAAAAGAGGGGGCTTTTTTGTTTTATAGTGTTTCATGATGTCAATTCAAACTTCCGGACAGAGTCATTCGCATATTGACGGGCGCAAAGGTACTACATTTCCGTTGCGGTCTACGAATGTTAGGGCAACTTTTTTTGCGGTTAATGAAAAAAAATGTGTGTGCTGGTGTTTGTGCTGTTCAGTCGGACTGTTTTCCGCTTTCTCTCCCAGCATTTAGACTGTTCACTGTCTTGTACTGAAATAGGTTGACTCATATAAGGCCTTAAATGTTAAATTTTAAAGTTTAAAGTATTATGAGTAGAACAAAATTCAGTCGCGGTTTGAAACGCAGTATTTGCATTGAGTACATGCAAAGTGGGAAGTCACG
>JAFUSV010000110.1 GCA_017467565.1 Prevotella sp.
GAGGCGCTCGATCAGGGCAAGAATGCCCGCATCGTGGAGTTCGAGTCGAAGGAGGAACAGGACTGTGCCCGCAACCTTTGCTTGCTCACTTCAAAGCCCGTGCTCTATGTCTGCAACGTCGGCGAGCAGGATGCGAAAGCGGGAAACGCTTTCACAGAGAGGGTAGGGGAGCTGGCCCGCGAGGAAGGCGCCGAGATGATGATCATCGCTGCCAAGACCGAGGAGGACATTGCCGAGCTGGAAAGCTACGAAGACAAGCAGATGTTCCTGGAAGAGCTGGGACTGGAGGAGAGCGGCGTCAACCGCCTCATCAAGAAAGCCTACGCCCTGCTGAACCTCGAGACCTTCATCACCGCTGGTGAGATGGAGGTGAAGGCCTGGACCTACAAGAAGGGCTGGAAGGCTCCGCAGTGTGCCGGCGTCATCCACACCGACTTCGAGAAAGGCTTTATCCGTGCCGAGGTCATCAAGTACGACGACTACATCAAGTACGGTTCGGAGGCTGCTGTGCGCGAAGCCGGCAAGATGGGCGTAGAGGGCAAAGACTACGTCGTGCAGGATGGCGACATCATGCACTTCCGCTTTAATGTTTAAAGCCTCCCCCCAACCCCTCCCGAAAGGAGGGGAGTTATTTAAGACAAATACTATTATATGACACAATTACTGCTATACATCACGTGGAGCCCCTCACTGGAGGCCTTCCACATCGGCTCGTTCAGCATCCGCTGGTATTCGCTGTGCTGGCTCATCGGACTGGCACTGGCTTACTTTGTAGTGAAACGACTGTTCAAGGACCAGAAGATACCCGACGAGAAGTTCGACCCGCTGTTCATCTACTGCTTCCTCGGCATCCTCATCGGCGCCCGCCTGGGCCACTGCCTGTTCTATGAGCCGGGCTACTTTCTATCGTCAGGCAAGCACATCGTCGAGATGCTGCTGCCCATCAGGTTTACGGCCGATGGTGACTGGCACGTGACGGGCTACGAGGGACTGGCCTCGCATGGCGGCACGCTGGGACTCATCCTCGCCCTGCTGCTCTACTGCAAGCATACCGGTGTCAAGATGTGGACCGTGCTCGACAATATCGCCATCGCTACCGGCACCACCGCCTGCTTCATCCGCCTGGGCAACCTGATGAACTCCGAGATAGTAGGCCGCATCACCGATGTGCCCTGGGCCTTCCTCTTCGTCAACGGCAGTCCCGACATTGCCCACGACCCACGCCATCCCTCGCAGCTCTACGAGGCACTGGCCTACGCCCTGCTCTTCGTCATCATGCTCATCATCTACAGTAGGGACAGAAAAGAACTTCAAACTTCAAACATCAAACATCAAACTCCAAAACTCGGCACAGGTTTCTACTTCGGCTTCTGCCTGCTGTACATCTTCCTGTTCCGTTTCTTCATTGAGTACACCAAGGAGATACAGGTAGCCTTCGAGGCTGGCATGCCCCTCGACATGGGCCAGATTCTCTCTATCCCCTTTATCATCATCGGTGCATACTTCATGGTTAAAGGATGGAAAAAAGCAGAAGTCCGCTGACTGGCTACCTCTTAGGCGCACTGGCCGCCGCCAGCTACGGCACCAACCCGCTGTTTGCCCTGCCGCTGCTCAATGCCGGCATCGATGCTTTCAGCGTGCTCTTCCTGCGCTACGTCTTCGCCCTGCCCATGTTGGCACTCATCATGAAGGCGCGGGGTAGGGGATTCGGCCTGCGACGCACCCAACTGCTGCCACTTGTAGCCCTTGGACTGCTCATGGCTGCCTCGTCGCTGACGCTCTATGTGAGCTATGCCTACATCGGAGCAGCCATCGCCTCGACGTTGCTCTTCATCTATCCCATCCTGGTCACCATCATTATGGCCGTCTTCTTCCATGAGCGGGCATCGATGGTCACCATCTTCAGCATCCTGCTGGCCACCACCGGCATAGCCCTGCTCTACAGGGGCGAGGGTGGGGTAGTGCTGTCGCCTACAGGTCTGCTGCTCGTCTTCCTCTCGGCTCTGAGCTATGCCATCTATCTGGTATGGGTCAACGGTCGCAGCATCCGCGAGATACCTACGCTGAAGCTCACGTTCTACGTCATCTTCTTCGGCCTGTTCCTCTTTGCCTTCCGCTTCGACGTTCACACCTTTGCCATTCTTAATGCCCAGCCGCTGCTGTGGCTCTCGGCGCTGTCTATGGCCCTGTTCCCCACGGCCCTGTCGCTGCTCTGCACTAGCGCCGCCATCCAGCGCATCGGCTCCACACCTGTAGCCATCATGGGTGCACTGGAGCCCGTTACGGCCGTAGCCATCGCCGTATTGTTGTTTAGCGAGGTGCTCACGCCTCGTCTGGCCATTGGCATGCTGCTGGTCATCGTGGCCGTGACGCTCATCATCGGCGGCCCCACGGTGTCGCGCTACGTCCTCCGTGTGCGGAAAATGTTCCCAAGATTGAGACATAGGAAATGAGACTTAGTAATAGTCTGTTTGCCATACAAAGATTCTGGAGGGAGCATCACTGCTACCTCCAGAATCGCCCGGGTTTCTGATTATATTTACTAACTGTACTTTATCATTTGAACATCGTCTGCTTGATCATCTGCTGGATGTCGGCAGGCATCTCCTTCATCCTGCAGCAGTCAACGATGTACTTGCGCAGCTTTTCGGGCATCGTGGTCTGCTTCTTCCAGATGTCGTGACGCTTCATCCAGGTGCCCTTCGTCGTTGTCTTGTCAACCCACACGATGGCATCCTTGATGGGCTTGCGGCCCATTTCCGAGTACCAGCCGTCCTTGAGTGAATAGGTACCATATTCGTGGGGCATCACCACGCATTTCCCATCCTTAGACAGCGCAATCTCTGCACAGGCATACTCTCCGTCGGGACCGTAGTATTTGAACTGGATGTAGCCGGTCTCCTTGCCGCACACCACTTTCTTCTCACCCTCCCACTGCATGGACTCCATGAGCCATACACCGATGATTTCCTTGTCGTCCATCTTCACGTTCTGGGCACTTACCTGCAGCGCACTCATGAGTGCCACTGCCATCACTAACATGACTTTTTTCATACGCTTTTTGTTTTTTAGTTAGACATTATTTTGAATGGTCGCTGCAAAGGTAGAGCCTTTTTCCGATGAATGCAAGATTATGATTTTGCATTTGCTTTGCGCGTGGTTTGCATTTAGTTTGCACAGCGTTTATCCACCGATGGAAAGGATAAATTCGTCCCACTCACGCGAGCCTCCTTTCTGTCCAAATACCTTCTTGTAGAGCCGGCTGCGCACGGTGCTGATGGTACTCACGTCGCGAGCCAGCACAGCAGCGATGTCCGACGGTGCTATGCGCAGCTTGATGAGCAGACACACCTGATACTCGAGTTCGGACATAGCATAGAGTCCGCGCAACTGACTGATAAAGCCAGGATAGACTTTCCTGATGTGGCCTTCTATCTCCTGCCAGTCGGCCTCTTTCAGCCGCTGTCCTGTGGCTATGCGGTGCTGCAATGATTCGTAGTCGTCAGAAGCGAAATAGGCCGTCTCCACCGATTCGATGGCTTGTCTCACCGTCTGTGGTCGCTCCTGCCTCACCTCCTGTATCTGCTGTAGTTGCAGCTGCAGCCGTTGTTTCGCCCTCCGGTTCTGAACGGCAATGCGGGCAATAAGTAACAGCAGGATGATTGCTGCTATGGTGGCGATGATAAAGATATGGATGACGTCAGCCTGCCGTCGTTCCTTGGCCGAGAGTACATAGCTCTGAGTGCTGTTCTCATCCGTTCGCTGCAGGTCGGCTGTGATGATGTCTTTAATCTCTGGCCCCCATTCCTGAGCGATGTCATCAGCCCGATGCCAGGTGGAGAGAGCCCCGTTGCGCTGAATGACAATGGTGGAGTCATTGACTATCGTCAGGGGCCGTGGGTCGCCATCTTCCATATAGACATACTCGCCATTACCCTTAGACAACAGCGTCACATGGTTCATCATACTGTGCCGTACAATGAGTCCCGTCTCAGTCTTGGCTATCATACAGGTATATATCACGCTGTCGCCCTCATAGAGTCTGAGGGGCATGCCCTGTCGTATAGAGAAGGTGTCTGTGCGTCCGTAGGGATATTCCACCTGTTGCAGCGTCCACGCACCTTGCAGGACGAATGACTGCTTGTCGCTGCCTGTGGCAGAATGACAAGCCATCAGCAGGCTCAGCGTCATAGCCATGAGTACAAATCGCATCATCTTTCTTTTTTTGCCTGCAAAATTAAGCAATTATCATCAGGAAAAAGAAAAAATGCTGTTTGCATTTACTTTGCATCTGATAAAACAAACATAAATGGCAGTGTATAACTGTATGGAACCCAAAATAATCAAATCTTTTGGAGAAATCTTTTGGAGGGTTCGTTATTTTTCTCTATATTTGCACTCAGAATAATGCAAACAATACAACTATGACTACAACAAGGGAACAATGGAGAAATGCAGCTCAACGAGTGCTGTATGTGTCTATCTTTACGGCTGTCAGCCTAGTGGTGGGCGGTATTATAGAAATGTTTTTATCGAAAGGTGCTATCAAGGAAATCATACAGGAAGCAGGTGCTGATCTTTTAGGTGGAAATGGCAGCGACGGCACAAAAACAGAGTTGTTCTTCTTCATTTTAGGACTGCTGATTCTCACCACGCTGGTGGCACAGATATTCTATGCTCTGCGTATCAGACAGTTTGCAGCTGTACAGGTCGATGACGATGAGCGGCATCTGATGTCACGTGCCAGTACAGGTGTCTATGTCGTGCTGGCAGCAATGTGGATATTTATAATTTCTCCCTTTGCCATAAAGAATGAAACTGTAGGACTCCTTGCTCTCCTTGCTGTATGGATAATTGCCATCGTTGGTACAGTGATGACGAAGAACGCCTTCGCTAACATTCGGCAGAGTGACACACTCAACGACAGAGGCAAGCAAGGAGCAGAGAACCTGCGCTATGGCAGCGTATGCCAGTTACGGCTGCTCATCATGCCTCTTGTATATCTGTTATTTACGGTCCTGATGATCATCGTCTTCAGAGGAACATTGAGAGATGCCCTGGACGGTGCTGAGATAAATGCTACGAGCCTCCATCAACTGGAGCACTCCATCAATGACTTTGGTGGACGTGCCGACAGTGCTGTGTCATCCATGAAAGCACTCTACTACATACACGTCATCGTCACGTCTGTCTTTATTTTCTTTACTATCCTGTGGTCCATCTTCTCGCTCGTGAAACCTATCATAGGATGGAACCGCATGATGAACGGACTGACAGTTCAAGAAGGCGAAACAGAAGAAGACCTGGCCACAGCAGACAACCGCATGGCTGCTCTGCTGGAAAAGGTGCGCTCATGGCTTTGGGCTGTGGTAGCCGCCATCCTGACACTGCTAATCGTACTGCCATTGTTTAATGTAATGAATCATGACACGGACATTGATGATGAGCCAGAATATGAAGCATACGCAGAGGAAGAAAAGGACTATGAGCTAGCAAGCACAACCGAAGATAAAGTAGTATTGCCTGAAGGCACTGTGACCGACTATTACCTGCTAAAATGCGATGACCCCAATAGGGATGATTACGGTAACTACCGGGTATATGCCACCAAGGGGGGCGAGGTCATCTACACTGGTATACCTATACCGAGTTTCCTTGGTTATATTGTCGACCAACACGACTACGACAACGATGGTAACATGGATGCCCTTATCTCATGGTCAGAATCAGTGGCATACGAGGGCCAGCAATTCATTGTTTCATACAACATCTTCACGGGAAAATTTGAACAGAGTGAAGATATTAGTCCCAGGTTCGTGACAGAAAAAATGGACGGTAAGTGGACTTTCCTACATAATGAAAGCATGGAAAAAACCCGCCTCATGTTTGTATTAGGCAATCTGGTCACCATCGAGCATGAGGCGATAGAGTCTGGACCTGAGCTGAAACGCTATACACTTAACAGTATTTTCGGTGATGACAACTATGAATTAGACGATTCAAAAGATTACCCCATTGACCTGAATGACGATGGAAAGAACGAGATGGTACACTTCGTGGTAGGCATGCACCGCTTTGGATATACCATATATGCAGAATATTTCACAAGTGGCAACACTCGGTTTGAGCTTGATACAGACGGCACATTCGTCATCTTAAAGAACAAGACACAAGGGTGGCATGACATCATGGCTATCAGCGACTTTGACGAGACAACCTATCTCTACCGCTGGAACGGTAACGGATATGAAATGGTGAAATAAGGGCCGATTGCGAGAAATGGTTGTGAAATATTTGGTTGATTCTGAAAAAAAACTCTACCTTTGCAACTGATTACGAAAACACTATCAAAGGGATTACTACCACCATTTGGTACGGACCGTACCAAACTGCCGCCCTGATTTTGGTATCAACTTTTCAATATCTCATGAATTACACTTATTTCTCTAAATGCTGGAGCCTGGACGGCTCCAGCACTTATTTTTTGACCCGCTTCTGTCCTTTCTCTACCACGATGCCACGGTGTCCGGCTGTGGCAGGACGTCCGTCGAGGGTGTAGAGGCTGGGAGAGGAGGTGGAAGAGAACGAGTGTAGGGGCGCGATGCCTTGAGTCCCTGACTGCTTCTCCTTACAGATGCGGAAATAATCGACCTTGAACCAGCCGTTCTTCTGCTCGGGGTGAAGCGTGCCGTCACTCTGGCGTCCGTCGGCACGGATGCCCAGTCGCAGGCCCTCGCCCTCAGCCACATCTACATAGACATACATGTCCTGCAGGATGAAGTTGCCGTTGATGCCGCCCACATAGCCTGCGAAGGTGTTGTTCTCGCCCTCGGTGAGGTTGTTCTTGTAGTCGATGTCCATGCCGTAGTACTGCACGTTCTTGTTGGCAAAGAGGCGGGTGGTGGCCAGATAGCCCTCCTCCACCCACAGCTTGCACTCCACGATGTAGCGGCCCGGCTCTATCTGGTCGGCGGGAATCTCCTGGTAGAGTTCGAAGCCGTCTGGAAAATGACCGCCCTGCGGCAGAAACCACGATACATTGGTCTTGTGGGGGTTGGCAGCATCTCGGTTGATGCCGTAGGACTGTCCGGGAAAGGAGCCTACGATGTTCCAGCCGTAGGGGGTGTAGCGACGGGTGTCGCCCGAGGTATTCTCGCGGACGGTACCATTGTCGCTGTACAGTTCGAAGTCATAGTTGGTGATGAGTTTCTCGGTGAGCTTCAGGTTTTCGGTGACAGGCTTCGGCTCCTCGCTGACGCGCTCAATGTGGAAATAATCCACCTTGAACCAGCCGCTGTTGTCGGTGGCCGACGAGCCGTCGTTCTTCCTGTTGCTCGTCCTGATGCCCAGCTTCAGGTCCTCGCCCTCGGCCACGGTGACATAGACCTCCATGTCGCGCAGCACGATGTTCTCGGTGCCACCGCCTGCATAGCCGGCATAGGTGTTGATTTCGCCAGGGGTGAGCAGGTTGGTGTAGTCGCTCTCGTAGCCATAGTACTGCACGTTGTTGTTGGCAAACAGGCGGCAGGTAGTCTTCTTTGAGTTCTCCACCCACAGCATACAGGTGACGCGGTAGGTGCCTGGCTGCAGCTTCGAGGCAGGAATGGTCTGCGACAGCTCGAAGTTCGACGGCATGGGCACGGAGTTGAACCAGCATACGTTGGTGCCATGCAGGTTTGTGGCATCCTGGTTCACACCGTAGGAGTCCAGTCCGTTGGCACCCTTCTTCAGCTCGCCTGTCTGCGTCCATCCGCAGGGTACGCCCCTACCAATATTGCCAGCTACATTGAGCTGGCAATCATGGTTGTATTCAAAGTCGTAGTTTTCTATCAACTGCTCCGTGAGGGTGTTGTCCTCGACGGCAGGCATCGTCAAATAGACGTCGCTGACCACGATGCCCGGGTCAAGGATATAGGCCCGCACCTTGATGGTCTTGTCCTCGGTGGCGGTGTATTCCACGGTGGCATCATTAAAGCCCTGCATCACCGTGGTGTTCCACTTGCCTGCCATGGCGGTAGTCTTCAGCGATACCGTTGTGGGCGTTGCTCCGTCGGCACTCACGGCGACACGCATGTCGTAGGTGGTGTTCACCGGGAAGGTGCAGAGGCAACGCACCGAGATGGTGTTCTTACCTTTCTTCACCGGCACATCGTATTCCAGGTAGGGTGCCTGCGATACGCTGTATTTCGTCATGTCGAGTGGCCATACGGTCAGTCCCTGGTTGCTGACGCCCAGTCCCTGCATCATGGTGAACGTGCCCTTCACGGCTGAGTAGTTCACGGCTGGTATGACGGTGACCTGCGGTTCGGCCTTCTGCTGCACCTTCACCGGGTTGATATTCGACAGCGTAGCCGTCTCGGGCATGCCGAAGTGAGCGTGGTCACGAGGCTTGTAGTTCATCATGCCGTCCCACTTGCCGCCAGCCAGCGACTTATTATAATAGGTGGTGAGGTCTGTAATCTGACGGAAGGCCGAACGTGCCTCGGCAGCATACTCCAGGGCCTTGTCGCGCTCACCTGCCTTAGCCAGCTCCATGCTCTGAGCGGCACGGAAAATCTTGATGTTCATGTTGGCGGCACCCTTCACGGGGTACTCTATCAGCTGGAAGTAGGCATCCTGCAGATCGGCAGGGATGCGGCCCTTCAGGTCGTCCACCTTCTGCATCAGTGCCTTGTAGTCGGCTATGCGCTGGTCCTTCTCGGCATTGGTGAAGTGGATGTCGAACACATGCTCGGGCTTGCCGCCGGCAGCCAGTCGGTAGTACTCCAGTTTGATTTCAGCCATGGCGTCGGCCACCTCCTCGCCGAAGGTCTTGGCCGCCCAGTAGCGGTTGTAGAGGTAAGCCTTATCGGGTGTCCAGGCATTGATATCCCATGCCAGGTCCATGGCAAACTCCAGCTCCATCTCGGCCGGCTTGATGTCGCCCACATTGATGACCCACAGTGTCTGTATGCCCTGGTCGTAGGCACGCGACAGCTCATAGCTGGTCAGTGAGGGCGAGTGCGAGCAGATCCACAGATAGTCCTGCGGCGAGCCCCAGTAGCTGTAGTGGTAGTAGACGCCGTTGCCGCCGCTGCGAGCCTGCTCCGTAGGAGTGGGCAACTGGCGGATGTAGCCGTGGTTGTCGTCCACCCAGCAGAGCGTGATGTCCTCGGGCACCTGCAGTCCGGCGTTATAGGCATCGAGCACCTCTTTATATGGAATAAACAGCTGCGGCACCTTGGTCTCGTCGCCGAAGTATTTCTTGAGCAGCGAGCGCTGGAAGGCGATGATCTCAGTCAGTCCGCGCACTTTATCCTCCGTCGAGGGATAGCCCGAGATGCCCCAGTCGTGCACGCCGCGCATACCCATGGTGTACATGCCGTCGTAGCCTACGCTCTCAGCCACGCGCTCCTCCCAGTACTGCTGTATCTGAGCCTTGTTGGTCACGTAGTTCCAGTTCTCGTTGTTGCCGTTCCAGGGAGCATGGCGCCACTCCCATTCGTTGTCGCGTAGCATCTGTTCGCAGTGGCTGGAGCCCAGCATGATGTCGTACTTCTTAGCCACAGGCAGATTGGCCTTGTTGGCCCAGAAGGCTTCCGAGCAGAGGTGCATGGCCGGCCACAGCGTGTTGGCACGCAGGCGCAGCAGCAGCTCCATCACCTTAGCGTAGGTGTTGGGGCCTATGTTGTTGTACTGCTTGTCGATGCCCTTGGAGGCCCAGGGGAACAGGGCGAAGTCCTCATCGTTGATGAAGATGCCGCGATACTTCACCGACGGCTCCTTCGAGATGGTCTTCGTGCCGGTGATGTAGAGGGCATCCTGGTGCTTCGGCGTCACGTCGGCCCACCAGATGTAGGGCGACACACCCATCAGTCGCGACAGCTCGAACAGACCGTAGGCGGTGCCTCGGGGAGTAGAGCCATAGACCACCAGAGCCCGGCTGATGCCCGACACGGGACTTTCCACCATCTGCAGGCCGTAGGTCTCCCATTTGCCTTCCACGCTGCCGGCATCAATCTTGCCATCGGCAACCAGACGGTCTATCCATGTCGACTGTCCCAGCGTACCGGCAATGATGGGCTGGTCGCCGCTGGAAATGGAATTCTTCACCTGGGGCGTCAGTCCCGTCACCGCCTTGACGTCACTGGCCAGACATGCGGCCACGGTCTTGACTACCTCGGCATCGTTCGATGACACCACGATGGCTGCGGCCTTACCCTGTGCCGCCAGCAGCAGAGCGTTGCCAGATGGCGTCTGGCTGATGCTCACTTCTTGTGCCCATGCCGCTGCCAGCGACAGCAAGCACACTACGAATAATGATAACTTCTTCATATCTTCTATTTATGTTTTAAACGTGTTGTGGTAGTTTTTAGTTTGCTTGCAAATATAGAGTTTTTATTTGTTTTACGCAATAAAAAATACGTCTTTTTTTATTGCAAACCCTTTGTCAGAAGACGTTTGAACAATTATTCGCTTTTTTTGAATAGTTATTATGGCCAGAATTTTTTTTATTCTGGCCAAACTTCCATAAAACTTCCAATAAAAGCAAAAAGGGACTCACTAAAGCACTACTGGGTGCGGCCTCCAACTATCTTCTTGATGTCGTTGAGTTTGTTGAGAGCCTCGACAGGTGTGAGGTTGTTGATGTCGAGACCGAGAATCTCGTCGCGCACCTGAATAAGGACTGGGTCGTCGAGCTGGAAGAAGGAGAGCTGCATGCCCTCGCGGGTATCGGCAATCTGAGCGGTGGGCTTTCCGGCTGTACCTACCTGCGCATTTTCGCTTTCCAACTGCTTCAGGATGACATTGGCACGCTTCACGATGCTGCGGGGCATGCCGGCAATCTCAGCCACATGGATACCGAACGAGTGCTCCGAGCCGCCACGCTCCAGCTTACGCAGGAAGATGACCTTACCGTCGACCTCCTTCACTGAGACATTGTAGTTCTTGATGCGCGAGAAGTTCTTCTCCATCTCGTTCAGTTCATGATAGTGGGTGGCAAAGAGCGTACGGGCCCGGGCCTTGGGCTGCTCGTGCAGATACTCCACGATGGCCCAGGCGATGGAGATGCCGTCGTAGGTAGAGGTGCCTCGACCCAACTCATCGAAGAGCACCAGCGAGCGCGGCGTCACATTATTCAATATATTGGAAGCCTCGGTCATCTCGACCATAAACGTGGATTCACCCAGTGAAATATTGTCGCTGGCACCCACACGGGTGAATATTTTGTCCACCAGACCTATTCTTGCGCTCTCTGCGGGCACGAAACAGCCTATCTGGGACAACAGCACTATCAAGGCCGTTTGACGCAGCAGCGCCGATTTACCGGCCATATTAGGACCAGTGATGATGATGATCTGCTGACGCTCCTGGTCGAGCATGATGTCATTAGGCACGTAGGGTTCGTCGATGGGCAGTTCGGTCTCGATGACAGGGTGGCGGCCCTGACGGATGTCGATGACCTCGCTGTCGTCTACTACCGGACGTACGTAGCGGTGCTCCTCGGCCGTCTTGGCAAAGCCGAGCAGACAGTCGAGACGGGCCAGCAGCGTAGCATCGGTCTGTATCTGGGCAATATACTGCTGAACGGCGACGACGAGTTCTGAGAAGATGCGAGACTCTAAGGAGAGTATTTTCTCCTCGGCTCCCAGTATTTTCTCCTCGTATTCCTTCAGTTCCTGCGTGATGTAACGTTCGGCCTGCGCCAGCGTCTGCTTGCGCACCCATTCGGCAGGCACCTTGTCCTTATACGTATTGCGCACTTCGAGGTAGTAGCCGAAGACGTTGTTGTAGCCTATCTTCAGCGACTGGATGCCTGTCTGCTCGGCCTCGCGGTTCTGTATCTGCAGCAGATAGTCCTTGCCGCTGTAGGCTATGTGGCGCAGTTCGTCGAGCTCGCTGTTGACACCACTCTTAATGACGCCACCCTTCTGTACCAGCTGGGGCGGGTCGTTGACGATTTCACGGTCAATGCGGTCGCGAATCTCTTCGCAGAGCGACATGCGCTCGCCCAACTGTCGGAGCACGTCGTTCTGGGCGTGCATGCAAGCCGTCTTGATAGGTTGCACGGCCTGCAGGGCATATTTCATCTGCACCATCTCGCGAGGTGATATGCGACCTACGGCAGCCTTGGAGACAATACGCTCCAGGTCACCCACACGGTGCAGCTGTTCGTCGACCAACTCGCGAAATTCCGGTTCACGGAAGAAATAGTCCACCACATCGAGACGCGACTCTATGGCTACCTTGTCCTTCAGCGGGAAGATCATCCAGCGGCGCAGCAATCGGCCTCCCATAGGCGAGACGGTACGATCCACCACATCGAGCAGCGAGCGGCCATCTTCCTGCATAGGCTGTACCAGCTCCAGCGAACGGATGGTGAACTTATCCAGTCGTACATACTTCTCGTCCTCTATACGCGATATATTAGTGATATGTCCTATCTGCGTGTGCTGCGTGATTTCCAGATACTGCAGGATGGCACCGGCAGCAATGACACCGCTGTGCAGGTGGTCGATGCCGAAGCCCTTGAGCGACTTCACCTTGAAGTGCTTCAGCAGTTTCTGCATGGCTGTCTGCTCGGTGAACACCCAGTCGTCGAGCTCGAAGGTGACCAGCCGCACGCCGAAATAGCGCTCAAAGTCCTGCTTGCGGTCGCGGTCGAAGAGCACCTCCTTGGGCTGGAAACTGCCCAACATCTTCTCTACATATTCATAGGTACCTTCACCTACCAGGTATTCGCCGGTAGAGATATCGAGGAACGAGACGCCACAGGCCGACTTACCGAAATGGACGGCCGCCAGGAAGTTGTTCTCCTTGTAGTTGAGCACATTGTCCGAGAGGGCCACGCCAGGCGTCACCAGTTCGGTGATGCCGCGTTTCACCAGTTTCTTCGTCAGTTTGGGGTCCTCCAGCTGGTCGCAGATGGCCACACGCTTGCCGGCCCGTATCAGTTTGGGCAGATAGGTATCGAGGGCATGGTGAGGAAATCCGGCCATCTCGTCACCCTTCACGCCGGCCCCGTTGTTGCGCTTGGTCAGCGTGATGCCCAGTATGCGGGCAGCGATGACTGCATCTTCGCAGTAGGTCTCGTAGAAGTCGCCACAGCGGAACAGCAGCACAGCATCAGGGTGCTTCGCCTTGAGGTCGAAGAACTGCTTCATCATAGGAGTCAACTCCTTGCCGTCTTTCTTTGCCATATCTCTCTTCTTTCTCGTATTTACAGTTTTGATTGCAAAGGTACGAATAAGTGAGCGAAAAACCAAATTTATTTGAGTTTTTCCACAAAAAGAGACGCACCTATTTATATAAGTGCGCCTCTTTTTTATTCAAGCTCAGCTTTATACTCACTTAATCATAACCTTCTTGCCATTGATGATGTTGAGACCCTTTACAATCTTCTCCATGCGCTGGCCGGCAAGGTTGAAGATAGTAGTCTGATGCTGATTGTCAGTGAGGTAGCTTATACTAGTAGCTTCTGTTTTACCATTATGTGAGTAAATATAACCACCAGAGGCAATACGACCCTCCTGTTGACCGTTATTGTCATACAACTCTACCTTGCCATTAACAATAACTTCATCACCTTCTTTTATTTGGTCTGTGGCTGTAAAAGCCGTCTTCTCCAAGTATTTTGCTCTATATATAACCAGTTTATAATTTGCATCTTTATTAAACTCAGTCGCTATCTTGAAGGTAGCATTTCCAAATTCAGTACTTACCTCTTCAATATTGGTTATGAAACCTTTTACATAGACAAATGTTCCTGCAGTTAATGTTCCTCCCTGAAAATCAGATATGAGATCTTCAATGTTGTAAGGATTGTTCTGTCCACCTTTTGCATTAGGATCAATAGTGCCATTAACTGTAATATCGATTGATACTGACTGAGCCTCATATTCATCATTACCTTCAAACGAAGCAGTAATAACGGTCTTACCTGCACCTACAACGGTAATGACACCCTCGTTAGTAACAGTACAGACACTTTCTTCGGAAGAAGTGCAGGTTACAGATAGGTTGTTGCTGTTCTGAAGAGTAGGAATGTTGGCATAGTCGCCACCCAGCGTTACTGTGGTAGAAGCCTTGCCCCATGAAAGACCAGCAGGTTTCTTGGCTGTACCCTGATAGAGTTTAATGTTATCAAGACGAGCATTACTAGTTTTGTTAGAAGGCATAAAAATCTTAATAGTCAGACTTTCTGTACCTGCTGCAACTGTAAGAGGATAGTTGTCAGCATTACCTACACGTGTCTTTTCACCAACGGTAGCACCAGTAATCTCAATAGATAGTTCATCACGATTGGTAACATAAGAGATATTCATCTCACCGCTCTTGCCATTCAGAGGTACAACTGCAGTAAAAGAACCACCCTTCTTGGCAACCAACAATTCGGGAGAGGTACCACCAGCTAGATTTGCTTCATAAATTTTGGTTGTACCACCACCATTCTCACAAGCATAACTAAAAGTACCACCTGATGGAACATCGTCGGCCTTGTAACTAGAAAAGTCTTCATGCCAAATAATGTTTTCAGCCATAGCCGAACCACACACTAAAGCCATAGAGGCTACAAATAAAAAGCGTAAATGTTTTACCATAATTTGAATTGTTTTTAAATTAATTATTTATTCGTGTGCAAAATTAGTCATTTTTATTGGAATGACAAAACAAGAACCAAAATAATATTTAAAAAAATCCAAATAATTGTTTTATTCAAAAAAGAATATGTATATTTGCAAATTGAAACTGCTATTATCAATTATAAAATGACATTTACAGAACAAGCAAACAAGATTTTTAATCAGGCGATACGCGACTATCACCTGACTGACAACGTAGATACTCCCATTCATAATCCCTATGAGCGAGAGTCCATCGAGTACAGCCTTTACCTGAAGTGCTGGATAGACACTGTTCAGTGGCATTTCGAGGATATCATCCGCGACCCGCACATCGAGCCGGCAGAGGCCCTGGCACTCAAACGTCGTATCGACCACTCCAACCAGGACCGTACTGACTTGGTGGAAGATATCGACACCTATTTTCGTCAGACCTACAGTCAGGTGAAGCCGCTACCCGATGCACGTCTTAATACAGAGAGTCCCGCATGGGCTGTCGACCGACTGTCTATCCTGGCCTTGAAAATCTATCACATGAAAGAGCAGGCTGAACGTCAGGATGCCTCCGAAGAACATCGTGCCAAGTGTCAGGCTAAGCTCAACGTGCTGCTCGAACAGCAGGTAGACCTCTCGACAGCCATCGACCAGCTGCTCGAAGACATCGAGGCTGGCCGCAAGTACATGAAGGTGTACCGCCAGATGAAGATGTACAACGACCCGTCTACCAACCCCGTGCTTTACAAAAAATAAAAAGTGTTCGACGGTTCTGCCGTCGAAAAACAATAAGAAGTGAAGAACAGAGCACATATCCTCGTTATCCGATTCTCGGCATTGGGCGACGTAGCCATGCTGGTACCGGTGGTCTATGCACTGGCCCATCAGTACCCCGATGTCAGAATCACGGTGCTGAGCCGCGCTTTTGCACGTACCTTCTTTGAAGACATTGCACCCAATGTCAATTTCATGGAAGCCGACGTACAGGGCGAATACCGCGGCATCAAGGGGCTCAACGCCCTCTATCGCCGACTCGTGGCCAAGCAGTTCACCCACGTGGCCGACATGCACTCCGTCCTGCGTTCACATTTTCTGCGCATGAGGTTCAATCTGGGCCGGTTCCGTGTGGAGCATATCAACAAGAACCGCTCACTGCGCCGGCAGCTCACTGACCCTAAGAACCAGGAGAAGGTGTCGCTGCCCACACCCTTTGAAAACTACAGCGAGGTGTTTGCCAAACTGGGATTCCCCATCGACCATGTCGACTTCACCTCCATCTTCCCGGCCGAGGGCGGCAACCTCAACATGCTGCCCCGCATCATAGGCGAGAAGCGCCAGTGGGAGCAGTGGATAGGCATAGCACCCTTTGCTGCCCATCAGGGCAAGATATATCCCGTAGAGCAGATGCGCGAGGTCATCCGTCTCATAGACGAGAAGTATCCTCATGCACGCATCTTCCTCTTCGGACGTGGCAAGCGTGAGGACGAGGTGTTCCCCCAGTGGGTCAAGGCCTTCCCACGCTGCATCTACGTAGGCTGGCATCTCGAGTCCATGTATCAGGAGCTCATACTCATGAGCCACCTCGACGTCATGCTCTCTATGGATTCTGCCAACATGCACATGGCCTCGCTCACCCATACCCCCGTGGTCAGCATCTGGGGAGCCACAGACCCAAAAGCCGGATTCATGGGCTTCGGCCAGTCGCCCGACAATGCCATCTACCTGCCCATGGAGTGCCGTCCGTGCAGCATCTACGGACAGAAACCCTGCAAATATGGCGACTACCATTGCATGACAGGTATCGCGCCCCAACAGATATTCAATAAAATCAATTCTATTTTAAAACCCCAAGAACAATGAAAAAGTATGTTTGTGACGTTTGCGGTTACGTCTATGATCCCGCAGTAGGCGATCCCGATGGTGGCATCGCCCCAGGTACAGCTTTCGAGGATATCCCCGAGGATTGGGTATGCCCCATCTGCGGAGTAGGCAAGAGTGATTTCTCAGTCGAGGAGTAATGCGAAAGCTGAGAACCATAGAGATAGAACGCCTGTCTCTCGAAGAATACCACCAGTCGCAGAAGATGCCGCTGGTGGTAGTTCTTGATGATGTACGCTCCATGCACAACGTAGGGTCGATGCTCCGTACCGGCGATGCCTTCCGCGTAGAGCGCGTCCTCCTCTGCGGCATCACCGGCACCCCGCCGCATGCCGAAATCCATAAGACAGCCCTCGGAGCCGAGGACAGCGTCGACTGGGCTTATGTCCCTTCGGCCGTCAAGGCCGTCCGCCAGCTGAAGCAAGAGGGCTACCAGGTACTGTCAGTAGAGCAGGCCGAGGGCA
Source organism: Prevotella sp. (assembly GCA_017467565.1). GTDB lineage: Bacteria > Bacteroidota > Bacteroidia > Bacteroidales > Bacteroidaceae > Prevotella. Next base: position 16,940 of record JAFUSV010000110.1, read on the forward strand.
GCACCATGCTCCATGAGTTCCGTCCCCTTCCCGGTGAGCGCTATGCTGTCGTTCTGGGCAACGAGGTGAAGGGTGTCCATCAGGAAGTCATCGACCTCAGCGACGGCTGCTTGGAGATACCCCAGTACGGCACCAAGCACTCCCTCAACGTCTCCGTCACCGCCGGCATCGTCATCCACCACTTCGCCCTGTCCCGCCTCTTCTGAGGATTCTTTTTCTAAGGATATTTATTTTATTCTAAGGATTTCAGGATTCAAGGATTTTTTCTGACAAATCGTAAAGTTTAAACTTTGTCGCGCAGAGTTTAAACTTTATGCCATAAAGTATCATACTTTGTCAGACGAAGGATTGAAAGAAGATTATTTTTGATTAAAACCTCGAATTTTCTTTCAATTATGATTGTTTATTCCCAAAAATTTGTATCTTTGCAAGCGATATTAACATACAAGTATAATGGAGGACGAAGAATATGAAAACTGGTGACAACGTTTTGATTTCACCTGAGGTTACGCACAAGAGCGATTGGACCGAAGGTACAGTTATCGAGGTGGAAACTAATCCTTTCATCGGTACAGTCATTTCTGCAGAGACACCTAACGGAGAAATATATTTTGACCGTGAGTATAAATTTAAGGCAGCCATTTAATTCTATGTATGCATTGAGTTTTGACATGGACATAGCCGATCTTAAGGCTTATTATGGAGAGCCTTATAATGGTGCATACTTTGAAATTAAGCAAACGCTAGTCAAGCATGGCTTCTATTGGATACAAGGAAGTACCTACATGACTGATGCAGACAACCTGCTTAATCTCTTTAGTGCCATTAATGCTCTGAAAGCCATCGAATGGTTTCGCAAGTCCATCCGTGATATACGAGGTTATCGTGTAGAAGAATGGTCAGACTTCACACAGATGGTGAAGGAAGGCTAAAAGATAATTATAATGTCAAACCAAAACGTATTGCCTATGAAGCAATAAAAAGAACAAAAGACATATAGATAAGAAGCGTTAGCTTTTGATTCTTGCTTTCTGAAAATCTGCAAAATTCAAAGAAGCACCAAGAACAAAAGAGGACGGTTCACGTATTTAGCGTGGACTTTTACTCGTATATGGTGCATAGGTGTTTGCAGATACCTCAGAAAGCGTAGACGAAGTTATTAGTCCACGTTTCTTTTTCTGTCTCCACTCAAAGGGTATTGGACTATTTCAAACAATTTATTCACATTTAAATCTTTTATGAAAATGAATAAGAAAAATTTACTTTGGAGTTTGTTGACTATTCTTTTTGCCTCCATATTTAGTGTTAGTTTCGTTTCATGCGGCGATGACGATGATAACAATTCCAATGAAAGTACAATAACTGAGAACGACCCAGAAGGAACAATCATAATGAATTTAGTAAATAATGATGATGACATTGTTATTGATGAAGAATGGCCTTACATGCATGTTGGAATGACTCCACAGAACAATATTGATACTTGGTATTATAATGCTCAGATTGTCAGTTTGGGCAAAGTGAAAGGCTTATCTGCAATTATGAAAATACCAGAGAGTGGATGGGCTGAAAGATGTGCAGCGACACCAGGATTTGGCTATATAATAAGGCAAAGTAAAGTTTCTGCATACGATGCAAGACGAACAGATGGATATAAATATTGCCGTGTTTATCTTGTAGATTTCATCAAGAGTACGTCAGGTGGGATTATGGGAGCAACAATTAAATATCAACTATGGAATCCTGAACAATAATTCTTTTTTCGCAAATTTCTTTAAAAAGGGTTGATTGATCCTTTAATGGGTTAATCGACCATTTTCATTTTCCGACATATCTTTACTTTAATTATTAAAACTTATATTAGACATAGCCGATTTTAAGGCTTATTATGGAGAGTCTTATAAGGGTGCATGCTTTTGAAATATAATAAGTACCCATCTGAGGTTTTTGGGATAAAAACGGTGAAAGTGTCACTTTTCGTCTGAAATGCTTTGCTGTAAAGGGTTTGAGACAGGTGACACTTTTTTTCAAAGTGTCACTTTTTATGGTTTTTTCTACTATTTCTGGGGAAATGTATCGACATACTTACACGGAGAATAAGACGATAGTGAAGTAAAACAAGTTGTTTTGCTTTCCTTTTAACTACATTCAACAGAGCAAAGAGGCACTTTACTCAAGTAAAACAACTTGTTTTATCGGGTGACAGTAGGTGACACTTCCAAAAATAGTGTCACCTATGTTAAGTATCTAAATATCAGAGAATTAAATACAAAAGTGACACTTTACTCTCTTTCTTACCAAACTTTTCATCATGTAGTGTACTGAATAAGTTGACAAAATTAGAGTTCAACTTATGAGTAGAAATGTAAAGAAATCGAAAGAAGAAAGTTTGGAGATACTTCGTGAGTATCTGACCAGTGATCAGTCCAA
>JAFUSV010000111.1 GCA_017467565.1 Prevotella sp.
AAGAGTGAAGAGTGAAGAATCGGCTTCGCCGGTGAAGAGTGAACTTTCCGATTGAGCGAGAGCCATCAAGCTTGCTTGAATGGCCGAGCGTGAGGAAAGTCGCCCGACAGGGCAAGAGTGAAGAATTAATCCCAGTATTCGGAACGAGTGATACCTAAGGCGCGAGGGTGAAAGACGGGGTCTTTGCCTTCGCGTTGTTGTTGCTCATAGTCCTTCAGGCTACGTATGGCCTGGGGTGAGAGCAGCAGGATGGCCACAACATTGATCCATGCCATGATACCTACGCCTATGTCACCAAGGGTCCACACGATGCCGCTGCCCACCAGCGACCCAATGAATACCGACAGGGTAAAGCACACGCGCAACACCCAAATCACGATTTTCTCGCTGCGGTCGTCGCCGAAGACCATGTCGGCACGCTCCAGCTCGTCCAGCCGCTCAGGATGGCGTTTGTAGATACGACGGCGCCAGCGGTTGAACAGATACACCAGGTTCGTCTCGGCATAGTAGTAATAGGCCATGATGGTGGTGAAGGCAAAGAAGGCCAGTGCCACCGAGATAATCATGTCGCCTGCCCTCGACCCTATGACCGAGCCCAGCGCCCCCGTAGTATAAAAGACTCCTGGCTCGCCCAGCGGTGCAGCGGCATTCTGCTGCAGGTAGCTGACGATGGGGCCTGCGGGCGTCTGCTCCACCGTGTCAATGATGTTATAGGTCTTACAGGCTAATATCATGAGTGCCGTAGCCGTACATACCAGCAGCGTGTCGATATAGACCGAGAAAGCCTGCACCAAGCCCTGTTTCACGGGGTGGCTCACCTTCGCGGCTGCTGCCACGATGGCGCCAGTGCCCTGTCCCGCCTCGTTGCTGTAGATACCACGTTTGACGCCCCAGGCGATGGTGCTGCCCAGCACGGCGCTGCCCACTACCTTCACACCCATCGCGTCGCGCAGCATCTGCATGAACACGTTGGGCACAATATCATAGTGTACTGCCAGCACCACCAGTGCCAGCACGATGTATATCACTGCCATCACCGGCGCCACTATCTGCGCCACGTTAGCGATGCGCTTCACACCGCCGATGACCACCAGTCCGATGAGCGTCGCCACCACCAGACCTATCACCCACACGTCCAGTCCGAACGAGCTCGAACAGGCCAGGGCGATGCCGTTGCACTGTATGGGCGGCATGAACACCCCGCAGGCGATGGCCGCCATCACGGCGAAGAGCACGCCGATGGCGTGGCTGCGCAGCCCCTTCTCGATATAGTACGCCGGACCGCCACGGAACTGTCCGTTGTGATCCTCCTTGTAAATCTGTGCCAGCGTAGCCTCAGCAAAGGCACTGCCGGCTCCGAAGAAAGCTATGATCCACATCCATACAATAGCGCCCGGGCCACCGAAGCCTATGGCCGTGGCCACACCGACGATATTACCTGTACCCACACGACCCGACAGTGCCATGGCGAAAGCCTGGAACGAGGAGATGCCCGTCTTACCCTGGTCCTTACTCCCGCTACGGAAGAGCAGGCGAAACATCTCGCCGAAGCGGCGCACCTGCACAAACCGAGTACGCAACGTGAAATAGAAGCCTGCCAACAGGCACAATCCCACCAGTGCGGGGCTCCACACCCAGCTGTTGAGCGTCTCGATGGCAGATATCAGCCAATTACTGAAAGAATCCATAAACTTAAGTTTTTGATGGGGACAAAGGTACAACTTTTTTCGCAGAACAAAGGAGAAAACTTCAGAAAAGTCTGTTTGTAAGAATGTTTAACACACATTCAGCCCTGCATGTCGAAGAAAAATCGTACCTTTGCAAAAGATCACTGAAAGCAAGACCCAACCTCGTGTATACACAACCTTATCAATAATACTTAAACTATATGATGGAAATAAAAGCAGTAAAATTCAGAGAACATGGATTCTACACCCAGCCTTTTGCCTTTGGTGGCGAGGGCGGTGAGTACGACAAGAACATTCGCTATCGTGGCAGTCTGCAGAATTACCTGATAGACTGTGGTGATGAGGTCATCCTGGTAGACACCGGTCTGCCCGCCGGCACTCCTGAGGAGAATCCCGACGAGAACTCGGTGGCTTATACCGGCAAGGACATCTGCAGCTACATGGAGGCACTGGCCAAGCTGGGCTACAAGCCCGAACAGGTGACGAAGATTCTGCTCACGCACAAACATCCCGACCATAGCGGTGAGCTACGTTCGTTCCCCAATGCCAAGGTCTACGTCAACAAGGACGAGATGGGAGTAGCCGAGCTGCAAGGGCTCGACAACCTTGTGCCTGTCAGCTTCACCGACGGTGCCTACTACAACTTCCCCGAAGCACAGATAATACGCGACGGTATCTACTTCATCAAGGCCAAGGGGCATACCAACGGCAACAGCATCGTCATCGTGGAGAACGACGGTCTGTTCTACATGATTCACGGAGACATCACATACGTTGACGAGGCGCTGTATGAAAACAAGCTGTCCGTGGTCTTCGACGATGTGGCGGCAGCCCGCGAGACACTCGACCGAGTACGTGAGTTCGTCGCCAGTCATCCCACCGTGTATTGCTCCACGCATTCGCCACAGGGCTACGAGAACCTGGAGGCTAAACGCGTGATGGACCTCAACAACCCTGTACCTACCATCTTCGAGGAGGTGGAGTTCGGCAAGAAGGAGGCTTCGGGCAAGTACGTCTGCTCCATTTGCGGCTATGTGTACGACCCCGCCGAACATGACGGCGTAGCCTTCGAGGACCTGCCCGACGACTGGAAATGCCCACGCTGCAAACGCCCCAAGGATAAATTCAACAAGGCATAAGGGCAAACAAAAAAATTAAGGTGCTGACATCAGCACCTTAATTTTCTTTGGTCGGGATTACTGGACTATCAAAATGATGATTAAAGGAAATCAAAGATGATTTAAGTTGCATACTTTGTGCTGATTTTCAATAACTTACACAAATACAC
>JAFUSV010000112.1 GCA_017467565.1 Prevotella sp.
GATCAAACTCTTCATTGTAAAATCATTTGTCTTTCTTCGCCTATACCCCCGGTACATGCCGCGGCAAAACCGCGGCACACTGTATCTAAGGGAAGGCGTGTCTGCTCGGAATGACCATCCTTCTTGTAAGTATCAAGATTAAAGCACCTTTTTCAATATCTTCTATTGACGGTCTGTTTCGTTACCCAAGTGACTGTGCGCAAAGCACAGGCACTCGCTTCTTGTACTACTTCTAATCTGTCTATGTAAATCTTTCAAAGAACTCTTTCTTGGGTGCCTCGCGAGGTCTTTTCTCGTTTAGCGGGTGCAAAGGTACGAAGAATTTTCGAACCTGCAAAACTTTTCGAGAGAAATTTTCGATATCCATGCAAAATATTCTGCAAACTTGACAAAAGTCAACAAAAAGGCTCCTACACCTTATTATATATAACGCGCGAGAAGCTCCTGTTCACGTTGTTTCGTCTGTTCCAAGAAATGTTGGTATTCCTGACTCTCGGGATGGAACGGTCGGTGGGCCAAGGCCTCCTTGACTGGTTTCCACTCTTGAAGAAACTGTTTGGCACGCTCACTGAAAAAGGTCTCGACAAAACGTTCCCAGATATAGTCGACAGCTTGCTGGGTAGGATGCAGCATGTCGGGCTGATAGAAACGGTAATCGCGCAACTCGTCGAGAACAATCTCGTAGGCAGGGAAGTAAGTGACACAGGGGAAGCGTCCGACCAGCTCGTCGACAGCCATCAGGAGAACAGCTTTAGACAATTGGCTGCCGTGATAGCCATACTTGGCATAGCGTATGGGACTGACCGTCACTATCACCCGTACCGCGGGGTTGCGCTCCATCAACACCTCCACCGTCTGAGAGAGCGCCTCGACACACTGCCCGACAGAGAGCTTCTCCTCCTGAAAGAGGTTATGAGGCCGCTTCTGACAATTGTCCACAATCTGTCCCGTCTCTTTCAGGCGATAGACATGATTAGTGCCCAACGTCAAGAACGCCACCTGAGGAACATCATCACAGCGCATGACAGTATGGAGCACAGAGACAGGATTATACATCACGCCATAAGGGTTGATGGTCACAGGGAAGCGCTCTTCCTGAAAGCGCTTCCCTATGTTATCAGCAAAACATGAGCCAACGAACAGCATCTGCTGCATTGGCTCGATGGTGAAATCGGGGGAACCGATTTCCACTGTGGTTCTAAAATCCATCAGGCTCTTCTCTTTTTACGGAAACTGAGGAAAACGACCGCTACGACGAGCAGCAGGAGGACAATGAGAGCAGCATAAGCCACCGTCTCCGTGGTCTTGACAGACTGCGGGAAGAAACTCAGTTCCACCTGATGCTTGCCCGGGGCAACCCTCAGAGCTCGCAGGACATAGTTGACTCGTGCAATATCGGCAGGCTGACCGTCGACGGTGGCCTTCCAACCTGGGTAGAATATCTCTGACAAGACGAGGACGCCACCCTTGGGGCTGCTGACCTCATACTTCAAGACATTCGGTTCGTAGGAAAGCAGGCGGGCGGAGGAGACCTCGGCGACAGAATCGCCGGGCGCTGTGCTGGAGGCGGGGGAATCGCCGAGCACTGGCTGGAACAGCTTGTCGGCAACGGCTTCATGACGAAGGTCGACCTGTGCCAAGCCTTCAAGTTCCTGCTGGGCATTATCGACGTATTTCACCTTGTCGACAAACCAGGCATTTCCATTCTGGTAAGGGTTGAGTACCGGCTTCACGGGCGAAGCTATGAAATACTTCGTATTCAGCATATTGAGCACAGGCCAGAGGCTGTCGCCAGGCACCAATGCCAAGGTATCCGTATAATTCTTAATCACATCGTCAACGACAGCTTTCTCCTGAGCGATATACTTCTCTATCAGATTCTGGTAACGGCTCAGCTTTGCAGCGTGATAGCCACCGATGCTCTTATGGAAGAAGGATGTTTCGTTTTCGTTGAACGTATTAGAATAGAGATTGAGCACGCGGTAGTCGAGCGACTTGTCCTGCAGTATCTGTTCGTCGGCAGGAGTCATCGTGTGCGACGTCTCACGAACGTCGGCATCGACAAACATCGCGTCGTTCAGGTATCGCTTATTGACAGCCCACATATCAACCAGACAAAGTACAGCCAGTACAGCCACCGTAGGCAGTGCCTTCAGCTTCTTGGCACGATAGAGCAGCAGCATCAGTGAGCCAACAAGGATAACAGCGAACGAGCGCCAGCAATCGGCAGTAAAGACAGAGCGACGTGCCGCATCAAGTCCGGCGAGCATAGCCTTGCTACCCTCCTCGCCCAGCATCTTTGAGAAATTATCAGCCTCGCCAGTCGTCGTAAAGTCGAAGAACATAGATGGGAACAAAGCGAAAAGCAGGCAGATGCCACCCGTCACGCCGAAGGCAGCATATAACTTCCATATATTCTTCTTGCCCAAGACCTCAGGTTCCTCTATCACCCGTTTCAGTGCCATAACGGCCAGCAAGGGAATGGTGAACTCTGCAATGACCAGGATAGATTCCACGGTACGGAACTTGGCATACATCGGCACATGGTCGATGAAGAAATCGGTGAAGCCCATGAAATTCTTACCCCAAGCTAACATGATGGAAAGAATGGTGGCTGCGAGCAGCGCCCACTTCATAGGCCCTTTGACGACGAAGAGTCCCAGTATGAACAATGTCAGCACGAAAGCTCCGACATAGACCGGTCCGCTGGTGCCCGTACCTTCAGGCATCATACTCTCTTCCCAGTACTGCCCCACGACAGAGTGTCCTTCGGGCATGCCATACTGCTGGTCAATCGTATTAATGATATCCAGGCACGACATCACCTGCCCTCCGCCGAGGTCTACCTGCTGATTGGCCAACGCCTTGGCAGCCCCGTCATTAGACTTCAGAGCTATCGACGAAGAGCCGCCCTTGACATTCGGAATCATCAGCGACCACGTCTCACCAATGCCGTAGCTGTAAGTAGTGATATAACTGCGCTCCAGACCTTCTGCCGTCTGCATGCCGTTATTCTCCTTCTGAGCAACCTCACTACCGCCACGCATACTTTCCTTGGAATACTCCCAGGTGTGATAGAGGTTCGAGATATTGACGAGCACACCCAGCAGACCACCAGCGATACAGATGCCAAAAGCCTTGAAGAAATGCGCCAAACGCTTCTGGCGAATAGCCTCAACGCCATAAGCGATCAGCATGAACAGGATGATGAACAGATAGTAGTAGGTCATCTGCACGTGATTGGCATGCACCTCAAGGGCAGCAAAGATAGCGGTCACGATAAGTCCCCACAGGTATTTACCCCTGAAGGCCAACACGATACCGGCAATCATAGGAGGCAGATAGGCCAAGGCCATCACCTTCCACAGGTGGCCTGCAGCGATGATAATCAGGAAGTAGGTGCTGAAGGCCCATATCACAGAGCCCAGCGCCGCCAACGACTGCCGGAAGTCGAAGGCGCGCAGCAGGATATAGAAGCCCAACAGATAGACAAAGATATACCAAACATTGTCAGGCAGCCACAAGTGATAGGCTTTCTCCACAGCTGACACTGCCGCCGTACTGTCATACGACGGGGCAATCTGATAGGTAGGCATGCCGGAGAAGAGTCCGTTGGTCCAACGGGTACGTTCGCCCGTCTTTTCCAGATATTCCTTAGCCTCCTGACCTGCGCCGACACCAGCCGAGGTATCGTGCTGATAGAGTATGCGTCCTTCGAAGTCAGCGGGATAGAAATAGGCGAATGCCAATACTGCGAATAAGACGACTGCCAGAATATCAGGCAGCCAATTCTTCCATGTCTGAGGTTTTAGGTTGGAAGTGAGCTTTTTATCCATCTTTTTTCTTCTTTTTTTAGTTTTGGGTGCAAAATTACAAAATAAAATCGTAAATTTGCACTCAAAACAAAATAAATGATATGAAAATAGGAATTATCGTAGCAATGGACAAGGAACTGCATCAGCTGCAACAGGTGTTTGCAGGTTCCGACGTGCTGGTGCAGAAGTGTGGCATCGGCAAGGTGAACGCCGCTCTGGGCGCACAGCGAATGATCAACGAGTTTCATCCCGACTGCATCATCAGCAGCGGATGTGCCGGTGGCAACGGCGACGACATCGACATTCAGGACATCATCGTGAGCAGCGAACTGTGCTACCACGACGTTTACTGTGGTCGAGCCATCGACGACACCACCGTCTACGGACAGGTGCAGGGACTGCCCGTCCGCTTTCAGGCTGACCCCTACTTACTTCACAAGAGCAAAGAGTTAGGGCTGAGCGCCCTCAAATCCGGTCTCATCGTCACCGGCGACTGGTTTGTAGACTCAAAGGAGAAGATGCGCGAGATAGTAGGGCACTTCCCCGAAGCCAAGGCCGTCGACATGGAATCGTGTGCCATCGCACAGGCTTGTTATATTAATAAGGTGCCGTTCATCTCCTTCCGTGTCATCAGCGACATTCCCCTTCGCGACACGAATGCCTCACAGTACCACAACTTCTGGGACAATGTCGCCGAACAGTCGTTCCAGACGACACGTGCATTCGTTGAGATACTATGAGAGTTGAGAATTGAGAATTGAGAATTATGGAAGTCATACAGAGTTTTACCATCGACCACACCCACCTGAAGCCGGGTATCTATGTCTCACGCGAAGACAAGGGCTTCACCACTTTCGACCTGCGTATCACCGAGCCCAACAAGGAGCCAGCCGTGGCACCTGCCGCCATGCACAGCATGGAACATCTCATGGCTACCTGGTTCCGCAACAGCGAGGCTCAGGACGACGTCGTCTACGTCGGACCTATGGGATGTCTCACGGGCATGTATATCATCATGACGGGGGACTACAGCGTAGAGGACATGCGCCGTCTGACCATAGAGTGCCTGGAGTGGATACTCACGCAGGTAGAAGTACCCGCCACACGACCTGAAGCCTGCGGCAACTACCTGCTCCACGACCTGCCCATGTGTAAATGGGAATGTGCCCGCTATCTCGATCGTCTGCAAAACGATTTCCATAGCGAGTACACTAAACTGCAGGTCACGCTCGACGACGGCAAGATTTTCGCTGACGCATAGGCAGAATACAATCCTTCTGACAGAGTATACCTCTTCGTTGAACGAAGTATGCCACATCGTCGGACGATGTGGCATACTTTGTTTTACGCAGATTATTTCCGTAGATTTGACTTCTTGCGCTGGTCGTGGTCGAGGATAATCTTACGCATACGCATCGACTTAGGCGTCACCTCTACCAGTTCGTCCTCCTTGATGTACTCAAGGCATTCCTCAAGAGACATGATGACCTTGGGGATGACACGGGCTTTCTCGTCAGAGCCCGAAGCACGCACGTTGGTCAGCTGCTTGGCCTTGCAGACGTTGATGACGAGGTCGTTGTCGTGCACATGCTCGCCTACCACCTGACCACAGTAGACCTCTTCGCCCGGATCGATGAAGAACTTACCGCGATCCTGCAGCTTATCGATGGCATAAGCATAGGCCGTGCCCGTCTCAAGTGCTATCATCGAACCGTTAACACGACGCTCTATTTCGCCACGATAGGGCTGGTACTCCTTGAAGCGGTGGGCCATGATAGCCTCACCCTGTGAAGCTGTGAGCACATTGGTACGCAGACCGATGATGCCGCGCGAGGGTATCTCGAACTCGATGTTCGTGCGGTCACCCTGCGTCTCCATCGAAGTGAGGTCGCCCTTACGGCGCGTGACCATATCGATCATCTTAGAAGAAAACTCCTCCGGCACGTTGATCGTCAGTTCCTCTATAGGTTCGCACTTCTGCCCGTCTATCTCCTTGTAAATCACCTGTGGCTGTCCTACCTGCAACTCGTAGCCTTCGCGGCGCATCGTCTCGATGAGGACTGAGAGATGGAGCACACCTCGGCCTGACACGATCCAGCGGTCGGTAGAATCCTCGAAGGGCTCTACGCGCAAGGCGAGGTTTTTCTCAAGCTCACGCTCCAGTCGGTCGTTGATGTGCCGCGATGTGACGTACTTACCCTCCTTGCCAAAGAAAGGTGAGTCGTTGATTGTGAAAAGCATCGACATCGTGGGTTCGTCGATGGCAATAGGCGGCAGTGGCTCGGGATTCTCCAAGTCACAGATGGTATCACCAATCTCAAACTTCTCCAGACCGATGACGGCACAAATGTCGCCAAAATCTATCTGGTCAGTACGGTGATGACCCATGCCGTCAAAGGTATGCAGTTCCTTGATTTTGGTCTTCTCCATTGTTCCGTCGCGATGGCTGATTGTCACTTGCTGACCATCCTTCAGCGTGCCGCGATGGACGCGACCTACGGCAATACGCCCCGTATAACTGGAGAAGTCGAGCGAGGTGATGAGCATCTGCGGCGTACCCTCTATCTGCTGGGGGGCGGGTATGACCTCTACAATCTTGTCGAGCAGATAAGTGATGTCGGTGGTTGGCTTCTGCCAGTCCTCACCCATCCAGCCGTTCTTGGCAGAGCCGTAGACAACGGGGAAGTCGAGCTGATCCTCAGTAGCATTGAGCGAGAACATCAGGTCGAACACCATCTCATAGACCTCCTCGGGGCGACAGTTGGGCTTGTCCACCTTGTTCACCACGACGATAGGTTTCAGTCCTATCTGCAAAGCCTTCTGCAGGACGAAACGAGTCTGAGGCATAGGACCCTCGAAAGCATCGACCAAGAGCAGACAGCCATCGGCCATGTTGAGCACACGCTCCACCTCACCGCCGAAGTCGGAGTGTCCCGGAGTGTCGATGATATTGATTTTTGTGCCTTTCCAGTTGATACTGACGTTTTTGGAAAGAATGGTGATGCCTCGTTCGCGTTCCAAGTCGTTGGCATCGAGCACCTGGTTAGAGAGATTTTGTCCTTCGCGGAAGAGGTTGCCGGCCAGCATCATCTTGTCCACCAGCGTAGTCTTTCCGTGGTCTACGTGCGCTATAATAGCGATGTTTCTAATGTCCTGCATTTGTTTATCCTTTGTAATTCGGGTGCAAAGGTACGAAATAATTATGAATTTCTTCGTTTTTTATTTCACTTATTTGTATCTTTGCACAAAAATTAAACGATGACAATGAAAAGACTATTTTTCGTAAGCCTTGCCATACTGCTGATTGCAGCGACAGGCACGAAGGCTCAGACCGCCACATGGTGGGGCTACTGGAACCAGCAGATGAGCATGAAGGAGAGCGTAGCCTGCCAGACACAAGTGAGCCACGTAGGCATACAACTGACAGCGGCCAACAGCCAGTTGTCGGGCAGCCAACTTCACGGCATGCGCTTCTACATCAGTGACAAGACGGCAGTGACAAAGGCATGGATATGGCTGACGACCAACCCATTCAGCGGTTCGCCAGAGAATGCCGATAAATATTATAAAGAGGTGGACGTGACACTGCTACGCGACGTGATGCACGATGGTGCCCCCACGGTGGTGACGCTCGACGAGCCTGTCACCCTGCTGGGTGCCGGCCGCTATGCCCGCATCTATGCCGGCTACACGCTGCAAGTGGAGGGGACGGCTGCCCCATGCCACGTGATGACGGCGGGAGCGGGGACAAAGGTCAGCGCCAACTCGTGCATCATGGACTGGCAACAGGGAGAAGACAACCATGGTCCTGTAGCCCTGCAACTACTGGTGAGCGGCGAAAAAATAGCACAGAGAGGACTGGCCGTCAGTCTGTTTGATGACGACATCCTCATGGTCAATGAGACCCGGACATTCGATGTGCAACTGACAACCGACGGCATCGATCCCGTCAGCAGCTTTGACTATCGGCTCACGGCAGGCGACAACATCCTGGCAGAAGATCACGTCACGATGGACTCCCCCATCAGTGAGCTGGGCATCTCGTTCAATCACCCCATCACGTTCACCCTGCCATCGGCGGCACAGCAATATACATGCCGACTGCAGGTGACAAAGGTGAATGGCGAACCAAACCTGAGCAGTGAGGCCACAGCCCAGAAACAACTGACTGTGCTGAGCCAGAAGCCCATGAAGCGCGCAGTGATGGAGGAATACACCGGCACCTGGTGCCCTAACTGTCCGCGAGGCGATGTGGGCATGCATCTACTCGACGACATGTTTGGCGACCGTTTCATCGGCATAGCCGTACACAACGGCGACCCCATGACCATAGATGACTATGATAAGAGCGAAGTGAAGAAAAAGTTTGTGGACGGCTACCCATCGTGCGTCATCAACCGCCTCATAGCCTGCGACCCCTACACAGGACTGAACATATACGAAAAACGATTTCAAAGCGACCAACTGGTGGAGTATGCCCTCAACATGCCCACCGTTGCCGATATCGAGGTGAGCGGAAAGTGGGATGAGAACAGCAACCGACTGACATGTACGGCAGCGACGACCTTCCGCTACTCAGGTGACGATGCCCCCTACTCCATCGCATTCATCCTGACTGCCGACAGCTTGACGGGTGAAGGTAAAGAGTGGCTGCAGGTGAACACCTTTGCGGGGAGCACCGAATGGGACGAGCACATGAACGTCTTTACGCAGGCAGAAAGAAACGTGAAGATGGCCTACAACCACGTAGCCATCGCCGTGGCCGGCATCGAACAGGGTCTCAGCGGCAGTGTCGAGACACCTCTTGTCTGCGACGAGACTCAGCACTATACCTATCATTTCGACCTGACAGGCAACGCACTGGTGCAAGACCGCAGCCGCGTGAACATCGTGGCCCTACTCATCGATACCACGACAGGCCAGGTGACCAACGCTGCCAAGGTGCGCACCACTGATGCCAGTGCGATAACCACTATCAGGAATGACAGCACTCACGATGCGACCCACTATTACGACATGACGGGCCGCAGAGTCTGCAGCCCGTCACGTGGTACCATCATCATCCAGCGTATGAAGGATGGGTCCGTCAGGAAGATGATGCGATAGTCTGTTATTTCTTTTTTAGCGGACGACCTTCACAGTCTTCACGCTGCCGTCAGCCTGACGCTCCTGACGGATGATCAAGCCCTTGGTGCGACCATTGGCCACACGACCTTGAGCATCGACATAGCGGACATCGCCTCGCGATACAGCCATTTCCTGCTCGATAGCAGTGGCTTCCACCACCTTCAGCTCTACAGGCTGGAACACCTTGGTGCCATACAGGCTATAGAGGAAGCCAGTGATGTTGACCTTCTGTCCGTCCTTAGGCCATGAGTCCACGTTGTGCCACAGGTCCTGAAGAGGAATCGTCTGACTGAACAGTTCTATATCCACAGACGGCACGCCATCCACTTTTGTAAATGAGAGTCCATTGAACTTCACATATCTCCATTCATAGTCGAAGATATAGTCAATGAAATTATCATCCGTAATCTCCGTGGGTTCCGACGTTCCTTTGCTGATGGTTACCCCCTGATCCATACCAAGTGCGGCGTAGAGCAGGGCACTCTTCGAGGCATTGGTGAGCGTGACGGCCCTGACGATATCGCCTCCAAGGGCCGTGAGGTCCATAACCTGAACAGTGAAGTTGAGCGAACCTGCCAGCACATCGCCGGTAGTGAGATAGTCGGCCATCTGCTGCACATTGATAGCACCTGTGCCATCCTCGATGACCACCTGGTTCACACCTTGTTCGGTATCGTTCTTGGCATAAGTCACCTTCACATTAGTCATATTGAATTTCACCTCACCCGACTGAGCGACAGCCTTCAGTTCGGCAATGGAGCTGACCTCTACAGCCTCTTGCTGCACATCGTCCTCTGAAGTCCACAGGGCATATGCCGGATAGGTAAACTCCGATTCGGCACCACCGCTGTTGAAGTCGATATCAAAGGACATATAGACAGTACCGGCATCGAGGGTTTCCACTTCGTCCTGTTCCAGCATCACGAAGCCCGTCACAGTGATTTCCTTCTGGACATAATCAGTATAGAGCATGTAGGTCAGAGTCTTTGTCGTCAGGATGCCAGGACCTTTGGACACCTCTCCCCACTTGATGGTCTGCATGTCGGTGAGGGCTGTGGCAGTAGCCAGCACCTTCAGGTCGTTGTTGCGCAACGCCGACACACTACCTTCTGCCACAGGCACCGTAAAAGTCTTAGCCTGGGTGGCCTTCAGCAGTACGCCTGCATTAGCAGGCACCTTCTTGACCTCTGTCAGCGTGCATATACCTCTGGTGTCGGAATAGTCGCCCGTCGTTTTCTTCCGCACGGTATAAGCCGTCAAGCCCTCTACATCAGTGAAGTCTACGGCATACTGGCTACTGAAGGTTGCATAATATTCGTCACCCACCTTGACATCCTCGCCAATGGTGACTTCTACCGTTGTGGGCGTCTGTGCACTGACGCCCAATGAACAGAGCATCAGCAACGAAAAGAATGATAGGATATGTTTCATCATCATTACACCTTATTTATTATTACTTCACCACGTATTTTTTACCACCACGAATATAGAGTCCATGGACTGGCTGAGACTGCAGGCGACGGCCCAGCAAGTCGTAGCAAGCGTCTGAAGTGGCTGACTGCACACTTCCAATCTCCTCGATGCCGGCTATAGCGTGATCATAGTCGGCAGCGGTCATGCCTATGACCGTAGGAATATAGTCGGTCTCCGGGTCGGCTATCTGCATGCCCTCGAGGCAGATGTAGCACATATTGGCAGGTACGACGATGCTCTGAGGTGCATTGTCGTCAGAATAGAGATCTGTCGTACCTATCTTGACAAAGGCTTTCTTCGCGGCATCAAAACCATAGACATGATAGCCCATGGCATTGTCCTTGTCGGTGATAGTGATTCCCTTAGGTCCGCTCCACTCCAGGATGTTGAACGCACGGTCGAAGCCCAGACCGGGGATGTAGTGCGTGAACCGCACCTTGCCTTTACCATACATCAGTGTGGCTTTATTGCCAAAGCCGCGGCGTGCATCACTGTATAAGCGAGCTACGTCGTATTGTGCATCCTCATCATCGAGATTGAAATAACTCTGCTGCTGGTCGTTCGTGACGATGTCACCCAGCACGAAGTTATAGACAGTAGCATCGGCCTGCTCATGGAGAATCCACTCCTTATCGAAGACTGTGGCTATCCATCCGCCCTCTTCCGGGAACTGCAGTTCGGGAGCATCGACAGCTGAGAAATAGGCAAAATAGCGCTCGCCGCCCTTGACGGTAAAGGTCCACTCAGCCTCTGTGCTGACGCTGGTATTGGGCTGGTCTGTAAGCCACTGCGAACCGTAGCCCGTCTTCCAGTATTCAAATTGGTAGCCCTCGGCAGGAATAGCCTTGATGGTCACCTCATCGCCCACGGTGTTGACAGGCTTACTGATTTCCACCGTACCACAGTTATCCATGTAATGATCGACGGCAACGGTGGCTCCGTTGAAGAAATAGGCATAGATGATGGCCTGCGCATCGGCAGGTTTAGTGGCTGCCTTAGCCTCAGCCTCAGTCTCGAAAAGTGACGTCTCCTCGACATATCCCTTCAGATAGGCCACAGGCAGAAACACGAAGCTGGAGAGGTCCTGCGAGATGGTGTAGTCTTTGACAATATCAAACTTGCCATCGCCATCGTCCAAATACCATCCGCCAAAGAAATAACCATTGGCAGGCTGGCCGTTGACCTTGAAATAGACCATCTCACCGGTTGATACCGGCAGCGTGTGCTTGAAGGGGAACACCTCCATGAACGCTTCGATACCACCATCAGGAGGCGTCACGGCCACCTTGCCAGAACCGGCAGTGGCAGCCTTCACCTGCACATTCACATTGGTATAGCCCAACAGGGATCCAACTTCCTGCTGTGCCTGTGAGGGGAGCAGCATGAGGAAGAGTAATGCCGTAAGTGTAAAAAATCTTTTCATAAGCGTTTCTGTTTTATTGGATGATTATTTTCTTACCATTGTTGATGTAGAGTTCTTTGCCTGCAGGAGCCTTCACCACACGTCCGTCGAGGGTATAGTACCTGTCCGAAGACGCAGGCACTGCCACGACCGATTCTACTCCTGCCGAGGTGACGACCTTGGTTTTAGCAGCATTGACAATCCGTCCGGTTTTCTGACTCAGCAGCATCACGATGGCGGTCAGGTGGTTCTTGTCCTGCAGATGCTGATTGGTCGAAAGATCAAACGTCACGCTGTAGCTTTGCGTCTGCCCACTGAGCAGAGGTAGCTGTATGCTGCCGTCCAATCCGCGTTGTATGCCTTGCGTGGCAATAGGCACATGGTTATAGACCAAATCGGTGACGGGGTCAGCAGCTTCGCGGAATACTGCCATGTCAGCATCAGGGAATGTGGACTTGCCCGACTCGCCATTGACCTGCCACCACTCTTGCGTTGTACCACTCTGTCCGTCTTCGGTCAGTACGAATGCCAGGGCATAGTCGGCCGTCGGGGCATCCATATAGAAGGTGGTAGCTGCTGTCAATTGCAGCTGTGTCTCGGTATCATCGGTCCAGGCAGCCTCAACAGACAGGTCGGCCTCCACAGGTTGACTGAGCACCAACTGGAAGGCTTTGTCGGCATGATAGTGATAGTTGCTGCGGTCGATGCCTAAGTAGGGATCGCACTCCAGGATGCGGTCCACCGTGCAATTGGGGACAGTCTGAGGTATGAGGCTGCTATAGTCACTGAGATACATCGGGTCGCGCACAGAACCATTATTTGTATGCACGGCTATGCCAATGAAGTCGTCACCAAACTGGCGGGCAAGGTTTTGCATGCCCACGATGCCACGTGGACAGTTGGTACACCATGTGCCGGTGAACTCCTCTACGACTGACCGATGATGGCCCAGGCGAGTGACCGTCAACAGAGGTGCCGACACAGCAGCCGACTGCTGAGCAGGAACCACTCCATTGACTTTTGTGACTCGCACGCTATACTGGCCGATACCAGTCGAAGCGGGCATCGTGAAAGCGATAGGCAGCGATGCCATATTGCCCGGAGCATAGATGGGAGTCGGCAACTGGCAATGTTGCTCTGCCTGCGCCTGTCCGTCGACAGTTACTACATAGTCTATAGCATTAACTGACTGCAAGCCGGCAGAGGTCACGGGAACAGTCGTCGTGACCTGAGTGCCTGCCACACCGACCATACGGTCAGGAGCAGAGACGCTGACAGCCTGTTGAGGTAATGCGTCATTGCTGACAAGCACCTGCAGTGCCAAGGCACCATGACGCGCTCCCATATCGTTCCACGAAAGCAAGCTCTTGGAGGTACGTATCCAGAAGGCACCACTCGACATGCTGCCACCAGAGCATACCACCGGCTGCTTGTCAGCAGCCGTCTTGGCCGACGACATCTTAAAGGCATAGCCCACCTGCACCGTTCCGCTTTGCAACACGTAGGTCTGCGGCAACGTCACCTCCAGCATCTTCTGGTCGTGCTCCAGGTCAACCAGCTGCGACTGCGGCACCTCGACCACCTGAATATTGGCTGCATCGGCCGAGGCGGGACGTGTGGTAGACAGCCACACCTTCACCTCGGACACATTGGTCTTGTCGCGCAGGTAGAAGCGCACGCCGTGGATGGTTGCTCCATTGAGGATCGTCCTGCTGGCTGACAACTGCACCCCGCAGGTATAGGTCTCGGCATTCTCCACGCCCATATATGCCGGTGAGTCACTATCAGTATAGTAACCCCACCACCGCTGCTGTGCCATGCACCACGTCAGTTGCATGCACAAGCAGCACAGTACCATATAGAATCGTCTTGTCATCACTCTTATTCTCTTAGTTCGTCATTAATTTAATTCGTCTCTCTTCCCATCCACACCAAGTAGGGATTATCCAGCTGCACAAACGTGATGTTCTGATTGAGCATGGTGATATTCAGGTTGATGAGGAATCCCGACAGGCTGCCATCGCCCCATGTACCGCCGTCCTCCAGGGTCGCATAGTGGGAACCGGTGGTCGACGTGGCGTATGGGTTATAGTAGAAACGAGCCTTCATCGTCGCATCAGGACTGGTAGCCACTCCGTTGGGACCATAGAAATAGAAGGCATAGACAGAGTTGCCGTCATCCTGTATGAGCGAGGCATTGTAGAGGGTCAGTTCGCAACGGTCCTCATCGAAACCCACAGGGATACGGCTGTTGGCCCATTCCTCAAGTCGGTAGATGGTCATATAGTACTGGGTACCATCGCGCTTCAGCCAGAAACGGAAGCCAGTGGGAGCACCTCCCATCGATCCACCCAGATACCAGTCGCCCAGAATGGTATCAAGGTCGTACTGTACGATGTCGAGCTGTCCCGTATAACCGGCACACTCATACTCCAGCACTCCCCGCCGCAGACGCACATCGGCATTGCGATCGATGTCAACATGCAGGCTGTCGCCGTCCATCGTGGCATGTATCCACTCGTCCTCGGTAGTGAGGTTGAAGGGCAGGTCGTGACGGATATAGTAGGACAGGCGGCCGCCGGCATTGCCTATATGGTCGTTATTCTTGGGCAAACTGCCTAATGCCATGCCTCGTTGTTGCACAGGCAACTGCACCTGTGCACCGTCAGCGCTGATGGTGAGCAGTGCCGTGCGTCCCTCAAAGGAACCGTTATCCTCGACGGTGACGCTGACCATATTGCCTTCCACCGATGCCGAGCACCAGTCACTCTGCAGTTCGGCCGTCACAACACCCTGACTTTGCACCTCTACAAAGCCGGTACGACCCAGCGGTTCAAAGAGCAGGTCACTTTTCAGGATGGTCACACTCTTCTCTGTTTCTAATCCTACGGTATCATTGCCACAAGCACTTCCCAAGAGTACAAGACAGATAGCTGCCATGCACTTTGCAGTCCGCAGACAATATTTTTTAATTGCACTATATTCCATTGCCCTTCTTACTTTTGCTTTTGCAACATATTTAAATCATACAAGATGGCAGAGCCACCCATGAGCCACTCCGTCTCAGTGATGACAGCAGCCGTCAGCGCACCATCATCACCGTAGAACACCTTGACCAGCACACCGGAGTTGCAATTATAGACGCTGGGATTGGTCGGTGTAAAATTATAGGCCACACGGTTCTTGTTGCCATTCCATTTGAGCGTGAACGAAGCGGTGTCGGCCAACCACAGCTTACCTTCAGAAGAATTGAAGGTGACGAAATAGACTGTAGCCCCACCAATGTCACCTACCACCTGGGGACCTAAGGTGAGGTTGCCCGTCTCGTAGTCGTAGGTAAGGGCCAGCACCAACTTAGGCGACAGTCCCTTCAGCTGATAAGAGCCGTCCAGACGGTTGGGCTCCAGGGTGACCGTCCGCGTGCTACTACCGTTATAGCGCAGCAGGTAGCGTCCTTCGTAGTCAGAATAGCGCACGACGTTGCTCGTAGCTTCTATGCCCTGCAGGGTCAGCTGCTGACCGTCGGCATCATCACTCACCAAGACATTGGTCTCCTTGTCATAGATCAACGTCTGGATGGTCGAACCGCCTAAGGTGACAGGACGGTAGAGATGTACACCTTTATTATTATACGCGAAGGGCACAGACACCGAACGTCCGTCAAAGGTCAGCGTCAAGCTCTTGCTGCCCTGACTGATAGTGGCCTGCACCTCGGTAGCACCCACCGTTCCTGAATAGTTCAACGGCATGTGGTCGAAATGTTCAATGGTCTGAGCACTATACTCATCGGCAGGTGCTGTCAGCCGACGCAGATACATCGTATTGCGGGTCTTTTTGCCATAGAGCGTAATGAGCGTATCACTGAGTTCCTTGACCACAAATTCAAACTCGCCGCCCTTGGCCTCGTATTCACCACTGTTGGGAGTAGAGAAATAATGGAACAGACGGTTGTAGGTGTCAAAAGTGAGGACGGGACCGCTGTCGTTGCCGATGCGGTAGTAGGTCGTCTCTATACTGTCGGGTATCAGCGAACAACTGACATCGACAGTCAGCGAGTCAAAACGCATGACGTAGACAATGCCGCCATACTCCAGACTGCTGCCGGGATAGTACTCAAATTCCCAGCCGTACTCGCTGCTGCGCAACAGCTGTTTCACTTGGTTCATCGTGCCCTGCAAACGCTCCGACGATGACTGGTCAAAATAGTCTTCCTGGTTTTTCATACAGGAAGCCATGATGCAACAGCCTAAAGCCAACAGCCCATATATCGTGACTTTTCTTTTCATAATCCTATCGTGTTAAATCGGTTAAGTCAATACGTCCGCCGGTCAGGTCACGCTGACGGCGCTGAATGGCACTGCGCAACTTGTCGATATTGATATTGAACGAAGTGAGCATGTAGTCCTTCACAATATCGAGCTTGGTGGCGATGGCACGGGCACCGTCGGTGCCGGCCTGCTGCATCCACGTATTCCAACGCTCCTCACTGTTGCAGACGTAGGTAGAGAGCATCTCGGCGAAATCCTCGTCGGGCGAGTGCTGGGCATAGCTGGTGATGAAGCCACGCGACAGATAACCGCCGGAATAACCCTCAGTGCTCCATTTGTCGGCCACGTAGCCCGTACCGGTTATCAACTGGAAGTCGGCACTATAGTTCTTCGTCTGGTTCATGATGTGCGTGAACTCGTGGTGAATGGTCTTCAGATAGTAGTGATTCAGTTCGTCGGCACTCTTCAGATACTGTTCCACATAGTTGGCTCCCGCCAGGAATATCTTCCTGCCACCCTCAGCTGTACCGAGGATAAAGGTGCCATTGTTCGCGTACTCCCACTCGCCGATGGTGAAGATGAGCTTGGGGAAATAGCTGCGGGTGAACTCTATGCCGCCCACCTCGTCGTAGGCTTCCAGACAGACATACTTCACGATGTGAGCCAGAATGACGGCCGACTCATAGCGGGCCGGCACGGTGTAGTAGTTCATGTCCGACTCGTTGTCTTCATAACGGTACTTAAACGCGATGTTGTAGGGTGCCACATAGTTGCGCTCCAACCAGTAGTCAAACGGGGTGTACTCCACCTGGTCGACCTTGATGACACTCTGGCTGCTCAGTTCTTCTTCAGAGCAGGAGGTGACCGTTGCAACAAGGCCGCAACATGCCAGACAGGTACAAATGATATTTTTTAGTTTCATCATAACGATAATCTTTTCCAGCGGTAGTATGTTTTACTGTTCACTTTCATTCACCTCGGATTGGCCTGTACACCTGCCGACCTGGCACTCAGCGGTATCTGCAGGGCGCGGCGCGGGTCATCCACTTTCAGTTGGTCGGTTCTGGTCTCAGGCTCTCCGGCAGCATTGATGGTGCGACGGATAATCTCGATGCCATAGCGCTTCACGTCGTACCAGCGCAGACCTGTCTGCAGCGTCTCCATCCTGCGGAAGCCCAGCACACACTGCAGCATACACTCCTGAAGACCGCCCTCGGCACCAATGTCAAACTTGGGGTTCAGATGCTTCTTGATGGTCGAGGCGATGCCGCGCTCATCGTCGTAGGAATAGGCGATACCACTATAGAACGACTGTATCAGTTCGGGAGTCAACGTCAATGACGTCTGCACGAAGTTCTGCATCCAGGTGGTCAGGTCGGCAGCAGCCTTGTCATTCTGCCCCGTCATGACATAAGCCTCGGCACGGTTGAGCAGTACCTCGTCAGCCGTAAAGGCGGGATAGACGGTACGCAGATAGCCCGTACCCTTGACAGCATCCGTATATTCCACGAGGTAGGGCAGTTTCCAGAATACCGTCTTGTCGAAATCGGAACCGGAGTAGGTGGCCATCGTCTGATAGAATGGAGCCGAACCCCAGATGTTGACGGCCTCACCGTCCTCGTGCTGAGCCAGGTAGCGGCCGTGCGAATAGCGCGACAGGTAGTTGTAGGGACCGAACACCAGTCCCATGTAGGAATAGCTGGTCAGGAGCAGCAGGTTACAGTTGAGCGATGCATCGATATAGTGCTGGGTGATGGCAGCAAAGTCCTGTGTCATCGTGGCCATATAAGCCCAGTCGCGCAACATGGTGGCAGGCTCGGATCCCAGACAGCGGTTAGCATAGTCGATAGCCTTGTCCCACTGCTCATAGTAGAGGTAGAAACGGCAGGCAAAGGCATATGCCGACTTTGGCGTAAAGTGGTACTTGGGCACCTCGTAATTGGAACCTATCAGGGGCAGGCCCTCCTGCAGGTCACGGTCTATGAGTTCATAGACTTGGGCCACGCTCAGGCGCTTGGGATTGTCGTCGAGCTTTTCGGCCGTATGGGTCATATAGACAATGCCGAGGTCAGTCTGACTGGTCTGACTGTTATAGGCATGTGCAAAGAGGTTGACCAGCATGAAGTGAGCATAGGCACGGCAAAGGAGCGCCTCACCCTTCGATTCGCGCAGTGTCTGTGTGGTGGCGCCACCCATCTCCTCGATGGCCTCAAGAGCCAGGTTGGCGGTGGCTATGCGCACATAGCAGTCCTCCCAGAACAGCTCCGGACTCTGGTTGTCGCTCTCGGTGACATCCTGCCAACGATACACCTGATCGACGAAGCGGTTGGTACGCGGACTGATGGCATAGCAGTCCATATTGTCCGACGAGCACTCGGTGACATAGAGCGGATCATTGCCCAGATAGGCCGATGTTAGCAGATTTTTCACCTTCGCCGGGGTCGTAATCTCCGTGCGGTTATCGGGCAACTCATCAAGGTAGTTGTCGCAAGAAAGCATCAGAGGTATGATGACTGCACCTATTATATATATATACCTTTTCATGTTCCTTTTTATGATTATGTTTCTTTTTTACAGTCCCAGTCTCAGTGTCAGTGTCATCTGCTTAGGCATCGGCACGGCCACACCACCCGCATTGGTAAACTCCGGATCCTGACCGTTCAACTTCTTGTCAGCATAGATAAGGAAGAGGTTTGTGGCCTGCAGCTTCACGCCGAGCGTCTGCAGTCCCCACTTTGCAATCATCGGTTTGGGGAAGTCATAGCCCAGCGAGATTTCCTTCATGCGGATGAAGTCACCCTTAGCGATACGTGCCGTGGAGTAATTATAGGCACTGTAGGCATAGCTCAGGTTGGTGTCATTACGGTTTTGGCGGGCACTGGCTATCACAGGGATATCGGTCTTCAGCTCGTCACCGGGCACCGTCCAGCGGTTGTTGAACTCCTTAGGCATGGCCCGCAGGTCGTTGTAGCGATTGGAGAACACGGGGTCGAGTCGGATGATATTGCCAAAGGAGTAGGTCACGAACACATTGAGCGTGAAACCTTTATATTTGAACACATTACCCAACGAACCCATGTCAGTGGGATCGGCACTGCCCGAATACTCGACGAAGGCCAGCTCGTTGGGGTCTGACTCTTGGAAATAGATGCCTGTGACGGTGTTACCGCTGTTGACACGGAACATGGGCAGACCCTCGCTGTTGAGTCCCACAAAGGGGATGGAGAACATGCTGCGTACGGGATAGCCCTCCATGGTGAATCCGCTGCCCGACACCAGGTCTATGAGTCGCTCGACGGAGCGCAGTTTCGTCACCTCATTGCTGGTATGCGAGTAGACCAGGGAGGTGCTCCACTGGAAGTCCTTCTTCCTGATGTTCACCGTCGACAGGCTGATCTCCACACCGCTCGACTTCATCTCGGCCACATTGGAGAACTGGCGCATGCCTGCCGAATAGCCGGGCGACGCGCTGGCACCTATCAGGTCGAAATTGTTGCGACGATACCAGTCGAAGGTCAGGTTGATGCGGTTATGCAGGAATCCGGCTTCCAGCCCGAGGTTCAACTCGTGTTTCTTCTCGTAGGTCAGCTCGATATTAGCGGGCTGCCACAGTTCGATGCCCGTCTCCTTGACTGACGTGAACGGTCGCCAAGGATTATAGGGGCCAAAGATATTGGTGGAATTGGTGACGCTGGCAGGACCACGGTCGGCCGTCAGCGAATACGAAGCCTTGAGTGTCAGGTTGGAGAGCACGGGATTCAGTTTCTCGAACCATGTCTCCTCATGGGCATTCCATGCCAGCGACACGTTCCATGTGGGCAACCAGCGGGCTGACCGCGAGCGTCCCAGTCGGTTGGTACCCTCATAGCGGTAGGTGCCGTTCACGGTGTAGCGTCCCATATACGAATAGGTGGCATTGGCAAAGAAGGCGGCCGACCGCTCACGTGTATTGGTCAGTGTGTAGTAGACATTGTTCTGCTCGGACATCTGTTTGAAGGCCAAGTAGTTGAAGGCAGATATCTCGCCGTCCTCGAAGAGCATACCCCAGTCGCGGTTCCACGTGCTGCGACGGTTCATGTAGTTCACCTCCATGCCACCGTAAGCATTGACGATGTGTATGTCATTAAACACATCATTGTAGGAAGCCGACGCGCGGAAGTCATAGCCGAACATCGAGTTATCCGTACGTTCCAGGATACCGCCGGCAGGCAGTATCGACACAGGCAACGCAAAGATATTGTCGGGGTCGGTATAGAGGTAGCGGTTGCTCTCGCGGATGGTCGAGGTGTCCATAGCCCTGTAGGCCATAGCCTGATTGGAATTGTCGCGGATGCTGTGTTCCTGCGTGGTCGACGAATACTTCACGGCACCGAGGGCGGTCAGCTCTACCTTGCGGATGGGCTTATAGGTCAACTTACCCTGCAGTCGGAAGTCGTTGACGCCGAGGTCGATGTAATTATTATCCAGTTCATGGAAGATATTGAACGGCGCATAGTTGCGCGTGTAGTAGGCATCGGGATCAAGGGCCCTGCTGGAATTGAGCGCGAAGCTGTAGGGATTGATGTCAAACGAGCGACTGACTGTTCCCGTGACGGCATCGACGGTCTGCCCGAGGGTACCGGGAGCCTCCTGCCGACGGAAGCTGGCATTGGAGATGATGCCGAAGTTCAGTTTCTGCGAGATGTTAAAGCTGGCATTGACATTGGCCGTATAGCGCTCCACCGATGACCGTTTGGTCCATCCCGGGTCGAACATCGCACTGACGGAAGCGTAGTACTGGGCCTTGTCTGAGCCACCCGACATTGACACCGAATGGGTGTGCTGCAACGAGTTGTTGAAGAGCAGGTCAAACCAGTCGGTATTCCTGTATTCGGCAGCCCTCAGATAGGCCGCCTTGGCAGCAGGCGTATTGTTCAGGGCGAAGGTACCCGTCACGGGGTTATACTCCGAGAGCATCTGGTACATCTTGCCATAGATGCCAGTCTCTGCGGCATTGGCCGTCTCGGCATAGTTGAGGTAGCCTTTCTGCTCCAGTTCCTGATAGACCGACATCTGGTCCTGCGAGTTCATGATATTAAAGGTGGCATACGAGGGTTTCAGTCGCATGGTGTATTCGCCCGTATAGTTGATACGGTTCTGTCCGGCCGTACCCTTCTTGGTGGTGACCACTATCACGCCGGCCATAGCGCGCGCACCATATATAGAGGTGGCACTACCATCCTTCAGTATCTGGAACGACTCAATATCGTCACTGTTCAGTCCTGCATTGGCCGAGGAGATGAGCGTGTTGGCATCGCCCGATGAGAGGTCGTCGGCCGACACTTCGACCACATCCTCCATGATGACGCCATCGACCACCCACAGGGGTTTCGAAGAGCCATAGATAGACGTGGCACCACGCACACGAATCTTCGGCGCGGCACCAAACGTGCCACTGACGTTCTGCACCGAGACGCCGGCAGCCTTGCCCTCCAAGGCGCGACTCACGTCGGCCACACCATCCATCTTGGTGTCGGCACCGCTCAGTTTCGTTGACGAACCGGTAAAGAGGCGCTTGTCCATCTTCTGCATACCCGTCACCACCACCTCGTCGACCACGAGCGACTGGTCGGGCTGCAACGTCACTTTCATACCGTTACGGGGCGTCAACACCTGGGTTGTCATACCTACATAACTGAACACGAGCTTTTTTCCGTCGGGTACGGTGATCGTAAACTGACCATCCATATTGGTAGCTGTTCCAAGTTTTTCACCTTGTACCTGCACAGTAGCACCGATGGCTGGTTGGCCGTCAGGTTCGACAACCGTACCCGATATGATGCCCTGGCCATAAACGGTACTCAAGGACATCAATATCAGCACCATCAGCAAGTATAGTCTTTTTTTCATATAGCTGAAATCTGGTTTTTTGTTTTTGCGGTGCAAAGTTACGCAAAAAACGCCATATATCAAAATGAAATGATAAAAATATGGCATATTATGCAATAAATCGAAAGCAAACAGCGCAAAAACAAAGCAAAATGAAAGTTTATACAATTGTGATTCATGCAAACGCGTTTGCACAGTAAATAAAGGGGATAAAAACAAAAAAAAGGATTGAAATTTGGTCAATTGGAAAAAAAGCTGTACCTTTGCACGCGCTTTTCGGAAAATCCGAAGCATTCCACGACGTAACCCGCTGTGATTAAGACGGTCAGCGTCAGCAGAATGTATAGGCACAAACTTATTTAATCAAACCAAACAATTATGTATCTCGATCAAGCTAAGAAGCAGGAGATTTTCAACCAGTATGGCAAGTCGGCCACCGACACAGGTTCTGCCGAGTCGCAGATTGCCCTGTTCACCTATCGTATCAAGCACCTGACGGAGCACCTGAAGGCCAATCACAAGGACCACGTGACTGCCCGTTCACTGACTATGATGGTAGGTCGTCGTCGTAAGCTGCTGAAGTATCTCTATGTCAACGACATCAACCGCTACCGTGCTATTGTGAAGGCTCTCGGTCTGCGTAAGTAAGGATTTCTTTCAGAGGAATCATGACGAACTCCCTCTCCTGCATCAGCGGGTGAGGGATTTTTAGTGTCGGGGTGTCGATGGTGAGGTCGTCATAGAGCAGGATGTCTATGTCTATGGGACGGTCATGATAGTGTGGTCCCTCCAAAGCTCCCTGAGGGGAGTCTTTTCTTTCGGTGGCATGCTCGGCCCGCTTGCCCATCAGTCGTTCGATGCGCTGAGTTTGGCGCAACAGTGCATGGGGGGCAAGGGTAGTCTCCACCATGATGACGGTATTGACAAAGGAGTGGGCCGACTCGAAGCCCCACGGTTCGGAATAGAAAAAGGCTGACCGATGCACAATAGCGCCAATCAGCCTTTCTATCTCTTCATAGGCCTTCAATATGGTAGCCTCCCTATCACCGAGATTGGCTCCCAGTCCTAAGTATGCCTGATGCTTAGTCATCCAATATCAGCATGGCATCGCCATAGCAACCAAACATATAACCATTCTTCAGTGCCCGCTTATAGGCTTCGAACACCAGGTCGTAGCCACCGAAGGCAGCCGTGGTCATCATCATGGTGGACTCCGGATGGTAGAAATTGGTCACCAACGCATTAGCCAGACCAAACTCGTAGGGCGGGAAGATGAACTTGTTGGTCCATCCCTCATATTCCTTCAACATACCATCGGTACCCACGGCACTCTCTGTGGCACGTGCCGTACTGATACCTACCACACAGATGCGGTGGCCCTGCTGCTTGGCCTCGTTGACACAGCGGCAAGCCTCAGCCGAGATGACCATCTGCTCTGAGTTCATCTTGTGCTTCGTCAGGTCTTCCACCTCGATAGGGTCAAACGAGCCCAGGCTGCAGTGTACGGTGATATAGGCTGTGTTGAAACCACGAATCTCCATGATCTTCAGCAGCTGCCGACTGAAATGCAGACCCGTAGACGGTGCCGTGACGGCGCCTTCGTGCTTGGCATAGACGGTCTGAAAATTCTCCATGTCGTCAGCCTCAGCCGGGCGACGGTCTACGATATAGCGGGGCAGCGGAGCCTCGCCCAGGTCGAAGAGTTCCTTCTTGAACTCATCGTGAGGACAGTCGTAGAGGAAGCGCAGGGTACGGCCACGCGAGGTGGTATTGTCAATGACCTCGGCCACCATGGGGCCGTCGCCATCGAAAAAGAGCTTGTTGCCTATACGGATCTTGCGGGCGGGCTCTACCAGCACGTCCCACAGACGCAGTTCCTCATTGAGCTCACGCAACAGGAACACCTCTATCTTGGCATCGGTCTTCTCCTTGGTACCATACAGACGGGCAGGGAAGACCTGTGTATCGTTGAAGACGAACGTATCACCTTCGTCAAAATAGTCAACCAGGTTGCGGAATGTCAGGAACTCCTCGGTGTCCTGGCCTTCGGCATCCTTCTTGAACATCTCTATCTGCTCGCTCTTACGATGGACCACCATCAGTCGGCACTGGTCGCGACTGTAGACACGCTCTACGGTACCGTCTTCGTTCTCGAATACGCGGTGGGCAGGATAGAGAGCCACCTGACTCTCAGGTAATTTGAATTTAAATTGCGACAGTTTCATCTATATTATTGATTTCGGAATTACGATATGACGTTATGACGACATGAGGTTATGACGCTATTCTATCTCCTGGGCATCGAGCCACTGCTGGAAGTGGTCCAGCTCTAAGCAGTCCTCCAGACGGACGTCACCGACACGGGTGCGACAGAGTGCTGTCAGATAGGCACCGCTGCCAAGGGCATCACCGATGTCACGAGCCAAGGCCCTGATATAGGTCCCTTTACCACAGACCACGCGGATGGACATCTGCTGTGTCGCCGGGTCATAGCTGGTCAGCTCCAACTCGTCTATACGCAGCGTCTTGGGCTGCAATGCCACCGCCTCGCCTTTTCGGGCCATGGTATAGGCCCGTTTGCCATTGACATTGCAGGCAGAAAACACAGGGGGCACCTGCTGGATCTCGCCC
This sequence comes from Prevotella sp., assembly GCA_017467565.1. GTDB lineage: Bacteria > Bacteroidota > Bacteroidia > Bacteroidales > Bacteroidaceae > Prevotella. The sequence goes on from JAFUSV010000112.1 coordinate 24,585, forward strand.
ACGAAGCGGGGCAGCGTCTGCTCTATCAACTCACGCGTGATATGGTCTACAGGATAGGTGCAGTCCACCTCGTGCTCCATGTCATAGCTGGGGGTCGTGGCACCCAACTGCATTGTGGCCGTATATTCCTTTGTGGCATACTGCAGACTCTCGATGCGTTTCGTGGCCTTGCCTGTACAGAGCACCAGGACTCCTGTAGCCAGAGGGTCCAGCGTGCCGGCATGTCCGGTCTTCAACCGCTTCACATGCAGTTTCTTAGACAGTCGGGTACGAACATAGGCCAACGCACCGAACGAGGTCATGCGGTAGGGCTTGTTGATATATAGTATCTCTCCTTCGTGAAAGTTCATAATCAGTCAACCATTTGCAACGACTGGCCAGCTAACAGCAGGGCGATGATGATAGCACCCACGATGATACGATAGACACCGAAGGCCTTGAAGCCATACTTCGTCAGGAACGAGACAAACCACTTCATGGCCAACAAGGCGACGATAAAGGCGACGACACAACCTACGACCAGCATCCACACATTATGTGCCGTGGCCCAGTTGTTCTCCTCTTTCAGCAGGTCAAGCAGGTCGAGAAGGGTGGCGCCGGCCATCGTCGGCACGGCCAGGAAGAACGAGAACTCGGCAGCCCGCTTACGGGTGAGTCCCTGCGTCATACCACCGACGATGGTGGCCATGGAGCGCGACACGCCGGGTATCACGGAGATGCACTGGAACAGACCGATTTTGAAGGCACGCTTCTCGTTGACCTGTGTCCCGTCGTCACCTTTGTTGAAGAGCTTATCGCAGTAGAGCATGAAGATACCGCCCACCACGAGCATGATAGCTACTACGAGCACGCTGTCGAGCAACCAGTCAAGCAGTCCCGACTTCTTAGCCACCAGACCGATGATGACGGCAGGCAGCACGCCCACGATCAGCAGCCAGTAGAAATAATACTTGTGCTTGAGGCGCTGTAGCAGTGAACTGCCTTCGGGTGCCGGGGTGTTGTCGAAGCGGAAGAACCGTTTCCAGTAGAGACATACCACTGAAAGGATGGCACCAAACTGGATGATAAAGGTAAATGCATGTACAAAAGCCTTGTCGCTCTCACTCAGTGAGGCAGCATCAAGGCCCAACAGGTTCTGGGTGATAATCATGTGACCCGTCGAGGAGACAGGCAGGAACTCCGTCAGTCCCTCTACGATGGCTATGATAATAGTTTCTATCAGTGTCATGGTGCCTTCTTATTCCGCTTGATTCTCCTTCTTTTCCTTCGGTTTGTACACCACGGCATATATCATCGACAGGAAACCGACGAGACATACTACGGGAGCCACCTTGATGCGGCGGGCGCTAAAGATATCGGGGTTGTAAGCCTCGGTCGTAGAGCTGCCGCCCCCCATCAGGATAAATCCCAACACAACTACCAGCATGCCTATACCCAGAAGGATATAGTTCATGCGTCCAAATGCAAAATCTCTCTTATCCATATATAACTCTTAATTCTTAACTCTCAACTCTTAATTCTTATACAGTTCCCCCGCCGTCATCCGCAGGAAGCGGTTCACCGAGAGCAACGTGCACAGCAGGGAGAACACGATGCCAAAGACGAATACCACGATGCCCGTGATGACGAGCACCTCGCGGGTGAGCACCTCGAAGACTGTAGGTTCGAAGCGGTAGAGGGCGTAGATGAAGGCGGCCAGCAGCAGACAGGCCAGCACGGCCGACACCAGTCCCACCGTCATCGCACGTTTGAGGAACGGACGGCGGATGAATCCCCAGCGGGCACCCACCAGCTTCATCGTGTGGATCGTAAATCGCTGCGCATAGACGCTCAACTGCACCGAGTTGTTGACCAACGTATAGCAGATGAATATCAGGAGTCCCGCCAGCACCAGCAGCGCGATGGTCACGGGCTGCAGGATGCGGTTCATGCCGACTATCTGGTCGCGCGGGTACACCACGTCGAGCACCAGCGAGTCTTTCTTCAGCACGTCGGCCACTTTCTTCAGCGAGTCTACGTTGGCATAGCTGGCATTGACCTGCACATCCAACTCAGCCTCCAGGAAGTTGACTCCCGTAAACTCCATCGGGTCTGTCCCCATCTGCTTCGTCACGATGCTGAGGGCCTGCTCCTTGCTGACGTAGTCCACTTTCTTGGCAAAGGGCCTGGTAGCTATATGCTTGCCCAGCGCCTGACCATCGGCATCGGTCACCGTATCATTGAGTATGACGTTGATTTGTACGTTTTCACGCATGAAGGTAGACACATTGCGAGCTGTCAACACCGACAGCGCCACAAGACCAAGCAAAACCAGTACCATCGTGGTACTGATACACAATGTAACGACCTGCATACCATGGCGGCGGCGGTCAGTCTTTCGTCTTTTCTTCATTTTCAATCGGGCATATTACACCAAATTCGGTGCAAAGGTAATAAATTCTTTTGAGATTTGACGCTTGAAGTTTGAGCTTTCTTAAAGTTTATACTAAATTAACATCCCCACCCAAGAAAATTCAAACATCAAACTTCAAACTTCAAAAATAATCACTACCTTTGCACCCGCTATGAGTACGATTATCTATCCTTCGCCCATCTTCGGCCCGGTGCACAGCCGCCGTCTGGGCATATCACTTGGCATCAACCTGCTGCCGGCCGACGGCAAGGTGTGCTCGTTCGACTGTATCTACTGCGAGTGCGGGTTCAACGAGGACCACCGCCCCACCCTGCCGCTGCCCACCCGACAAGAGGTGGCCACGGCACTGGAAGAGAAACTGCAACAGATGACGGCCGAAGGGCAACTGCCCGACGTGCTGACGTTTGCCGGCAACGGCGAACCGACCTGTCATCCGCACTTTGCCGAGATCATCGACGACACCATCCGCCTGCGCGACCAGTATTGTCCTAAGGCCAAGGTGTCGGTGTTGAGCAATTCGACACTCATACACCGCAAGCAGGTTCACGATGCCCTGATGCGGGTGGACAATAACATCCTGAAGCTCGACACCGTAGACCTTCATTATATTACGCGCGTCGACCACCCGTCGGGCACCTACGACGTGGCTCAGATCATTGAGCGCATGAAGGCCTTCCACGGCCATCTCATCATTCAGACCATGTTCATGCGCGGCCACTGTAACGGCGAGGATGTGGACAATACGGGCGATGAGTATGTAGAGCCCTGGCTGCAGGCCGTCCGCGAGATAGCGCCCCGTCAGGTGATGGTCTACACCATCGACCGCGAGACGCCCACCCCCGGTCTTGAGAAAGCCACCCACGAACAGCTCGATGTCATCAAGGCCCGCGTCGAAGCCCTCGGCATTCCCTGTCAGGCCAGCTACTGATTCTATTTTTTCTGTCCCCTGATACCCTCTGGGAGAAAGAAGGCCTCTTTCTCCCAGCAACAAGGCCATTTGCTCCCAGCAACAAGGCCTCTTTCTCCACGCAACCTAAGTGCTTCTTTTTTCACCCCCTATTTCTATTATTCTAAGGATGAAAAGATTCAAGGATTCTTTGAGGATTCAAGAACCCCAATACTGCCGTTAATACCTGTTAAAAACAACAAAAAGTCGCAAAGGAATTTGGTGGGAGCCTCAAAGTTTCATACTTTTGCAGTGTACTATTCAACTAATACACACAAACAGACATTATAAACCATTATAAATATAGAGAAGAAGTATGATAGACATTCAAAACATCAGTTTCCGCTATGCCGGTCAGAAAGGACTGGTATTCAGCCACTTCAACCTACAGTTGACGGAGAACCGCATCTATGGACTGCTTGGCAAGAACGGCACGGGCAAGTCGACACTGCTCTACCTCATTGCCGGACTGCTGCGCCCCCAGATGGGAGAAGTCAGCATCGACGGCATGCTGGCTACAGAGCGCAGACCCGAGATGCTGGAAAACCTGTTCATCGTACCCGAAGAATTCGAGTTGCCTGCCATGAAACTCGAAGAGTACGTCAAGATGAACGAGCCATTCTACCCGCGTTTCAGTCGCGAGGTGCTGGAGCGTTGCATGAAGGAATTTGAGTTACCTACAGACATCGACCTGCAATCTCTCTCGATGGGTCAGAAGAAAAAGGCCTTCATGAGCTTCGCCCTCGCGACACAGACGCCACTATTATTGATGGACGAACCCACCAACGGACTGGACATTCCCGCCAAGAGCCAGTTTCGCAAGGTAGTGGCCGAGAACATGAGCGACGACCGCACGCTCATCATCTCTACCCACCAGGTGCACGACGTGGAGCAGTTGCTCGACCATATCGTCATGATTGACAGCGACAAACTGCTGCTCAACGAGTCGGTCAGCAGTCTGATGGAGAAATATACCTTCTCTCTGCGCATGCCCAGCGAGATGGACGAGACCGTCATCTACGCCGAACCATCATTGCAAGGCAACATGGTGATGAGCCACAGGCAGGAAGGCGACCCTTAGACCCATCAATAACTTTAACTGTTGTTGAACGCCTTTATTAAAGTGAAAAGGTAATAGTTATAATTGATAATTGAAAATTTAAAATTTAAAAGTTAAAAGTGATAAGTTATAAGTTATAAGTTATAAGATATAAATGATATTTAAAACTTTGATATTA
>JAFUSV010000013.1 GCA_017467565.1 Prevotella sp.
TGGTGCGAGCCATACGCCCACAGCCCCTTTCCGGGAAACAGCATCACCTATGGCAGCCAGGCCGACGAGGTGGCAGCTGAGTTCTGGGTCAACGACCGCAAGTTCCGAAAGAAAGAGGTTGACGCAGCACTGGGCGCCGCATGCCACAGCGGGAAGAACCGCGTTTGGGCAGAGTCGTTCACCGATGGCAGTTGGGACAAGGTGGCACAGGACGACTGGTCGTTTGAGAAGCTGAAGCCCCTGGCTGACCGCTACTTCCATGCCGGAATCAACGCCACCATACTGCATGTCGTGATTTCGCAGCCAGGCGACGACCGCCTGCCAGCTGTCCGCCCCTGGTTCGGCACATGGTTCGACCGCCGAAGCAAGAATGCCAAAGAATTGAAACCATTGGTCTTATACTTGCGTCGCTGCAACTTCATGTTGCAGTTGGGCAAGCCTTTAGGTGAAACCGCCGACCAGCGTATCATGAACGACGGCACCATCATACGCTTCACCGACAATTCTCTTTTCGAGGTCACCTTCCCCGACGGGCACCAGGAAAGATGGAATCCTGCCCAAGAACTCTGTAATCCTGTTTGCAAATGATTTTCTTTCCATTGCACACTATGTCGCCGCCGATGGCGCAAAAGGTCATAGACATAGCAGCATTGTTGCCATCCACGTTCTGTACCTGTCATACAGGGCGTTTGGCTGCCTGTTGTACCAGGCATAGCCGTTGCGGCGCTCGTAGCCTATCTCTTCAAGGCTGCGCTTGGGCACGCCGTCGCGGTCGCAAAAGAATGGCTCGCCCTTCTCTAAGTCATAGTAGCGGGCCCACAGGGGCTTGGCTTCGGGATCGGCGACAAGACGCAGGTCGGTGCGCCCGTCGGCATCGTAGCGCTCAAGGCGACAGCCCGTGATCTTGTGGTCGTCCAACCACTTCATTGCTCCGCGCACCGACCGCACGATGCGCTCGTCGGGATGGGGTATCTGCATGAGCAGCCGCACGATGGCAGCACTCTCCTGGGTGCAGAACGACGGCAGCTCGTAGGAACGTGCCCCGGTCGGCAGCAACGTTGTGCGGTCGTGCTGCTGGCACCACACCGTGGGTTGGCCGTCGACGACAATCTGTGTGGCGAGGATGCAGTCGATGCCTCGGTGGAAGGCCGTGGCCGCCACCTGGCGTGTGCTGTCGTCGACGAGGTCGCCGTCGTAGGGTGCCTTGCGTTCAGCCACGTCGCGCAGCAGGCTGAGCACGTGGACCATGGCATCATCGTTGTAGGTGATGTGTGCCTGGTAGCCGCGGTTCTCGGGCCAGAACTGTGGCCACCCGCCGTTGGGGTACTGTCCGCTGAGGATGAACTGCATGGCCTTGTGGAAGGCATGGCGGTAGCGCTGCTCCCGTGTGTGGCGGTACAGACGGGCCAGGTAGTGCATCTGCGTCGTCGTGGCGTCATTGTCTATCGTAGAGTCGTCGCGGCGGCTCTTCTGCAGCCTCACGCTGTCGCAGCCTGCGGGTGTCAGCGCGGCGGTCATGTCGATGTTCTTGGGCCATCCGCCCGTGTCGCGCTGGTAGAGCAGCAGCTGGTCGCCTATCCTGAGAGCCTCGGCCGAGTTGAAGAAAGCCGGGTCACCCCGCTTCGACTTCAGTTGCCGTTGCATCCACTCCCAGCATTTCTCTTGGCTTGTGGGGAAACGCCAATGGCCGCTGGAGGGAGTGATGTCCAGGTCCTTTGGTGCCTTGATCTCGTTCCATGCTGCCCAGACGGATGTGGGCGAGCAGGTGTCGTCGTTGTATCCCCACGACATGAACGTGGGTACTTTCAGAAGACGGGCGAAGTTGACCACGTCAAAATAACGCAGCATCTCGACGGCCTGGTCGGCAGCGACGGTAATCTTGCTGTCGTTAGACCACTGGGTGAAGAACTTAGGCCATCCGCCGGCGCGGTGGTGCAGGAATGCCGTCAGGTCGCAGAGGGCGGGGTAGAAGGGGGCACAGGCCGTCACCTTCTCGTGGAGTGCTGCCGTGACAATGGTCAGCGCACCACCCTGTGAGCCGCCGATGACAATGGCATTCATGCCGTCCCACTGGGGCAGCGAGCAGAGAAAGTCGAGGGCACGCACGCAGCCCACGTAGACATCCTTATAGTAATAGGTGTCGCGTGAGGCCATGCCGCGGCCTACGTAGCCGTTGCACTTCTTCTGGCGCATCGCGTTGTAGGCCTCGTCGCTGAGCAGCTGGTCGTTGTCGTGAATCTCAATCTTGAGGTAGATGCAGCCGTGAGCGGGGAAATAGTCTGACGGGTATATCTTCTGGCTGCCGGCACCGGGAGGACAGAGTACGACGGGGAAACCGCTGCCGGAAGGCGAGGTAAGGGGCATGGTGAGATAGCCGCGTATCCACTTGTCCTTGCCTACGTGTAGACGCACCAGCCGGGTCACGAACTGGTCGTTGGTGGCATCGGGGATGTCGGTGTATTCAGGCTCCAGGTCCACTTTCCGGGCATCGGCTACGGCCTGCTGCCAGAACTGCCTGAAGTCGGCCGGCATCTCGGTATAGGTGCGGATGGCCTCGGGCTCATAGGCCACCTTCACCAGGTCTTTGTGCACCTTGCCGTCCTTCGACCGCCATTCGTACTGGCAGGCCAGGAATCCCGGTTCTGTCATCGTGCCCATAGGCAGCACGGCCTGTCCGTCAGCAAAGGTGGTGGAGTCGGGGGCCTCGGGCAGCAGCATCTCGGGCCCTGCCTTATAGTAGATGGTGGTGCCGCTGACGGGCACACCACCTTCTCGGGCCGTCACGGTGAGCAGTGCCTGCTGCCCCAGGCGGTAGTAACTGTCAGGATGGTTGGGCACGGCCACGGTCTCCACGAAGGGCTTGCGGGGGTTGCCAAACTCCTGTCGGAACTGCTGGGCCTGCACGGTCATGCCTATGAGAAACACGGGGAGTAGTAATAAGCGCTGTCTCATTTTGTCCATTGTCGTAAGAGTCGTTGGTATTCTGTCATTATGCTGTAGAGCTAATCTTTCCTCACTATCTTCTTCCCTTCGCAGATGTAGATGCCCTTGTGGGAGGGCGACGCCTGCAGGCCTGACAGCGTGTAGAGGCAGGCGGGGTGCGGGGTGGCAGTGTCGGGGCTGATGCCTGACGTGCTGATAGGCGATGCGTCGCTTACCATCACCTTATATATAAATATGCCGCCATTGATGACGCAGAACGTCATGTCCTGTGGCTCAGTGAAGGTGTCGCGATACCACCAAACGTTCTTCTGACGGCTGTAGCTGGCCGTGCCGCCCTGTATGCAGTCCAGGTAGGGCTCGCACATGGTGTCGAAGGTGATGCCGCGTTCCTTCGATCCGTTGGCCGTCACGGCCTCGATGGTGATGTATTGGCCTGGCTTCACCTTGGGGATGATGAGATAGATGCCTGTAGAGTAGAGGCCGATGTTCTTGCCTGGGTCGATGGTGGCGCGGTTGGCATTGGCACGGAAGAAGAGTCCCTCGGTCTCAGGGAACTTGTAGCCGGCGGAGGTCTGCAGTTCGGTGGCTGCCGACCATGAACCGCTGTAGCGATAGCCCCATGACTTCAGCTCGGCCCACTGTGCGTCAGCCTTCAGCTGATTGACCGACTCGTTGCTCCATGCCTTGGTGAAGTCCCATTGCCGCTCGGCCTCCACCTCAATATCCGTGTTGGAGTCAGGACGTGGCTTGACGGCTTCGACGGGCTTGCCGTCAACAAGTCCCAACTCTACCAGCTTGTTGTACATCTGTTTGCCCAGATACTCGGTGGCGGGGCCGTCGAAGTGCAGGTTGTCACTGCGCAGGGTGACGTCGCTCATGTCGATGTAGTACACGTTGGGCACGTCCTTGGCTACCTGCAGCTGAGCCTTCTCCACCGTAGCGTTGTACTGAGTGGAGTTGTGACAGATGGTGCCGAAGATGAATGGCAGTGTCAGGTCCTTTTCGTCGCCTGTCACGTCGTAGATGGCCTGGCGCATGTAGGCTATCATCGTCTTGAAGTTATCGTAGTAGCTGGCAGCTGCATTGCGGTCGCTCTCGCCCTGATGCCACATGATGGCCTTCACGTCGTAGCCCTCGCTGACCTTCGACAAGGTGCCTTCTACGAGTGATGCAAAGCCTTCGGTCAGGTTCTTCGTCAGCGAGTTGTAGTTCTTGTAAGCCTCCTGTGTCAGGTCGTCGCCCTTATATGCATAGTGGGTCTTCATCCATTCGCTGTCGGCATACCAGATGGGCAACTTCTCAGCTGTCACCCCAGGTGCGATGGCCGTGCCGCCGTAGGCACACTTGATGGCGTAGAAGTCCTTTGACGTAGCTTGGTCTATCCAGTAGTTGGCTACGTCGCAGAATGCGTAGCGGGTGCCTACCTCCAGTGTGCGTTGTCCGAAAGTCTGGGCGGTCGGGGTGCCACATATCGAGGCATACTGCAAATGGGTGTAGGGATTGTAGGGCGAGGTGCCTACCTTCATGTAGTCGGGCAGGTTTTGTACAAATTCGCGGCCGTCGGCATTCGACTGGCCGGCATAGAGAAACACGGGTGCCTTTTGTGCTCCGGCATGCAGGCATAGCAGTAGTGCTGCTGTTGCAATCAGAATCTTCATTTCTCGATTTTGTTTATAGTAGTTGGGTGCAAAGTTACGAAAAAAGCTTGTAACAAACGAGGGATTTTGGAAGATTAACGCAATTCGACCGTAAATAAAGGCATTTAGGGGAAAATCGAGGAAGTTCAAAAATCGGGATTACGCAAAATTGGGAGGATTGGTGAAGAA
>JAFUSV010000113.1 GCA_017467565.1 Prevotella sp.
GGAACTTTTGCAGGGCGGCGGCCACGGCGGCAGCTGTGGCACAGGTGCCGGTAGTGAGTCCGCTCTTCAGCGGGTAGAAGTCGGGCAGCAACTGTTCTACCTTGCGGCGCAGACCATGAGGGCCGTTGATAATTGACAATTGACAATTGATAATTGATAATTGACAATTGACAATTGATAATTGGGGGCGCTCAATGACAAATATCTTAATGCCGGCTTGCTTGGCGGCCTGCACCTTTTCTTGGAACCCGCCGCTCTCGCCGCTCTCCTTGGTCACGATGGCATCGGGCTGAATCTTACTGAGCAGGGATGCCGTGTCATCGTGTTCGTAGTAGACCAGATGGTCGAGGGGAAACTGGTGTTTCTTGGCCAACAGCCTGGAGCTGTCGCGGTCGAGTATGCGCCACCAACATTCGTGTCGTTGCCAGAAGGCACTCAGCTTGCCGATGGTGTTGACGCCAGTCAGGGCCAACAGTCGCTCCACACCCTGCGCCTCCATTTGGCGCACGGCATCATCGTAGTCCTTACACCACGTCATGTCGTCGGTATGAGGCGGATAGATACGGTCGTAGCGGATGAGGGGGAGCTGCAGGGTGTGGGCCACGCTGATGACCGTCTGGTGGAGAACCTCGGCGAAGGGGTGGGCGGCATCGATGATCAGACGGATGTCGTGATCACGGCAGAAACTGAGCATCGACTCCCTGTCGAGGGCACCGTCGATGCGCACACCATGATGGAGCGTCACGTCCTGTTCGCCCGTCTTCGTGGAGTAGTAGTAGACGTTGCCCGCCTCCTCCAGTTCCTTGATGGCTTTGCGCCCTTCCGTCGTTCCTCCTAATACCAGTATCATGCTTCTCCCTGTCGGAACAGATGGGTAAAGTGCTTATCGTAGAGGGCCGACAGACCCTGACGGTTGTCGATGGCCTCGCCTACCACGAGCATCGTGGTGAGCGTCAGCCCGTTGTCGTGTACTATCTTAGCCAGGTCTTTCAGCTGTCCGCGATAGATGCGCTGGTCGGGCCACGTCAGATGGTAGCAGGCGGCAACAGGCGTGTCCTCGGGGTATTCCTGCAACAGTTCCTTCTGCACATCGTCGACGATGGCAGCCGAGAGGAAGATGCACATCGTCGACTGACTGCGTGCCAGCAGGTGCAGCTTCTCCCGTTCGGGCATCGGCGTGCGCCCTTCGCCACGTGTCAGGATGATAGTCTGCGTGCGTTCGGGGATGGTGAACTGTGAACGCAGCTCGGCAGCAGCGGCCAGGAACGAAGAGATGCCCGGGGTGATATGGTAGTCCATGCCGTTGGCATCGAAGAAGGCCATCTGCTCCTGTATGGCACCAAAGATGCAGGGGTCGCCGGTATGCAGCCTCACGATGCGCTTGCCCTGGTCGTAGTATTCCTTCATCAGGGCACACTGCTCGTCGAGGTTCATGTCGGCACTGCTGCGTACCACGGCGCCGGGCTTGTGGCAGTCGGTCAGTTCCTTCGGGACCAGTGAGCCGGCATAGAGGATGAGGTCGGCCTGCTCCAGCATTCGGCGGCCACGCACGGAGATGAGGTCGGGGTCGCCAGGGCCGGCGCCGACTATTTCGATGGGGAACACTTTTTCAGCGGGAGAACCGCTGAACACACTATTGGCGGGGCGGAGATTCTCCTGCGGGATGGCGAGGGCGGCGGTCCAGTTCTTGCCCTTGATCTTGGGGATGATGAGCTGTCCGTGATTGCTTCCCAGGATGGCGGCAGCCTCACAGACGCTCGGCGTGCCTACATGCTTCATCACGGTGTCGCTGGGGTTGGGCACATTGACGGCAGCCAGCTCTTCGGCGGTGAAGAACCCAACGGTCTCATTGTACATGCGCAGTTCGTCGATAAACGGCTCGTCGGCCTTCACGTCGATGGTGCAGTATTGCTTGGCGCAAGGCAGTATGCCCTTCCTGCTGAAAGCCTCGTCTATCTGGTCGTATATTTCTTCATAGTCGTCAGGATGATGAGCCAGTCCGAAACCGATGGTAGCCACCATCGGGACGAAATGCAGTTCGAGCATCCCCTCCGGTGGATAGATGATGAACGGTGAGACGATGATGATCAGCTTAAACTTCCTCGGGTCGGCTTCGCTGATGTCATGGATGACCGTGACGTGCGACGGCAACGTACTTTCCAGGTAGTCGGTACCCTTGTCACGTACGTCCATGAGCAGGGCTGTCGGTTGCTTGTTGACAAAGGCAAAGATGCAGTCGTTCATGTCGTCTATATCGCTGGCTATCGGCCAGTTGAAACGTTCTTCGAAAGTGTCGAGAGCCCACAGCCCGGCGTTGTCGCTCTGCGTGGTGATGACGGGGTTGGCACCGAGAGCCTCTGCCAAGCGGTTGGTAAGCTCGTTGGCTCCCCCTATATGACCGCTCAGCACCGAGATGACGTGCATGCCGAGGCTGTCGACACACACGACGGCGGGGTCGGTATGCTTGTCGTTGACGTAAGGGACGATGGTGCGCACACAGATGCCCATGGCACCTATGAATACAAAGGCATCATATTGGTTCCAATACTTGCCGACGTCGCTGCGCTCTATGCGTTGTCCGCCGGTGATGTTACTGATGATGCGGGCGGTATCTTTGCCTGCTTCGGAGATGGTTATAATGGCAGTTCGCATTTTAGTATATCTATAGGGTTATTGTCATTCAGTACAATGTGGGTGGCGGGCAGCAGGCGCAGGCCCAGTTCCTGGCAGGCTTCCTCGAAGAGCCGGCGACTGTCGGCTATAGCACGTCCGCTCAGCACGGTGACGCTGTTCATTACGATGCAACCGCCAGGGGCGAGGTGCTGTCTGACCTTGGCCATGATCTCCTTGAGGTGACCGCCGTGGCCACCGATGAACACAGCGTCGGGGGCTGCGACACCGTCGCAACCTACAGAACGGAAGTCGCCGATGTGGATGTTGATGCCGGGGGCACCGAGGCGGCGGCAGTTCTCTTCCATGATGGCCTCGCACTCGGGACGTATCTCATAGGCCTCGATGTGGAGGTGGGGGAACAGCAGACGTGCTTCGATGCTGATGCTGCCTGTACAGAAACCGATGTCCCACAGCGTGTGGCGGTGCGGGAGGTCGAGAGCCTGGAGCGTCAGCAGTCGGATGGGCATCTTGGTAATCATCTTCTCGCGACCGTCAAGGAGGGTGAAGGCTGAGTCGGGGATGCCGTATCTGAAGTGAGAAGTGAAAAGTGAAAAGTGAGAGTTTGCTACCGCTATGACGCAGTTGGGTAGGGCGAAGGTGCTCCGTGCTGCTTCTTCGAGGGTCATCTTCGTGATGCGCTCCTTCTCAGGGTTGCCCAGATGCTCGCCTATATATATTATATAAGAGGTGTAACCATAGTCGAGCATGCGCCGGGCGATGGCGGCAGGGGTATGCTCGCGGTCGGTGAGAATGCCTATCTTGGGTGCCCGCTCTATGAGGGCACGGTCGAACTCTGGCCAGGGACGGCCTGTCAGCGAGACGATGCGCATGTCGTGGTAGGGTATCACCAGGCGGTGGGCCAACATCTGCAGCGAGTTGAACGTGGGGTAAACGACGATATCGGCCTCAGGCATTTTGCGTCGGATGGTATTGGCAAAGCCGAAGAAGAGCGGGTCGCCGGAGGCAAAGACTATTATTGATTGACAATTCTTGCGTCCCCTTGGTAGCAAGCGAGCATAGCTCGAGCGGGCAATTGATAATTGATAATTGTGGAAGACGGCATCAAGTGGAACCGTGATGTCTATCCACTCAGCATCCTCAGAAAGGAATGGCGCCATAATCTCATGGTGGCGTTTGCCTCCCGAGAAAACCTTGCCCTGCTTAATGATCTCCATGACCTCTGGCGGAAACCAAGGGTTTGGATTGTCAGATATACCTATTATAACGAACTTCATGATTATCAATTATCCATTATCAATTATCCATTGTCCGAAGGACTAAAGGTCGCGGCCAGGCTTCAGCTGCACGGCATCGTCGAAGGTGAGAATGGCGTTACACAGCGTGGCGGCGAGGTTGCTGCCACCTTTGCGTCCCTCAACGATGATCTTGGGGATGTCGTGGAAGGGCTTCACCATGTGCTTTGACTCGCGTACGTGGACAAAACCGACGGGGGCTGCGATGATGCCGACAGGATGGGCCTTTCCCTTGCGGATGAGGTCGCATAGCTCCATGAGGGCCGTGGGGGCATTGCCGAAGGCAAAGAGGGCATCGGGATGCTCCTCGACGGCCAGACGGATGCCAGCTTGAGTGCGGGTGATGCCTAAGGCCGTAGCCATCTCGCCTATGCGTGGGTCGCTGAGGTAACATTTGGCTTCGATGCCGAGCCGCTGCAGGGCACCTTTGCGGATGCCGCTGGTGACCATGGTGACGTCGGTGACAATGGTTTTCAGCGTGCCTTCCTTTACCTTATTATATAGATGCTCTACGGCACTGGCATCGGTATAGAGCAGGTGCTCCATGTCGAAGTCGGCTGTGGTGTGGATGGCGTGTAGCAGGGCCCACAGGTGGTCGAGGGGGTAGTCTTGGCGCGACAGCTCGCCCTTGATGGTGCGGAAGGATTCCATCATGATGAGCTGGCCCTTCTTCTCAGCGGCAAAACCGCTGAGCACAGTGGGGGAGGGAGCGGTGCTGAGCACAGTGGGGGAGGGGGTGCTGCGGTAGTAGCCGCGGGGGGTGATGATTTTTCCGTTGTAGAGGTATGACTGGCTGTTGCCGATGATGACGATGGTGAACATGTCTACCTGCTCGGGGTCCAGCTGTCCCAGCGTCGTGGTGACGATGGTCTGGTCATCGCGGCCGGCCTGGTGTACGTAGCCTACGGGGGTGTCGGCAGAGCGGCCGTTCTGCAGGAACAGTTCCACCAAGCGGTAGAGCTGCCAGTAGCGTCCTTGTGACTTCGGGTTGTAGACAGCCGTGACGAAATCTCCCGTGGCGGCAGCCTGAATGCGCCGCTCGATGAGCTCCCATGGCGTCATCAGGTCACTGAGTGAGATGGTGCACAGGTCGTGGCCGATGGGGGCACCGAGCAGGGAGGCGGCTTTCTGGAATGCCGAGATGCCGGGCAGGACCTCGATGGAGATGTCGGAGACGGAACCTCCGACCACAGTGGGGGAGGCGACGCGTTGGCGCTGCATCTCGTAGATGAGGGGGGCCATGCCATAGATGCCGGCATCGCCGCTGGAGATGACCACGACGGTCTTGCCCTTCTCAGCCCATTCAAAAGCCTGTTCGGCCCGCTGCTGTTCGCGCTTCATGCCCGTGTCTATGCACTGGCATCCTGCTGGAACGTATGGTTCAATAAACTGGAAATAATACTTATAACCTACGATGACGTCAGCCCCGCGTACTGCCTGGAGTACGGCGGGAGTGATGTCATCTTTGCTGCCAGGCCCTATGCCTGCTATGATAATCTTTCCCATAGTGGGTGCAAAGATACGAAATAATTCTGAGATTTGAGGGTTGAGGCTTGAGATTTATTTCTTTAGCCTCAATTTCAAACCTACTGTCAGCATGCGGCCGGGGGTGTAGAGGGCATACTTGCGGTTGCTGCTGTCTATGCGGCGGTCTACGCGGTCGAAGATGTTCTCCACACCGATGCTGGGTTCCAGATAGGCCCACTTCAGCAGGTCGAAGGAGTGCGTGGTGTTCAGGTTCCACAGACCGAAACCGGGTGCATTCTCATAGTTGGTGTAGTAGGTCTTGGACTGCAGTCGACCGTTGAGGTTGACATTCAGTGCGTAGCGTCCCCATACCTTGTGGTAGTTGGCTGCGATGGTAGCGGCATGGCGTATGCTGCGCTCCAGCAGAGTCCACTCCTCGCCGCTCTTGGTGCGGGCATAGGTATAGGCATAGTTAGCCGAGAGGTTGAATCCCGGGAAGATGTTGGCCGAGACGTTCAGCTGTACGCCCTTCACGTCGCCGCGGTCGCTGTTCTGGTAGAGCGAGTAGCGTTCCAGCTTGGCAGCCTGGTCGGCCGTCATCTCAGGAAACTCTCCCTGCAGCATGGCCAGCGATGCATTGTCGACATTGATGTCCTGACGCACCACCATGTCGTTGATACGGTTGATGAATCCCGTCAGGCTGACAGCCAGTATCGAGGAGCGGTATTCGGCATTGAGTGCGAAGTAATGGCTCTTCTCGGGTGACAGGTCGCGGTTGCCGAAGGTGATCTGTGGCTTGCCGCGGTTGACGGAGAAGTAGTGGTAGTAGAGCTCATCGAGCCCGGGAGCGCGGAAACCGGCACTATACGTGGCACGTAGGTTCACATGACCGATGGAGTACATCACCGATGCCTTCGGCGTGAAGTGGTTGGCGAAGTTCTGGTGGTAGTCGTAGCGGACGCCTGCGGTGGCGGTGATAGAACCACTGCCCACATTGAAGCGCTGCTCGTGCTGGGCGAAGTAAGCCAGGTTGTAGGCCTCCTGATTGATGTTACCCGAGGTGGCTACGAGCTTGTCGAGTCGCCAGTCGGTACCCACGATGGTGGTACCCTGCGGTATCAGTTCGAAGATACCCTTCACCTGCTGTTCGATGTTACGCTGCTTCTTAGACTGCACATAGTCGCCGATATGAAAGCTGCCTGTCTCAACGTCGTACTCCTTGCCATAGCGGAAGCGGTCGACGGTGATGTCGGCCTGTACGGAGTTCTTGGCATTCAGCTTATAGATGCCGCCGATGTTCCAGCGTAAGGTCTTGTAGCGCATCTCGTAGTCGGTGCCGCCCGTGATGTCCGCGTTGGTGTTAGGCCGGTCTGTTATCTTGTAGTTGTAGTCCATGCCGGCGTTGAAAGCCAGGTGGCGGTTGGGCGAGTAGGTGAACTTCTGGCTGATGAGGTTAGAGCGATAGCCCGTGAACAGGGGT
The DNA here is from genome assembly GCA_017467565.1 of Prevotella sp. Classification (GTDB taxonomy): domain Bacteria; phylum Bacteroidota; class Bacteroidia; order Bacteroidales; family Bacteroidaceae; genus Prevotella. The sequence goes on from JAFUSV010000113.1 coordinate 6,874, forward strand.
GCGATGGTGGGATGCGTGTCAGTGTCGCTGCCCTTGTCGTACTCCTCGGTGTAGGTCTGGTAGCTGTCGGCGCGGTCGTGGGTGAAGGTGGTGTACGAACCGAAGCCGTCCTTGTAGATGTCGAGGTTGACGCTCTCGGTCAGTTTGCCTTTGCCGCTGATGGTGGTGGCGTTGGAAACGCCACATAAGGAACTGGTGGGCTGGTCGGTGATGATGTTGATGACACCGCCGATGGCGTCACTGCCGTAGAGTGACGAGGCAGCACCGTCGAGCACCTCGATGCGCTTGACGCGGGCCATGTTGATGCGCGACAGGTCCACATTGTTGGAGATGTCGCCCGACAACTTCTGTCCGTTGATGAGGATGAGGATGTACTTGTTGCCCAGTCCGTTCAGTCGCAGGAACGTACCCATGGACGAGGGAGCCATCGATACCTGAGGCATCATGCGCACGATGGCATCTTCAAAGGTGGCGATGCCCTGTTCCTGTATCTCCTGCCTCGACAACACATGGACAGGTGTAGCCGTCGACTTCAGGCGCTGATGGTGACCAGAGCCGGTGACGACGACCGGGTTCAGCTCGTAGGAGCGTTCCACCGCCGAGGTGTCGCGATGCTCCATGAGGTGAATTTGCGAAAAAGCTGTGCTCCCGCCTAAGGGGAGCACAGCCAAGAGCAGTGTGACTGTTTTTTTGTTCATTATAGGGGGTGTTGTTGATTACTCAGCAAACATCTCGGTTGCATTCTTCGTGTGATTCTTCCAGATGGCACGGATGTTGGCATAGTCGCCCAGACCCTTGAGGATGCAGTTGTTGGCAGTGTTGGCATCGTTGCCGTCATACTGGCACTTGTAGCCCTCGCTCTGGAAGAACTCGCGCCAGCTGTCGCCTTCCTTCTCGATACCCGACATGTCATTGTGGGCATGGTCGCCGGCGATGCACATCAGGGCGTGGAGCGTGATGGTCGTACCTTCGGCCAGCTTAGGCTGCATGCGCTCGTAGAGGTCGTCGAGCAGGTTGTCCTCCATATCGACGGTAGCCACGTAGTAGTGTTCGCTCCAGTTCTGCTGCAGGGCCTCCTCCAGCTGGGTGTAGCGTATGTTGCCGTTGCCGTAGTTGTAGCCCTCGGGGTTGCCGTGGCCCATGAATACCATGACGTTGCCGTCCTGCACGTATTTCTCAAAGTTAGAGTTCAGTGCCTCGGCCACCTTCTGCACGTCGTCCTCCTCGGCCATGAGCGGACCGCCGATGAAGATCTTCACGTCCTCTTCCAGGTATTTGTTGTCCAGGTCGCCATAGACATTGTTCTTGAAGTCCTTGATATAGGTGTCACGCAGACGCAGGAACTCCTCGCCGGGGATGACGTGGAGCGACTGCACGCGTACCTCCTCATACTTCTGACGGCCGATAGCCTCGAGCCAGAAGTTAGGTGCATAGAAGTCCTGACTCTCGTAGTGCTCACCCTCGCGGCTCTTGTTGATGCAGATGGCGCTGGTGAACGAGAAGAATACGTCGTAGTCCTTGAAGGCAGCGTCGCTCTTGTAGTCGTTGACGATGCCCTTGAACGTCTCGTGGGCATTCTCCCATGTAGAACCGAAAGCTACGAGCAGCAGGGCTTTCTTGTTGCCGCTCTGGGCCTTGGTGTCCTTGACGGTTGTCTCAACAGTCGACATGTACTTGTTGAAATTCTCCTGCTGGTTGTCGTCGTCATCACTGCAGCTGACAAAGGCTGCACTCATTGTCATGGCCAGGAAGGCCATCATCATGAATTTAATCTTCTTCATTGTGGTTTTGTTTAATGGTTGAATAATGTTTATTGTAGTTAGCTTTATTGCCATGATTGAAGCGTAGCACGAGCGAGGCATAGATGGTGGTGCCGGGTGTGGTGGTGCCCAGGTGGCGCAGGTGGGGCGTACGGTCCACGTAGTTCAGCAGGTTGTCGATACCCAGTTCGGCGCGCCAGGTCAGTTTCTTGCTGTGTCCCAGATCGTGGGTGGTCGACAGTCGCCACAGGTGGTAGGCTTTGCCGTTGCCGTAGTTCTCGTAGTGGCGTGTGGACGAAGCCCGTCCGTAGAGGCCGATGCCCAGTCGGTAGTCGCGGCTGAAGCGGTGCTGCCAGGTGGCATACAGGCTACCCTTGTGGTGGGCTGTGCCGTCGATGGTGATGCGGCGCATCTGTCCCAGTTCCTCGTCGTTGACGTTGCCCACGGCGTCGAGCAGACTGTAGTTGGCCCCGATGCTCAGTGCCGGCGTGACGTTCCATTTCACGCTCAGGTCCAGGCCGGCAGTGTAGGCATCCTCCAGGTTCTGGTACTGTCGCACGAAGGCAGGCTGGTATTGCAGTATCAGGTCGCCCGGGGCCTGCGTGGCCGGTATGGTCACGAGGTTGATCATCTTCTCCACCTTATTATAATAGCCGGTGAGGCTGATGCTCACCTTGCCCGTGCGGTATTCGCCGCTGAGCGAGAAGTAGTTGCTGGTCTGCGGCTTCAGGCCGGTATTGCCCAGGTAGAGGCGTACGCCTCCCATGTCGCGCACATAGCGGTAGTGCTGCTCCTTGGGCGTGGGCGACTTGAATCCCTGTGCCCACGAGGCTCTGAGGATGAAGTGCCCCAGGTTGTACATCGCGCTCACCTTGGGCGTCAGGTGCAGTCCAAACTGCTTGTTGTCGTCCAGGCGCAGGCCGGCGGTGACGTTGAGCCGTTCTGTGGGGTTCCATTCGTCTTGAGCGTACAGGGCCTGTGTCCAGTCGGTGGCTCGCTCCTCGTCAATGCGCAGCGGTGCTTTCAGCCAGTCGTAGCGGTAGTCGTAGCCCACGCTGAGCCGTTGGTGGGCGGGCAGCGGCAGCACCGCCTTCAGCTGTGCCATGGCACGTCGCTGGTCAGCCTGCAGGGCCCGGTCGCCTTGGAAGTAGATGAGTGGGTGTGCAGGGTCTTCCCCCTCCACTATCCATCCGTTTTCCGAGGTGTAGTCGTAGTAGTAGGCATGACGGTTCCATGTGACGTCGGCGGTGAACAGCATGCCCTGTGGCATCTGCCACTGCCAGCCGGCAGCCAGGGCGTTGTCGTCGTAGCTGAGGTCGTAGCCGTGGACGTCGGCAAACGAATATTTGCCGTTGGGGCGATAGATGCGCTTATGGTAGAGCATGCCCTCGGCATAGGCCTCCATGCCCTCTTGCAGATGTAGCGACAGCCGTTCGGAGAGCTGCCACAGCTGGTTCTTGTTCACCGTCTTGTTCTTAGAGTCGTTGATGATGCGCCCGCCTATCTGCGTGGGGTCTTCGGTGGCGGTGTTCTGCCACCCGTCGGTACGGCGATAGTGCAGGTTGGTGTAGCTCTGCAGCGGTCCGATGGTCACTCCGATGCCATTGTGCTGTCGCAGGTCGCCATAGCTGCCGCCGCGCGTCTCGTTGTCTATCTGCAGTCCTCGCTGTGGTTTGCGTGTGATGATGTTGATGACTCCGGCAATGGCGTCGCTGCCGTAGAGGGCCGATGCCGCCCCTTTCACTATTTCTATATGGTCTATGCGTGCTGGGTCTATGAGTCCCAGGTCGTTCTGTCCGCCGTTGTCGCCGTGCATGCGCTTGCCGTCCACGAGTATCAGTATGTACGAGTTGCCCAGTCCGTTCATCTGCATCTGACTGCCCATGTCGTCTTCGCTGAAGGCAAACGATGCCGACAGGCCGCCCAGTATCTCCTCGATGCTGCGTCCGGCATATTGCTCCAGCTCGCGATGCGTGATGACCTCGGTCTGCACAGGAGCCTTGCGCAACAGGTGCTGTGTGCCAGTACCCGTCACTACCACCTCCTGCAGGCTGTCGCCTACCAGAGTCTGTTGTGCCATCATGTTGGTGGCTGATAGCGCAAGGCTAAAAGCCAGTCCTAATCGACGTATCATAAGTTTTTCCATTCCGTCGTCACTTATTCCTGAGCGGCGCGTACACATTATTTATTTTAGGTAGGTCTTCTGACTTTCCCCAGTCTGCTTTGCCTTCCCGACGCTATTTAAGTGAAGAGTGAAAAGTGAAGAGTGATGGAAGTGAATAGTGAAGAGTGAAGAGTGAAGAATTTGCTACCGCAATGGTTCATTCTCAATTCTCAATTTTCAATTTTCAGTTCTCAATTCTCAATTTTCAATTTTCAATTTAGATAGTCAGTGGCTTTATACAAGCAGACCTCTTTAATGGGGATTACAGCAGCAGGCACTGTCCGGGACTTTCACCCGATTCCCTTACACCAGGGCTATGCTTAGAGCCCAGGTTACCAAATTTCGGCTGCAAAGTTACTAAAAAACATTGAA
>JAFUSV010000014.1 GCA_017467565.1 Prevotella sp.
ACAGTACAGCCAGCTTTTTGTCTGGGTACTTATCTGTGATATACTTCTCGTAGCCTTTCTGCTCTACGAAAGTCCTGTTGAAGTCAATAATCTGGTCTATCATATTGTTTCAATTTTCAAATCGGCGACAAAATTACTCAATTTTCATTAGAAAATTGCCAAAATAACACATCTTCACTCTCGAAATGAAAGAAATTCACTGTTTTTGTGTAATTTTGTGGCCAAATTAAAGAATAGACAGATGAAAGTAAAGATTCAAACAATGCTTGGCGACATCGTAGTTCGCCTATACGACGTGACTCCCATCCATCGTGACAACTTCCTGAAACTGGCAAAGGAGGGCTATTATGATGGTACGCTCTTCCATAGGGTCATAAAAGACTTTATGATTCAGGGTGGAGATCCAGATTCAAAGGGCGCACCCGCTGGAAAGATGCTTGGCGTGGGAGATCCTGGTTATACCCTTGAAGCTGAGATTAAGGACGGTCTTTTCCATAAACGTGGAGCTTTGGCTGCTGCAAGACAAGGCGACGAGGTTAATCCAGAGCGTCGCAGTAGTGGTTCTCAGTTCTATATCGTCTGGGGACAGGTGTATAATGAGGGACAGCTTCGCCAGTTCTCCAAACAGTTGAGGATGCAGAAGGTTCAGGCTGCTTTCAATGAACTTGCAGCAGAACACCGTGCGGAAATTATGCAGATGCGCCGTGAAAGGAATCGTGCCGGGCTACAGGAACTTCAAGACAAACTGGCTGCGGAAGCTGAGAGCAAGGTGGGGAAATCAGGATTAACCGATGACCAGTTGAAGATATACTCAACAGTTGGTGGAACTCCCCATCTTGACGGCCAATATACTGTGTTCGGTGAGGTCGAGGAAGGTCTTGATGTAGTTGAAATGATACAAGGTACTGCAACTGGACGCGCTGACAGGCCAGTAGATGACATTGAAATGAGAATGACAGTCATTGAGTGATATGCTGGAAATAGGACTGAAACCTATGGTGATTATGGAATATAGAAAGATTGGTGAAACATACTATGTCCGTATGGATCGAGGGGATGAAATAATCAGTACCCTTCTCGTCATCTGCGAAAAGGAATCCATACCATCTGCGGTTTACTCTGGTATTGGTGGCTGTGAGAGTGCGGAACTTCAAGTTTTTATCCCTGAGACTGGCAGCTTTGAGACAGAATGGCTAGAAGGTATGCTTGAGCTTGTATCACTCAATGGGAATGTGGTAAGAGACGAAAACGGCAAACTATTCCACCATACTCATGCTCTGTTTTCATTCAAGGAGGATGGTCAGCATGGAATGGCAGGAGGACATCTGAAAGCTACAACGGTTCTCTATACAGCCGAGATAGAGCTACGTCCTACGATTGGCGGGGCTATCGGTAGGAAGTTTGACCCTGAAACGGGTACTGGATTCTGGAACTTCAAATGAGAAACTTGATAATATTGGCCTTAATGCTGTTCCCTGCAATGGCATGTGGTCAAACAAAACCTAATGACATGGATGATAAGAAGCAGATAGAGAATTTATACAAGCAAATGTACCAAGCTATGATTACCAAGGACATTGCTGCTCTTGACACAATACTTGCTGAAGGTTCGGTTCTTATACACATGACAGGAACCAGACAAGACCTGACACGACAAAACGTCTGGTCGGCGTTTGTTCCCCCTAAGGGGAATTTAACTTCTCCTCATTCTTAACTCTAAACTTTTAAATATAGGTGTTCAAAATTTGAATCGATTCAAATTTCTGACAGTATCAATTGCATGGCAAAGATACGACAATCTTTTCATCTGTGCCTCCTTTTTTACCGCATTGTCGTCAATAAAGAAATACTGTTGTCGTTAATAAACACCTCAACACCTCACCAAATCGCTGGAAACACCGATGTACAGGGCAAAAATGATGGTGAGGTGTTGTTCAAACACCTCACCATATACCTCACCATACACCTCACCATCGTTCATGATGTCGCCCTGAGATCAGGCCACTTTCAGAGGGATGGCCTTGTAGTAGGACACATGGGCGTGGTTGTAACTCTCAAACCCCAGTTCGTTCATTGCCAGCCCCAGCTGGATGCGGGTGCTGTGGTTTATACTGACACTGGGGTACTCCTTACAAATGATCTTCAGCAGCTGGCTGGGATTCAGTGAGATGGCTTTTTCTCCTTCCTCTGGCTTTCGAAAACAGCACTCCACCATCTGCACCAGGTCCTTCTTCTCCATGTATTCCTGGTTCAGCTGCTGAATGCGGGCCACCTCGTCGTTGTTGAACCAGTAGGGCGCTTTCATCTCGCGCAGCTCGTGGAGCACCTGGGCATAGAGCTGTCCGTAGTCGATGTCGCCCGTGTTGTCGATGAGCTGCCCCTTGGGGATGGTCAGACAGATATAACGGCGCGAGCCGGTGGCATCGGTCAGCGGATGGGGATTGTTCGTGGTGGCCACGAACGAGGCGAAGCGCTTGCGGTCTTCCTGCGCCCGTCCGAAGATGGGACGCCCGTTCACCTTATTCTTTGAGAGCGCCTGCTTCAGCGAAGCATGCTGCGAGGGACGGATGGCCTCCAGCTCGTCGAGGTTCACCAACAAGTTGTTGGTCAGCGCCATCTCCTTGTCGAACTTGTTCGAGAGGTTCAGGTGGTCGAGGTAGTACTGGCGCAACTCCTGTGGCAGAAGCCGGCGCAGGAAGGTGGTCTTGCCACAGCCCTGAGCTCCGATCAATACTGGTACGCACTCATTGCCGTGGAGGGTGTCCATCTGCAGCCAGTGGGCCACGGTACTGCGCAGCCAGACGGCGAGGAAGGCGTGCTGCTCACTGCTGAGGCCCGGCAAGCGCGAAAAGAGGCGGGCCACATGGTTCTGGCCGTCCCACTGGGGCAGCTGATTGAGGAACAGCGTGACGGGGTTGAACAGTGTCACCTCCTCAGAGTGGACATACAGCTCGATGGCACTCTTGGGCGAGCCTTTCTCTACCACTTCCTCGCGCATGGCGCGAAGAATAATACTGTTGAGGGCCTCCTGGCTGAGGGGACGGAAGTCCTCGTTGCACGGCTCCTTGCTGTTGGCGTTTAGCTCTTGGCTGTTGGCGTTAGGCTCTTTGCTAATTTCGGCGAGCTCAACCTTGCCGCTGAGCTCATTGCGGCGGAAACGATAGTTCTCGTTGAGGAACGACTCTACGCAGAGCGTTCCCATTGTGTTGGCACATGGTGCCTTGGAATTGGTAACAGACTCCATAATGACTTAGTTGTTTAGTTAGGGTTAATAATGTGTTGGATGTGTGTATTTCACGTATCCGTTTGCAAAGGTACAAAAAATTTTTTGCGCTCTACGAATTTATTGTCGTCTAGCGTGCAAATATTTGTTAAATTAACAATTGGATGTGGTTAACATTTTTTAATGGTGAGGTGTTTGGTGAGGTGTTTGGTGAGGTGTTTGAGCAATACCTCACCATGCAGAACCCTTTTTACATCGGCATTTCAGGCGATTTGGTGAGGTGTTGAGGTGTTTTTTTGTGTCACATTAGTGCCACAAGACGGTCAACAAAAAAAGACAGGAATTGTTGCTCCGAGCAAATGCCTCACTCTCTCCGAGAGAGTGGCCCACTTTCTCCGAGAGAGTGGCTCACTTTCTTTTTCTTGGAAACGAATCCCCGTAATAATCGTAATTTAATCATAATGACTAATAATGTATTTTGGAAAATCCTAGATTCCTTAGACAAAAATAAACTTATCATCTTTATCGTAAAATCCTATAATCCCTAGACATCTCGTTGATATTTAGCAGGTCATGTCATTTTGACCTGTTTTTTTTGTTTTTTGAACAATTATTATCCATATGTACGCGCGAAAGACCGTACCTTTGTCGGCAAATATTAATAACTAAACAATTACTAACAACCGGATTCGTATGAAAAGAAAGTTTACTCTTCTGGGATGCTTGCTAATGCTCGCTTCCTTGGTTACAAACGGCTTCGCACAGACACTGAGTGCAGACAAGACGTATGTCATCAGCAACAACAACGATGCAAACATGTTCATGCAGGACAATGGCACGGGCAAGGTTGCCGTAGGTTCAAAGAACGGCAACTCGTACTGGAAGTTCGTCTCTACGGCGAATGCCGACTGCTATTACATTCAGAATGCCACGACGGGCAAGTACATGCAGGGCTATGATGCCAGTGAGCAGGAAGTGGCCACCGGCGATGCTGGCGTGGAATACTATGTGAAGGCCGATGCCGACGGCAGTCTGGCTGGCAAGTTCCGTATGTCGTGTACGGCCAACAGTCCTTATGATTTCAGTGCCGGTACCCTCGGCCTGAACTGGAAGAACAACAACACCGTGCAGAGCTTCGCCTCTGTGACCGATGCCAATCCCCGTTCGGCCTGGACGGTGACCGAAGAGGCCATCCCGACGCCCGATCCTGGTGTCACAGGTCTTACCTCTCCCTACGAGGGTGTAGCTCCTGCCGTTGGTACGGAGTATTATCTCTACAACGTGAAGACCGGCAAGTGGCTGGGCGATAACCACGTCAACAAAGACGGCAGTTGGACCTCTCATGGCGAGCTAGGTTCCCGTGGCCGTGACATCGAGCTGAAGGCTGGCAATGATAACGGCCGCTTCATCCTGAATCCTAAGCTTGGTCATAATCACTCTATCAATGGTAGCAACCTCTACATGGATACCAACGACGGTGTGACCAACTGGATATTCACTCCTGTCGACGTGGAAGGCGTGACCAACTGCTACAGCCTGACCACTCCTGGTGGTAGGGCTTTGGGTGCAAAAGCTGACGGCTGGGCAACGAGCGAGCCTGGTGAAATAGCAGAGAACGGCAACATCTGGCAGCTGGTCAGCCGCGAACAGCGTCTGGCTGCCATGAAGGAAGGCGATGACTGCTCATGGCTGGTGCTGGGCGGCACATTCCCTGTGGCCGACAGTCACAGAGAAGAGGCTGACTACAGGACATGGCAAGGCGACTACGGCAGCAATGCCTGTGGTGGCGACGGTTTCTACCACTGCAACCGCGTATGGGAGCTCTGGGGTATTGACAGCCGCAACATCTACCAGGACATCACTGTCCCCAACGGCAAGTATAAGTTCAAGGCTCAGGCCATCTATGTGTCTACTGGTAATGACGGCATGAACGTAGACCGCTATAACGAGTATCTGGCCGACCCCGAGGGCAATACCAAGGGTGTCGTCTATGCCAACGAGAAGGCTACTCCTATGATCAATGTCTACTCGCTCGTGACAACCGAGCGGGTTAACGACCGCAACACGAAGGAGATAACATCGGGCGTGTGGGCTTACAACGGCACCAACGAATACTCTACCAACATCTTCGAAGGCAAGGGCTGGACGGACGAGGTGGAAGTTGAGGTCATCAACGGCAAGCTGCGTGTGGGTGCCAAGGTAGAAGGTGCCAACGGCACGGGATGGATGCTGATAGACAACTTCACGCTGACCTATGCCGGCGAGGTTGTCGTTGCCGACCTGACGCCTTATATCGAGGCGCTCGATCAGGCTATTGCCAATGCTGAAAACTTCAGCGGCGAGACCACAGACGCCATAGCAGCCGAGCTGGCAGCAGCCATTGCCGCTGCCAAGAGCGTCAGCCGTACGGATGCCGACGCCATGACCAGTGCCACCAACGCCCTGGAGGCCGCACTGAACAAGGCTAAGGCTGTCGACGTGACAAAGCTGAAGGCTACCATCGCCTATGTGAAGGCAAGAGGTGTCGATGCAAGTGCACAGGAGAACTACCTTGTCAACGGTACTACGAATGATGTCAACAACCAGGTCAATGCCGCTGTCATCGCCTTGAAGCAGCATGTGGCCGAGCGGAGTGCCCAGCCCACCGTCTTTTCTATGCCCAGCGAATCAGTAGTAGGCACGGATGACAACAATCCCGCAACATACGTTGACAACCATGCCGACGGCTACTATGTATATAATGTAGGTACGGGCCGCTGGTTCTGCGGTGGCGACGACTGGGGTGCTCATGCAGCCGTAGGATTCCCCGGCATCAAGATTACCACACCCATGGACAACTTTAATAACGGACACTACAACGGTGTAGTCACCTGGCTGTTCAACGGCGACTGGGGCAACGGCGGCAAATTGGGCAACAACGGTTACTGCGATACGGGCGGCAACGCCTGGAAATTCTGGCAGAAGGATGCCTCACAGGGTATCTATACATGGTCCAACAACGGTAGTGACCAGGGTGTCAACGAGAGCAACGGCTTCGGAACGAAAGACCTGGTAGGCTTCTCGCCCTCAACCTACATGCGCGTAGATGTCCACCAAGAAGGTGACGACGACCCCAACAACCAGTGGATTTTCGTCACTGAGGCCCAGCGCGACGAAATGGCTGAAAAAGCTGACGCTTCGGAGAGCAATCCCGTGGACCTGACCTACAAGATCAAGATGCCGGGCTTCAACCAGCGCGAGCGTAAGGAAGGTACTAACCAGGGTTCGGAAGAACTCGACTGGACCTGCAACCATGCCAACTATCGTTACAATGCCTCTGACAACGGTAGCCGACAGGTCATCAACGACCGTGGCGGCAACCATGCAGATTTCGTCTGCGACATTTATGGAGAGCAGTGGAACGATGCCTTCTCATGGACACAGACGGTGACGGGACTGAAGCCTGGTAACTACCGCGTGAAGGTGCAGGGATATAATAATGGTGGTGACGATGCCGACAAGGCTTGTCTTGTAGCCAACGGCGTGAAGGCAGCTCTTGTGGAACATACTTCAGAGTCGGCCCTGCCATGGATGGACGGTCTTCCCCAGAACACATTTGACAATCCCGAGTATTTCCAGGTAGGCCTCTATTGGAACCAGGTGCAATGCACCGTAGACGACAGCGGTGAGCTGACGCTTGGCGTAGAGTCTCCGAACATTTCTGGCGGTCACGTCGTCATCTTCGATAACTTCCGTCTGGAGTATCTGGGAACTCCCACTTCCACAGGAATCTCTTCAATGCATAATTCTGAATGCATAATGCATAATGATGTCTATAACCTGAAAGGCCAGAAGGTGAACAAGGCTCAGAAGGGTGTTTACATCCAGAACGGCCGCCTCGTCGTGAAGTAACACCTTATTCATAATAATAAAGGATTTCCTATCTTACTAATTAATAACTAAAAAACTTTTGCGTATGAAAAGAACATTAAGATTATTGGGGTTCGCACTCTTGCTTTCCTCAATGGTGACTAACCTGTTCGCCCAAAACACCACATCACCCTACACAGGTGTTGCAGTAGGTGATATTGTGTCAGGCAACAGTTACTATTTGTACAATGTTGAGTCTGGACTTTGGCTCCAGAACAACGACCGTAAAGCAAATGACTGGCATACTCGTGGTCAGCTTGGCACCCGTGGTATTGACATTCAGTTAAATGCAAGTGGAGAAGGTTACAAGCTCAATGCAAAGTTCGGTCGTGGATCAATTAATCGTGACAACTATTATCTTGATAACAATGACGACCATGTCTGGGTGATAGAGGCTAAGAGTGGTTCTGTATCAAATGCCGTTACCATTAAGAGTGACTCAAAGTATTTGACAGCAGATAGTTATACGGCTGGAAAACCATCAAACAATCTCTATAATGTTGGCGAACCAAACACAGCTCAGTGGTATCTTAATAATCCAGAGAATAGTACAAATGGTACTTGGCAGATTGTAACCAGAGAAGAGCGTCTTGCAAAGATGGTCGAAGTAGGTGCTACTCAGCCTGTGGATGCCACATGGCTTATTCAAGGCCCTGACTTTGCAAATAACGACAAGCGCTATGATAACTGGACTCGTAAAGGCAGCTGGGCTCGTGGTGGTGATGCTGATGGCGACTGGGGTCGTGGCAGTATGATTATGGAAAGCTGGAATTCTGGTAACGATGTTGAAATCAGTCAGACTTTGTCAGTAGCCAATGGAAAATATGCTCTTCAGCTCCAAGGTTACTACCGTGATGGAATGGCTGGTGACAATACAGACTACAACGATCGTGGTTGTACGGATGAGCAGACCATTGAATATCGTCATGATGCCGGAACAGAGGTGATTAGAGCAAAATTCTATGCCAACTCATCGGAAGCAGACCTGCGTTCCATTGTTGACGAATCACATACGTCTGCAAAAACTAGTCCAGACTGCTGGAATTTCACTCGTCTCAATCAGTATTATTTCCCCAATGATATGCAGACAGCTCAGCGTGCAATGAATCTTGAGAAAGCTTATGTTAATGACGTTATTGAGGTATCGGTGACAGATGGCAGCCTTAAGATTGGTGTAAAGAAAACAGGTTCTTCGGCTTATGATTGGGTAATCATTGATAACTTTAAGTTAACATATCTTGGCCCAGTGGTTGACCTTGGTCCTTATCTCGCTGGTCTTGAAAATGCCATAAGTGCAGCAGAGGCTTATAATGGACAAACTACTGATGCCCTTGCCAATGCTCTTACCAATGCTTACAATACAGCTATTAGTAAGAGAACTTCTACGGACATAGATGAGATTTCTGCCGCTTCAACCGCCTTGACCAAAGCACTTTCTGCAGCTCAGGCTGTTGATGTGAGTATTCTTCGTCCTTCTGTTGCTTATATAAAGGCAAAAGGAGTTGATGTAAGTGCACAGGAGGATTTCCTTGCAAATGGCACGACGAATGAAGTTAATAACCAATTAAGTGCTGCTATCCTTGCCTTGAAGCAACAGATGGCCGACAAGAGTCCTCTGCCCACTATTTACACTATGATCAGTGAGTCGGTGGTTGGAACGGACGATAACAATCGCGGCATGGTTGTCACCGATCATGCCGACGGCTTCTATGCATACAACGTTGGTACAGGCCGCTGGTTCTGCGGTGGTGACGACTGGGGTGCACACGCTGCCGTAGGCTTCCCCGGCATCAAGATTACCACGCCGGAGGACAACTTTAACAATGGACACTACAACGGTGTTGTCACCTGGCTGTTCAACGGCGACTGGGGCAACAGCGGCAAACTGGGCAACAACGGCTACTGCGACACGGGTGGTAACGCCTGGAAATTCTGGCAGAAGGATGCCTCAAAGGGTATCTATACATGGTCGAACAACGGCAATGATCAGGGTGTCAACGAGAGCAACGGCTTCGGAACGAAAGACCTGGTAGGCTTCTCGCCCTCAACCTATATGCGAGTAGATGTCCACCAGACAGGCGATGACGATCCCTATAACCAGTGGATCTTCGTGACTGAGGCACAGCGTGATGAGATGGCAGCAAATGCTAACCCATCAGCAGCAAACCCTGTGGATTTGACCTATAAGATCAAGATGCCAGGCTTCAACCAGCGTGAGCGTAAGGAAGAAACAAACCAGGGTAGTGAGCAACTTGACTGGACGTGTAACCATGCCAACTATCGTTACAATGCCTCTGACAACGGTAGCCGTCAAGTCATCAATGACCGTGGCGGCAACCATGCCGACTTTGTATGCGATATTTATGGCGGCCAATGGAACGATGAGTTCTCCTGGACACAGACCGTGACAGGACTGAAAGCCGGTAATTACCGCGTGAAAGTGCAGGGATATAACAATGGTGGTGATGATGCCAACAAGGCCTGCCTCGTGGCTAACGGAGAGAAGGTTGCTCTCGTGGAGCGTTCGTCAGAAGATGCTCTTCCTTGGACTAGCGGTCTTCCCGAGAACACATTTGACAACCCAGAGTACTTCCAGGTCGGCCTCTATTGGAACGAAATAGAATGCAAAGTAGGTAGCAACGGTGAACTGACACTTGGCGTGGAATCTCCAAATATTACTGGCGGACATGTAGTCATCTTCGATAACTTCCGTCTGGAGTATCTGGGTATAGACAAAATCACACTTGACGAAAATGCCACGAGCACTCCAGCAAGTAATGATTTTGCCACAGTGACTGTCAACCGTGCCTTCAATCAGGGCTGGAATGCTGTCGTGCTGCCGTTCGATGCTGAGGCATTCGATGGTGCCAAGATTGCTGAGTTCGATAGTGAGACGACCGATGCCAACGGCAACGTCACCGTGAATCTCAAGGAGGCTGCCTCGTTCAAGGCTAACGTGCCTTATCTGGTGAACTTCCCCGCAGCCGTGGCTGCCGGCAAGGTGTTCGAGGGTGTCAACTTCGCTCCTGCTGAGGTGAAGGTTTCTGGTACTTACTTCGACTTCGTAGGTACTTACACTGCAGGTGAAGTAGTGAAGGCCGGTGACTATGTCATCTCTGGCGGACAGCTGAAGAAGGCCTCTGCCGACATCAACCTGAAGGGTACACGCAGCTTCTTCCAGGCTAAGACCGCTACTCCTGTTCGTAGTCTGACGCTGTCGTTCGACGACGGTACGACGACTGGCATTCAGGTTATGGACAATGGACAATTGATGATTGGCAACAATGTCTACAACCTCAACGGTCAGCGTGTCGAGAAGACTGGCAAGGGTCTGTACATCTCGAACGGAAAGAAGGTAGTGATTAAGTAAGTGGCTAACAGTAATAACCCTCAAAAACGATAGAACTATGAATAAGATAGCTTATATAGCTCCATCAGCCAACGTCGTTGATATACACTTGGAATCAGGTGTGATGACAGGCTCTATTAAGAGCACTCAAACTCCTACTGGTTTCCCAGACCTGGAAGTTAATGGTGAAACGACCACTGCCGACAGCCGTCGCAAGGACATCTGGACCGACCCCGAGGAGGAAGAAGAAGAGAATATTTAAGTAATTAATAAACTTTTTGCAAGGGAGGACGGAAACGACTCTAAACCGTTGTTTCTGCCCTCCTTTTTATCCCAACGATTTCATCTCTCTCGAGAAATCAAAATACTTATGAACAAGAAGTATTGCACACCCAACATAGAAACGATAGATATTGACACCCTTTCCATCATGGATTCGGGTTCTATAACCAGTGTCGGTGGTACTGCCGGACTCGATCTCGGCGATGACAACAACGTGCCTACTGAGGCAGGCTCTCGCAACAGCTCGGTATGGGAGGAGGAAGAAGAGTACAAATACGGAATGGAAAATAATGGTTTATATGAAGATAAGTAGAAAAATAACGCTGTCGCTGCTCATGCTGACAGCGACACTGACGGCCTGGGCTGACGGTAAGAACTGGATCACCACTCTGAACCTCAACGACAATATCTATATCTCGCAGATGTCGCTGCCAGGAGCGCATGACGCTGCAACGAAGGGTGTTTCTATTGGTGAATGTCAGACATTGAATCTAGAAGGTTTGTGGGATGCCGGCGTCCGTGTCTTTGACCTCCGACCAACGGATGCCAACAACTGTCCTATCTATCACGGGTCGCTATCTACTGGCATCAACCTGACACAGGCTCTCACAACTATCACGGGACGGATTGCCACCTATCCTAATGAATTTGCCATCGTCCTCATGCGTAATGAGAACGACAATGGCAGCACAGACAACTGGAAGAGCCGCGTCACGGCCATCATGAATAATTTCTCGTCCTACGTCATACCTTTCAACAATAACCTCCGCTATCAGGATGTCCGCGGTAAGGTGGTTGTACTCAGCCGTGACTATTTTGCCGACGGATATAACATCGGTGGATGGGGCGACGCTGCAGAAATCTACGAAGTGTGGCCTAATGGTGACGGTGCTTTCCGTTTCCGCGTACAAGACTATTATAAGGTTGGGAACTCGACTTCCAAGCAGAATGTTATCAAGGCTCTGCTTGATGAGGCCCGCACCCAGACCAGCCCCAACTTTATGTTCATCAATCACACCTCGGGCTACTCGGGACTGATAAGCACCAACTCCAATATCAGCTCCAATGCCAAGACGATGAACAAGTGTGCCCTCGACTATATCAATGCCAACCCTGGACGTACGGGCTTTATCATGATGGATCATGCTGGTTCCAGCAGTAACTATGGCGCCGACCTCTGCAACGCTATCATAGCACAGAACAACAGTCTTGCCGGGCTGAACCTCGCTACGCTGCCGGACAATACGGACTACTTCCTGCAGAACGTGGAGACGGGACTGTGGCTGCAAGGCAACACGGCCAAGACGACGACCAGTCGCGACGGATGGAACACGGCAGCCAACATGGGCACTTACGGACGTCCCTTCCGCATTCAGAGTTATGCTGCCGATGGCTACACGCTCAACACCCAGTCGGGACCTAGTGCCCTTGGCTGTAACTACGGCGATGCCAACCTTATGTACCTCGATGGCACCATCGGTCCCTCGAAATGGAAGTTCACCGGTACCCGCGATGCTGCGCATATCACCATCAACTGGGACCGCTGGCTCAGCGTGGATGCTAACAACCGCCTCGTGAACAGCAACCCTGCCTCTACCTGGAAGATATGGACACGCGCTGAGCGCATAGCAGAGATGGCTAATGCCACCGCTGACAACCCGCAGGACGTCACGTGGCTGATGGTGAACCCGGAACTGATGAACAACGACAAGATGACACCTCAGTGGAGCATCACTCGCTCTGGCGGCAACCAAGGTTGGCAGGACGGCTTCCGTCCCAACCGCATCTTTGAGACCTGGAGCTTCAGCAGCCTGGACTTCAGCCAGACGCTTAGCAACCTGCCCAACGGTGTGTACGAAGTGCAGGCACATGCCATGTACAGCCCTACGGGTATCAACAGCACCAATCTGAACGACTATAACAGCTATGCATCGCGTGGCGACGCTACGGTCTTCGCTGCGCTATATGCCAACAACGAGCAGGTGAAGCTGCCTTCTATCTACTCCTTCAGCAATGCGACGCAGGTGGCCGACTACACCAATCGCAACCTCGGCACGGGGGTGAACATCGTCGACGGCTGGTGGCAGATAGCCCGCGCCATGGGCGAGGACGACCGGTTCATGACTCAGCCGCTCCGTGTGTTTGTGACCGACGGCCAGTTGCGCATCGGCATCAAGAGCCTCAGTGGCAACCCCTCCGGCAACTGGGTGGTCATCGGCAGCTTCTCGCTGAAATATCTCGGCGGATATACTACCATCGACGAGGACGTGGTCTATACGCCAACGGCTAAGAGCAATGCTTTCGTCAACGTGAAGCGCACCATCACGGCCAGCACATCGGCCAAGCCTGTGTGGAACAGCCTCGTGCTGCCCTTCGCCCTGACGGCCGAGCAGACCAAGGCGGCCTTTGGCAGCGATGTCGAGGTGGCCGAGTACTCGGAGAACAGTGCCAGTGCGAGCGATGCCACGGTCTGTTTCGACACGAAGGCTTCGCCCACCATCGAGGCTAACGTGCCCGTGCTCATCAAGACCAGCACGGCCGGCACGTCGTATTTCTTCAGTGGGGTGAACATGGAGACCACTGCTGCACCAAAGAAGACGGGTCGCAACTTCGACTTCACGGGCAGCTACGCCACCATCAACCCCCTGCCTGCCGACTGCTACTTCGTCAACGGCAATTCGCTCTATAAGTCGGCAGGGCAGACGCGACTGAAGGGAACGCGTGCCTACATAGCCCCCCATGCGGGGTTGGCCGGTGCCCGCATCACGGGCTTCGAACTCGACGGTGAAAACGTCTCGACAGCCATCCGGCTGACGGACGCCGCAGGGCGACAGGCCGCCGCCGTGTACAATCTCAACGGCCAGCACGTAGCAGGGCCTATGGTGAAGGGCATCTATGTTGTGGATGGTAAAAAGCGTGTGGTGAAGTGATTTTTTGATATTTGACTGTTTTTATACAAAAAGGAAAGAAAATAATTGTCAACCCCTAAACATAATTTATTCTGTATGAACAGTCTCAAGACATTCTGCATAGCAATAGCCTGCACCATGACCACCATGGCGGGGCAGGCCCAGACTGAGGCGACGGTCGTCGACAGGCCCGCCCTCGCTGCCAGTGTCAACTACCCGGGCTACAGGGCACCGCTGCATGGCGGCTATCTGCTGAAGCTGCCCGTGGGAAAGGTGCAACCCAAGGGGTGGCTGCTGGAATACCTGAAGCGACAGCGCACAGGACTCAACGGACAGCTGGGCACCGTCAGCGCCTGGCTTGACAAGAGCGGCAACCAGTGGCTCAGCGACACGGGCGACCACGGATGGGAGGAGGTGCCCTACTGGCTGCGCGGCTACAGCAGCCTGTCGTATATACTGAACGACGAGGCCATGAAGCAGGAGTCGCAGGTGTGGTTTGAAGCCGTGCTGAAGAACCTGAAGCCCGACGGATTCCTGGGGCCACGCAACACGTCGGGCGGACGGCCCGAGGTGTGGGCACAGATGATCATGCTCTGGGCCCTGCAGACCTACTACGAGCATAGTGGCGACGAGCGCGTGCTCACTGCCATGACCAACTACTTCAAGTGGGAGCTGTCGGTGGACGACAACCTGTTCCTGGAGGACTATTGGGAAAACAAGCGCGGCGGCGACAACGAGTGGAGCGTCATCTGGCTCTACAACCGCACGGGCGACGAGTCGCTGCTGCCGCTGATAGAGAAGCTGCACCGCAACACCTGCAACTGGATGATGAAGGACGACCTGCCCAACTGGCACGGCGTGAACGTGGCACAGGGCTTCCGCGAGCCTGCCACCTACTACGTGCTGACGGGCGACGAGCAGACCCTGCAGTGTGCATACGACAACCAGCGGTGCATGCGCGAGAAGTACGGACAGGTGCCCGGCGGCATGTATGGTGCCGACGAGAATGCCCGCGCCGGCTATGGCGACCCGCGGCAGGGTGCCGAGACCTGTGCCGTGGTGGAACAGATGGCCAGCGACGAGATGATGATGGGCATCACGGGCGACCCCTCGTGGGCCGACCACTGCGAGGATGTGGCTTTCAACACCCTGCCTGCCGCCCTGACCTCCGACATGCGGGCCCTGCGCTATATCACCTCGCCCAACATGGCCATCAGCGACGGCAAGAACCATGCGCCCAGCATCGACAACAGTCTGCGCGGCATGCTCTCCATGAGTCCCTTCAGCAGCCGTTGCTGTCAGCACAACCACGGCATGGGCTGGCCTTACTTTGCCGAGCATCTCGTCATGGCTACCACCGACAACGGGCTGGCCACGATGCTCTATGCTGCCAATGAGACGACGGCGATGGTGGCCGACAGGCAGGAGGTGACCTTGACGGAGGATACCAACTATCCGTTTGAGGAGGAGGTGCGCTTCACGCTCAGCACCGCGCAGGCCGTCACCTTCCCGCTCTATCTGCGCATTCCCGCCTGGGCCGACCAGGCCACGGTCCACGTCAACGGCGAGGCACTGAACGTAGTGGCTCAGGCTGGCAAGTATGTGCGCTTGGAGCGCCGTTGGCAGGATGGCGACCAGGTGGTGCTGCGCATGCCGATGAGCTTCAGCACCCGCATCTGGCAGAAGAACAAGTCGAGCATCAGCGTGAACTACGGTCCGCTGACGCTGTCGCTGAAGATAGGCGAACGCTATCAGCAGCGCGACAGCCGCGACCATGAGATAGTGCAGGACGACAGCCACTGGCAGGCAGGTGTCGACGCCTCGCTGTGGCCTGCCTACGAGATTTTTGCCAGCAGCGACTGGAACTACTCGCTGGTGGTCGACGACCAGGACTGGCCCAAGCAGCTCAGCGTCAGCCGTAGGGCGTGGCCAGCCGACAATTTCCCGTTCACGCTGGAGAGTGTGCCGCTGCAGTTCAAGGCTGTCGGTCGCAAGGTTCCCTCGTGGACCATGGATGCCACGGGCATGACGGGTCTGCTGCCCACTGTCTTTGCTCCTCGCGAGGCGGTGGAGGAGGTCATCGAGTTGGTGCCTATGGGTGCTGCGCGACTGCGTATCTCTGCCTTCCCCAAAGAGGCCCACGACGTAGATTGCTGAGTCGCAATTCAGCCTGTTTGAGGTTCTGAAACAGCCTTCCTTGGTATTGAGGATCATTCAGGTTTCAATACTAAGTTAGTGACCCCACCCCTGCCCCTCCCCTACATGGGAGGGGAGTTCCTCCGGACATCCTTGTATAGAATGGGAGGCGGCAGCAGCTCCCCTCCCATGGGAGGTGAGTTCCTTCGGACATCCTTGTATAGAATGGGAGGCGACAGCAGCTCCCCTCCCATGTAGGTGAGGGGAGCTCCTTCGGACATCCCTGCATAGAATGGGAGGCGACAGCAGCTCCCCTACATGGGAGGGGAGTGCCTGCGGACATCCTTGTATAGAATGGGAGGCGGCAGCAGCTCCCCTCCCATGTAGGGGAGGGGT
>JAFUSV010000114.1 GCA_017467565.1 Prevotella sp.
GGACGTGGTGAGCGACATTTTCGCCCGACTGTTACGAGATGGTGACAGACCACAGAAGGACAGGATGGAAGGCTACCTGATGACTGCCGTGCGTAACCGCTGTCGCGACGTGCTCAACCGCAAGTCGATGCAGGAATGGGTGGAAAAGCACTTCTTGCAGGACTCGATGCAGATCAGCGGGGACGGTTTTAGTGATCATACCCTCTTGCTAATTTTCTGAACGATTCCGAAACTAACACCAGTCATCCGAGAGATTTGTCGAATACCTCCTCCGCACGTGAGGAATTTCTCCAGTACCACGTCACGCTGATTCTTGTCTAACGCCTGAACCTCTGTCGGGCTGGCAATCCACAGGTTGTCCCTAAGAATATGACAGAGAGTACTGTCGCTCAACTTCAATCGCATGTCATTGTCAACATCGATAATCTGATAGCCTTCTTCCACAGGAATATCCACATACTCCGTCAGCCTTTGATATGGTATCCGCTTCAACACCGTATCAGTGTTACATACATGAACGATATGCGGCGATGGACATTCGTACTCACGCCAGCTGCTCCATGGATAATCCACGGGCGACGACACCAAACCTGCCTTCACCGGGTTCTGATGGATATAGCGAAGGAGCACCACGAAATAAGATAGGTCATTCACAGGCTCACTTCTGAACCTGTCCTGAAAGAGGTTAGTAACAATTTTATTTCTTATCTTTGCACACTTGGTTTTTTGATTTAATTTTATTTTTCCATATATACTCCCTAATGTAAGGAAGTTCTTTGGTGAGCACGCGCTCCAAATCTCCGCTCTTGCCGCATGCCGCCAATAGGAAGTGGCAGAAAAATGGAAAAAAATGGAAGGAAGTGACTCGTTATTCCGAAACTTTTAGTACTTTTGCAACCATGAACAGAATGAACTGGAAACAACTGATTTCTAACTGCCGACTGGGACAGGAGCACCGGCACCCTGAACGGCATGACGACCGGACGGAGTTCAAACGCGACTACGACCGACTGATATTCTCGGCACCGTTTCGACGGCTGCAGAACAAGACGCAGGTATTCCCGCTGCCAGGCAGCGTCTTCGTGCACAACCGACTGACGCACTCGCTCGAAGTGGCCAGCGTCGGCATGTCGCTGGGCAATGACGTAAGCCGACTGCTATGCCAGAAAAATGCCGATTTCAACGATAGTCTGATTACCGAACTGGGGCAGATAGTGGCCACGGCCTGCCTGGCTCACGACCTGGGCAACCCGCCCTTCGGGCACTCCGGCGAGAAGGCTATACAGACTTTCTTCACCGAGGGTAAGGGCAACTACCTGAGGCAGCGGGTGTCAGCACCGTTCTGGGACGACATTACGCACTTCGAGGGTAACGCCAATGCCTTCCGATTGCTGACTCATCAGTTCAAAGGTCGTAGGCCTGGCGGCTTCGTGATGACCTACAGCACGCTGGCCAGCATCGTGAAATACCCGCACTCTTCGTCGGCAGCAGGCAAGAAGGGGAAGTTCGGATTCTTCAACTCCGAGGTGGAGACCTATCAGCGTATAGCCGATGAAATGGGAATTTTCCGTATTTCGGCTCCTGGCGAGCCCCTGCGCTACGTGCGCCATCCGCTGGTATATTTAGTAGAGGCAGCCGACGATATATGCTACGAAATCATGGACTTAGAGGATGCACACAAGCTGAAGATACTCT
Organism: Prevotella sp.; assembly: GCA_017467565.1. Lineage (GTDB taxonomy): Bacteria > Bacteroidota > Bacteroidia > Bacteroidales > Bacteroidaceae > Prevotella. Next base: position 1,696 of record JAFUSV010000114.1, read on the forward strand.
CCTTTGACGAAACGATGCAGCTGATGCTGGATTTCTTCGATGAAACGGCACAAAACCACATCCTGCAGCGCATCGAGGACGAGCAACTGACGGACCCCAACGAGCAGGTGCAGTACCTGAGGGCCAGCGTCATAGGCAAACTGGAGAATGAATGTGTGCGTACGTTCATGGAGCATGAGGACGAGATACTCAGCGGCACGTTCAGCGGATCGCTCATCGACCACATAGCCGAGCTGCCGGGCGAGGCCTACCGCCGCTGCACGAAGGTATCGAAGGCGCGCATCTACAGGAGTAAGCCCGTGCTGGACGTGGAACTGTCGGGTTACCACATCATGGCTACGCTGATGGAGCTGATGACCGAAGCCATAGAGCATCCTGAGCGTTACTACTCGCAGCAGCTGATAGGACGGGTGTCGTCGCAATACGACATAGACAGCGACGACCTGGAGACACGCCTGATGGCTGTCATCGACTACATCAGCGGCATGACCGATGTCTATGCCCTGGACGTCTACCAGAAGATATGCGGAATCTCATTACCTATCGTTTAATTAATGGATAATTGATAATTGAGAATGGACAATTTTAATTGAGAATTGATAATTGATAATGGATAATTAAGAATGGAGTCATGAGTAAAATATGCGTGTTTTGTTCGGCCAACGACCAGATAGCAGCCGAATACTTTGAAGGAGCCCGCGAACTGGGCCGCTGGTGTGCAGAAAAAGGCCATTCCATCGTCTTTGGCGGACATGATGCCGGACTGATGCACAGCGTCAGTTGGGCCTGTAAGGAGGCTGGCGGCAGGGTCATCGGCGTAGTGCCGCGTAAGGTGGAGGAGATGGGACGGCTGACACCCTTCCTCGATGTCCACATACCGACCGAGGACCTGACCGACCGCAAGCAGATAATGATGGACATGAGCGATGTCTTCGTCATACTGCCCGGCGGCATCGGCACCCTCGACGAGCTTTTTACCGTAGCAGCCAGCACCACCATTGGCTACCACCACAAGCCCATCATCCTGTTCAACATCGCCGGATTCTGGAACCCGCTCATTGCACTGCTCGACGAGCTGGAGCATAATAACATGATTCGCGGCCACTGGAGGAACATCATCCAAGTAGCCGCGAATATCGATGAAATCGATTGTTTAATGAGTAACGAGTAATTATCAATTATCAATTCTCATAAGAGTTTCTCTGCCATCGCACGTCCCAGGGACTCGCACTGAGCGTAGGTCTCGGGAGTGAGGCTCTGCTTGATCTCTACGGGCTGACCGACAGTCTCAAACTTTAATTTCTCCTCATTCCATCGGGTAATCTCGGCTACAGCCTTCGATGCCCAGCCATAGCTGCCGAACCATCCCAGGTAGCGACCCTTCAGGTCTTTCTGCGAGAGCTCGTCGAGCAGCACGTTCATCTCGTGATAGAGACCTGTGTTGTAGGTAGGCGCACCGACGATGAGCCCCTTGTAGCGGAACACGTCGCGTATGATATAGGAATGATGGGTCTTGGAGACATTGTACATCACGATGTTCTTCACGCCAGCCTCGGCTGCAGCGCGGGCAATGACCTCGGCGGCACGCTCCGTGTTGCCATACATCGTGCCGTAGCAGATGACAAGTCCCGGCTCGGCCTCATACTTGGACAGACGGTCGTAGAGAGCAATGACACGCTCCACATGCTCGTGCCACACAGGTCCGTGGGTGGAACAGATATAGTCGACCTTCACACCAGCCAGTTTCTTCAGAGCCATCTGTACAGGCGTACCATACTTACCGACAATGTTAGAGTAGTAGCGCACCATTTCGAGCCAATATGTGTCGCAATTCATCTGCTCATCGACAAAAGCACCGTTGAGTGCTCCAAAACAGCCGAAGGCATCGCCACTGAAGAGCGTGGTGCCGCAGAGCGTCATCATTGTCTCGGGCCAGTGCACCATAGGCGTCAGCACGAAGTTGAGCGTCAGTGCTCCAAGCTCGATGGAATCGCCGTTTTTCACCTCAACAAGCCCGTCTTCCAGCTGGTAGAAGCCCTTCATCATGTCGAAAGTCTTCTTGTTGCCGATGACCTGCACTTGCGGGTAATACTTCCTGATCAGAGCCAGCGATCCGCTATGGTCGGGCTCCATGTGGTTGACCACCACATAATCCAAAGGACGGTCGCCCAGCACCTCGCGCAAGTTCTCGAGGAAGGGCATGAAGAAGTCCACCTCGACCGTATCAATCAGGCACGTCTTCTCATCGTCGATGAGATAGGCATTGTAGCTGACACCATTGGGCAATGGCCAAAGTCCCTCGAACAAGGTCTTATTACGGTCGTTGACACCCACATAATAGATTCTCTCTGAGATTTTCTTCATAGCTATAATTTTATAATAATTAATTCTTAACTCTTAATTAATAAATGAGTCCCTTCTTCATCTCCGCCCCAAAAGCCTCATCTACCGAATTGTTGATGCTCCGGCACACATTGGCCGAGAAATCAAGGGCACACGAGATGGCATTGTCCCACTGCTGCTCCGTGAGGCCGCGCTCTATGGCATCGCGGGTGATGCCATACTTGATGAGTCCGTAGACAAAGCCGGCATTGAAGTTGTCGCCGGCACCTATGGTGCTCACCACACGGTCGGACTTCAGGATGGGATACTTCTTCTTCAGCTGATTCTCGGCACGCAGCTCCACGGGTTGTGAACCCTGTGTGCAGATGAAATTGTGGGTATAGAATGCTATCTGCGAACGATAGATGACGTCGGGGTCGGTCTTATGGAACATCACATCGAAATCTTCGCTCGAACCACGCACGATGTCAGCAAACTCCAGGTTCTCCAGGATATTGGCAGTCAGGCGGAGTACCTCGTTCTTATGGGATGCACGGAAATTGACATCATAATAGAGGATGGCGCCCTTGCTGCGCGCATACTCCAGAAAGCCTACCACCTGCGGACGGATGACGGGGTTGACGGCATAATAGGAGCCAAACATCACGATGTCATCGCGGTTGACCTCGGGATAGCTGAAGTCCAGACGGTCATTAGGATGATCCTTGTAGAAGATATACTCTGCATCGTTGTGCTCGTTGAGAAACGCCAGCGAGATAGGCGACTTAGAGTCGGGATAGACATTGACACAGGAAGCATCGACACCATTCTTCTCGAGAAACGAGATGATACGTCGGCCCACACGGTCGTGGCCGGTCTCGCTGATAAACGCTGCACGCACGCCAGAACGTCCCAGCGATATCAGGCTGTTGAACACTGACCCGCCCGGCACTGCACCTATGGGCTGGTCGTCCTTGAAAATAATGTCGAGAACGGTCTCTCCTATTCCTATTACGCGTCGCATATCTTTGGTTTGTTGTTGTAATTTGGGTGCAAAGATACGAAAAAACAAGCGAAATACAAAAGGATACAAAAATAATTGTGAACGGACCGTCGTTTTTAGGAAAAAAGCAAAGGAGTGATAGCGATAATTGAAAAATATTTTGTAATTTTGCGCCCTATGAACTACAACACCTGCACATTAGAAAACGGACTCCGCGTCATCCACCTGCCGTCACAGTCGGAGGTGGTGTTCTGCGGCATAGGGGTGAAGGCCGGCACCCGCCATGAGCAGAAAGGCGAAGAGGGACTGGCTCACTTCTGCGAACACCTGTCATTCAAGGGCACGGCCCGACGCTCGGCCGTACAGATCATCAATGCCATCGAAGGACTGGGCGGCGAGCTGAATGCCTTCACGAACAAAGAGGACACCATCTTCTACTGTGCCATACAGCGCAACCACTTCAAGAAAGCCGTCGACGTGCTGTGCGACATCGTCTTCAACAGCATCTACCCCCAGGAGGAACTGGAAAAGGAACGCGAAGTGGTGTGCGAGGAGATAGAGAGCTACGAGGACTCACCGGCAGAGCTGATATACGATGAATTCGAGAATATTTTGTTTGACGAGCACCCTTTAGGCCACAATATCTTAGGGTCGGCAGAGCAGGTGCGAGGCTATGATGCGGAGGACGTGCGCCGCTTCACCAGCCGATATTATCGTCCCGACAACTGCGTCTTCTTTGCCAGCGGCGACATCAACTTCAAGCTACTGACTGCCACGCTCGCCAAGAAAGGCCTTAGTGAAAACGAGTCCTATAAGACCAATGGGGCCCATGAGTCCTATGAGCCCTATGGGCCCCATAAGCCCCATGAGCCCCATTCCCCCCAAGAGATCATCCGTCATCGCGACACTCATCAGGCTCACGTCATGATAGGCTCGCCGGCCTACTCGGCTGAAGACCCACGGCGCTGGGCTCTCTACCTGCTGAACAACATACTGGGAGGACCTGGGCTCAACTCGCGACTCAACATGACGCTGCGCGAGCACAACGGTCTGGTGTACAGCGTAGAAAGCACGATGGTATGCTATAGCGACACAGGCATCTGGTCGGTCTATTTCGGATGTGACCAGCACGACGTCAGGCTCTGCAGGAAACTGGTACGCCGGGAACTAAACCGCCTGATGAAGCATCCGCTATCTCCCGCCCAACTGCAGAATGCCAAACGACAGCTGCAAGGCCAACTGGCCATTGCCAGCGACAGCCGCGAACAGTTTGCACTGGACTTCGCCAAGAACTTCCTGCACTCCGGTACTGAGCGCGACCTCACTGACATCATGACTCACATTGACCGACTGACTGCAGCCGACCTGCAGCAAGTGGCCAACGAAATGTTCAGCGAAGAGCGCATCACGACGCTCATCTATTGTTAGGGAATAAAATCAATAGTTGTACTTGTAGATGACCTTATTGGCACCACTCGTAATCTTCATGGCCTCGGGATGCTCGGCAATGAAGCTATCGATATGGCGCACCTTCTTCTCCTCCAGGATCTCATCGATGGCAATCAGGATGCCTGTCTCCTCGACATCGCCAAAGCCATAGTTGATGGCCGTACCAAACAGACGCATGGTGGGCGACAAACTCATATAGGCATTCACCAACGGGGGAATGTTGTAGCCAAGGGCACGTATCTCGTGGTTCAGTATACGGTAGTCTTCCTTGAAGCTGCCACCACAGAACAACTTGTTCAGTTCGGCCTCGGAAGTCTCAATAATCAGTGGTTTCATCGGTACTACGAGGTGATCTTTATCATCGAAATATTTCTTCAGGAAATAGAGAATCATGTCGCGACCCTCACGGATATAACTGGGGTACATCGTCATCTTACCAAAGAAATACCTGACGTTGGGCATGATGACCGTCAGTGCGCCAAGTCCGTCCCACAGGTTATCGAGTGCAAACAGGCTCTTGGCTCCCATACGCGACGACTGATAGGGCAACGACACGAACGAACGTCCCAGCTCTATCGTGTAGGGCATGTAGTCACGTATGAACTCCTCAGAGAAACGGAACATGTGGCTGGTGGCCAACTTGGGCTGTCCCTTCTCGTCTATCTCCCATTTCGTACCTTCCAGATAGCGGTAGCCACCTATGATTTCCTCGGCCTCAGGATTCCAGACAATCAGCTGTTTGTAGCAGTTCTCGCAGGTATCGAACTCATCGATATCGGCCTCCTTACCCGTTCCTCCGCCTGCCTCACGGAAGGCCATCTCGCGCAGACGACCAATCTCGAGCATCACATGGGGGGCTTCGTGAGCTGTGATGACGTATATCTCATTGCTGCTCTTATTGGTCATACGCAACTGGCGCTCTGGTGTCAGTTCTGACTTGAGGACCTCTTTGGAAATGGGTTGGATAATTGGCTGTTCCATTGATAGTTTTTGTTTTTTGTTGTGGCTTATGGGGGGTATATAGGAAACTACAGTTCGTAGACTTTGTTCTGCACATATTCGGCCCATTGTGCTGGCGTCTTCGACTTATCGAAGGTCTGCCAGGGAATAGGCTTGCCTATCTTCACGGTGAAGGTGTTTCCTGTATTCTTAAACATCTCGTCGACAAGGAAAAGCATGGCGATGTTCACCTTCTTCACCATGCGGTCGCTGATATTGGAGAGACGGTAGAAGAAATTGCTGTTGCAGCCACCGAAATGTATGGGCACCACATCGCGATGGTATTCTACGCTTTTAGAGACGAACGTCTTCTTCCAAGGCAGGTCGCGGATCTCTCCATGACGGCGACGCGAACACAGACCGGCAGGGAACATCAGCATGTGATAGTCACTCTGGAATCCCGACTCTACCATAGCTGGGAACTGACGGCTCTGCTTGCCCGTCTTGTTGATGGGTATGCAGAGGGGAGCCAAGCCGGGGAGGTTCATCAGCAGGTCGTTTACCAAATAGCGGAAACGGTCATCGTACTGCTTGCCGATGATAGAGCCGAGGGCCACCCCGTCGATGCCGCCCATGGGATGGTTGCTGACGAAGGTATAGAGCTTGCCATCATCCTTGGCGGGAAGATTCTCCATGCCAATGACCTCCAGCTTGGTGTCAAGGAACTGAAGACACGCCTCCAGCCATGGGGTTCCCTTCAAGTCGCGAGAGTCCCATAGAAACTGATTACACTGGTCTTCGTGCGCAATCCGCTTTAGCCAGTTGACCATAAAACCTGGCACCCAACGTGCCTTTTTACCCATCTTCTGCTTGAGGACTTTCTCTATATCTATAGTCTTCTTTGTGATGCTATCCATTACGTTTCTGCTTGCTTTCTTTTATTTCAACGTGCAAAAGTACACAAAAAGTTTTAAATTATTGACTTTTTTCTATTAAGTATAAACAATTTTGGCTTTTTTAGCAATTGAAAGGATACAGCTTTACGCATAATACGCTATGCACAAAAAGCGCGAAATGAGCAAAACAGGGAGGCTGAAAGGAGTCAAAAAGCAAAAAAATAATGGTTTTTGAAAAAAAAGTGGAGAAATGTGGGGGATTGTGGGGGAATTTTACTAATTTTGCATCCGAAGAAACATTAACTAATGTACACATGCGATTTTTAGGTAACATAGAAGCAAAAACCGACGCCAAGGGACGCGTCTTTCTGCCGGCCACCTTCCGCAAGGTGCTGCAGACAGGAGGCGAGGAGACCCTGATGATGCGCAAAGACGTGCATCAGCGCTGCCTGGTGCTCTATCCCGAAAGCGTATGGAACAAAAGAATGGATGCTCTTCTGGAGAAAGTTAACGAATGGGATGACGTAGGACAGCAGGTGCTCCGCCAATACGTGTCGGAAGCCATGGAGCTGACACTCGACGGCAACGGCCGCTTCCTGATACCGAAACGCTACATGGAAATGGCCGACATAGACCAGACCGTCAGGTTCATCGGCATGAACGACGTCATCGAAATATGGGCAGCAGAGAAGGCCGAGCAACCCTTCATGCCACAAGAAGAGTTCGCCGCCCGACTGAAAGCCATCATGACAGCCAGCCCTACTACGACATGATCAAAACAGCTGAGACATATCACGTCTCCGTCTTACTGAAGGAGAGCGTTGACGGGCTGGACATCCAGCCCGACGGCGTTTACGTAGACACCACCTTCGGAGGTGGCGGACACTCACGCGAAATACTGTCGCGACTGGGCAAGAACGGTCACCTGTACAGCTTCGACCAAGATGCCGATGCCGAAAAAAATATCGTCGATGATGATAGATTTACATTCGTCAGGAGCAACTTTAGATACCTGAAGCAGTGGATGCGCTTCTATGAGGTCGAACAGGTAGACGGACTGTTGGCTGACCTGGGTGTTTCATCCCACCATTTCGACGACGAGAGCAGAGGGTTCTCCTTCCGTTTTGACACGCCGCTCGACATGAGAATGAACATGCGGGCTGGTATGACGGCAGCCGACATCGTCAATGACTACACGGAAGAGCAACTGGCCGACATCTTCTACCTCTACGGAGAACTGAAGAACGCCAGAAAGATTGCGGCCACGTTAGTGAAAAGCCGTCAGCAGGAACGCATCGAGACGACAGGTCAGCTGCTGAGAGTCACTGAACATCTCTTTGCCCGGGAACGAGAGAAGAAAGAAGTGACCAAGCTGTTTCAGGCGCTGCGCATCGAGGTGAACCACGAAATGGCAGCACTACGTGAAATGCTACTTGGAGCCTGCCAGGTGTTGAAGCCCGGAGGCCGACTGAGCATCATCACTTACCACTCGCTGGAAGACCGCATCGTCAAGAACGTGATGAAGACAGGCAACGCCGAAGGGAAGATGGAGCAAGACTTCTTCGGACGCATCCAGTCGCCACTACACCTTATTAATAATAAAGTAGTGACGCCATCCGAAGAAGAGCTACAGAGAAACCCGCGAAGCAGAAGTGCGAAACTGAGAATTGCAGAGAAGGTTTGAGAATTGAGAGTTGAGAGGTATGACGAAGGACAATGAAAAGAAACTGACGCAACAGGAAGCTGAAGACACCACACAGCCCCAGCAGGATGTTGACTTCGAGGTGGCCACAGAGGCCGGCGAGGAGGCAGCCAGCGAGACCGTGGAAGCCCATGCTGACGCTGACGTGCCACAAGGCAAGAAAGCTAAGGGCAAGAAGCAGAAGGAGAAAAAGTCTTCAGTATTCCAGCGCATGAAGCAAGAGGCCAGCGAGGGCGACGAAAAGCCTTCGGGGGCATTGCGGCTGCGCGACATCTTAGGTGGCGACCATCTCATCACGCTCGTGCGCAACCAGATAGGCATCATCGTCCTCATCGTCATCATTGCCACGGCCTATGTTGCCGTCAGGTACCAATGTCAGCAAGACATCATCGCCATCAACCAGTTAGAGAGCGAGGTGACCGACGCCAAATACAAGGCTATGTCAAGCTCCAGCAACCTGACAGAGATCAGCCGGCAAAGCAATGTCATCAATGTACTCCGAGCACACGGAGACAGCCTGCTGCAAACAAGTAAACAACCGCCATTCAACATCTTTGTTCCTGAAGTAAACGAAGAAAAGTAAAAAAGAGGAGGAGACTATGAGTAAGTTCAAGAAGGAAAAAGTGATGCCACGCTACTTGGCCGTAGCCGTGGTTTTGTCGCTGATTGGCATAGCAGTGATTGCTAAGGCCAGCTATACGATGACGGTTAAGAAGAGCTACTGGATGACGGTGGCCAACAATCAGAAAAGCGACAGTGACAGCATACGTCCGAATCGTGGCAACATACTGAGCTGCGACGGACAGCTGCTGGCAAGCAGCATACCCGAATACGAGGTATTCATCGACTTCCGCGCCGGCGACCCCAAAGACACAGCATGGGTGAACAAGCGCGACTCTATCTGGAATGCCGACCTTGACAGCATCTGCAGGGGACTCAACCAACTGTTCCCCAAGAAGACCGTGGCTGAGCACAAGGCACACCTGACGGAAGGCCACGACAAGAAAGCCCGCCACTGGCCCATCGTCAAGGGACGTATAGACTACAACTCGTTCACGGAGGTCGTCAAACTGCCGTTCTTCAACATGCCGAAGCACAAAGGCGGTTTCCACTACGACAAGCACGAGGCACGTCGCCGCCCATTCGGCTCACTGGCTCAACGCACCATCGGCGACATGTATGGCCGTATCGACTCTGCCCGCTGCGGACTTGAACTGTCGTTCGACTCTGTCCTGCGTGGCAAGAAGGGCCTGAAGTACACAGAGAAAGTGCTCAATAAGTTCGTCAACAGAATCATCACGCCCCCTGAAGACGGTGCCGACGTCATCACGACTCTCGACATCGGTATCCAGGACATAGCCGAAAGAGCCCTGTTGAGAGAGCTGCATGAGATCAATAATGCCGAACTGGGCGTGGCTATCGTGATGGAAGTGCAGACGGGCGACATCAAGGCTATGGTAAACATGACACGCTGCAGCGACGGTAAGTTCCGCGAGATACAGAACCATGCCGTGAGCTATCTGTGCGAGCCTGGTTCTGTCTTCAAGACCGCCTCCATTCTGGTGGCCCTCGATGACGAGGTGTGCGACACGATGGAATGGGTAGACACCGGCAATGGCGTGTACAACATGCACGGCAGTCTGATGAAGGACCACAACTGGCACAGAGGCGGCTACGGAGGCATGCGCCTGCCACACACGCTGGAGGTCAGCTCCAACGTAGGCGTCAGCCGCATCATCGACAAGTACTATGGCAAGAATCCTGAGAAATTCGTAGAGGGCATACACCGCATCGGTCTTGCCGACGACCTGCACGTGCCCATACCTGGCTATACACCAGCCCGCATCCGTATGCCGGAAAAGAACGAACGCGGCCAGTACACCAACTGGTACAAGACGTCACTGGCATGGATGAGCATCGGCTACGAGACTCAGGTGCCGCCCATCGCCACCGTCACCTTCTACAATGCCATTGCCAATGATGGTCGCATGATGCAGCCTCGCCTGGTGAAGGCATTGCAGAAAGAAGGCAAGATAGTGCACGAGTACCCGCCCGTGGTGCTGAGAGAGCAGATAGCCAAACCACAAACCATCGCAACGATGCAAACCATACTGACCCATGTGGTCAGTCAGGGATTAGGTCGCAAGGCTGGTCCCGGCACATTCCCCGTGGCTGGCAAGACAGGTACGGCACAGGTGTCGGGCGGTAAAGCCGGCTATCACTCAGGCATCATGCAGTACTGGCTCAGCTTCTGCGGTTTCTTCCCTGCCAACAAGCCCCGCTATACGTGCATCGTGTGTCTGAAGAAGGCAGGACTGCCCGCATCGGGTGGTGGAATGAGCGGTGTCGTCTTCCGTGAAATAGCCGAGAACGTGATGGCTCAGGACTTGGTACTGCATACAGAAGATGCACGCGATGCCAACTCAAACCTCATTCCCGACGTGAAGAACGGAGACATACAGGCTGCCGACTTCGTGCTCAACGAACTGAACGTCACCAAACAGAACGACATGACTCCCATAGGCAATCAGGGCACACCCGTATGGGGACAGGCATCACACGACCATCAGAAGGTAACACTGCAGAAGAAGGACACCCAAGAGTACATGATGCCCGACATCACCGGCATGGGAGCCCGCGACGCCGTCTTCATGCTTGAGAAACGCGGTGTGAAGGTGAGGCTGAGAGGCACTGGCAGCGTCAAGAGCCAGAGCATTCCCTTCGGCACCAACCTACGCGACGGCATGGTATGTGACATAGAACTGGGTTAAGAAAAGAACGGATAAATATATAGTTTATGAAACTGAAAGATATCATAAAGGGAATCAAGACAAAAGCCATCATAGGCGATGTCAACATCGACATCAACGACGTAGACATCGACTCGCGCAAAGTGGAACCGGCCCATCTGTTTGTAGCCATGAAAGGCACTCAGACGGATGGTCACCGCTTCATCCCTAAGGCTGAAGAGCAGGGGGCTGCCGCTATTCTTTGCGAGGATATGCCAGACAACCGCAAGGATGGTGTGTGCTACGTTCAGGTGGAGTCGACAGAGACGGCTGTCGGTCCTGTTGCCACGACATTTCAGGGTGACCCCACATCACGGCTGAAACTTGTCGGCGTGACTGGTACTAACGGCAAGACGACCATCGCCACCTTATTATATAATATGTTCCGCAAGCTGGGCTACAAATGCGGACTGCTGTCTACCGTCTGCAACGATATAGAAGACGAAGCCGTACCGGCATCACATACCACGCCCGATGCCATCGAGCTCAACCGCCTGCTGCGCCGGATGGTGGATGCCGGCTGCCAGTACGTATTCATGGAGTGCAGCAGTCATGCCATCGCCCAGCAGCGCATAGGCGGACTCAAGTTTGCAGGTGGCATCTTCACGAATCTGACCCGCGACCATCTGGACTATCATAAGACGGTAGAGAACTACCGCAATGCCAAGAAAGCCTTCTTCGACATGCTGCCGAAAGATGCCTTTGCCATCACGAATCTGGACGACAAGAACGGCATGTTCATGGTGCAAAACACCAAGGCACAGGTGAAGACCTACTCTACCCGCTCGCTGGCCGACTTTAAGGCTCGCCTGATAGAATGTCACTTTGAGGGTATGTACCTTGACATCAACGGTCGCGAGGTAGGCGTACAGTTCATCGGTAAGTTCAACGTCAGCAATCTGCTGGCCGTCTATGGCACAGCCATCATGCTGGGACAGCAACCCGAGGATGTGCTCGTAGTGCTCAGCACGCTGAAGAGCGTAGCAGGCCGACTGGAGCCTATCCACTCGCCCGAGGGCTTCACCGCCATCGTCGACTATGCCCACACCCCCGATGCACTGGAGAACGTACTGAAAGCCATCCACGAGGTACTCGACGGCAAGGGTCACGTCATCACCGTCTGCGGTGCCGGCGGCAACCGTGACAAAGGCAAGCGTCCGCTGATGGCACAAGAGGCCGTGAAGCAGAGCGACAAGGTCATCATCACCAGCGACAATCCCCGTTTCGAGGAGCCACAGGACATCATCAACGACATGCTGGCCGGCCTCGATGCCCGTCAGATGAAGAAGGTGCTGTCCATCGTTGACCGTCGCGAGGCCATCCGCACCGCCGTGATGCTGGCTCAGAAAGGCGATGTCATCCTCATTGCCGGTAAGGGACACGAAGACTATCAGGAAATCAAGGGCGTGAAGCACCACTTCGACGACCGCGAGGAGGTAGCCAAGATTTTCCAGTCATAACAACGATATAACGTCATAACGAAATAATAGAGACCATGCTATACTATCTGTTTAGATTCTTAGAGCAATTCAACATCCCGGGAGCCCACCTGTGGAGCTACATATCATTCCGCGCACTGCTGGCACTCATCCTGTCACTGGTCATCTCGGCATGGTTTGGTGAATATTTCATCAAATACATGCGCCGACGCAAGGCCTTCGAGACAGAGCGCGACCCGTCGATAGACCCCTTCGGCTGCGAGAAGAAAGGCGTGCCCACGATGGGTGGCATCATCATTATCGTCAGCATCCTGGTGCCAGTCATCCTGCTGGGACGTATGCGCAACATCTACCTCATCCTGATGATTATCACAACCATCTGGCTCGGATTCCTCGGGTTCATGGACGACTACATCAAACTGAAGGGCGACAAGAACGGTCTGAAGGGCAAGTATAAGATATTCGGTCAGGTATCTATCGGTTTCATCGTTGGATTAGTACTCTACCTGAGCCCCGATGTCGTGATGCGCGAGAATATCAGCAAGCCGCAAAAGAACAATATCGAGGTGGTGACTCATGAGTCCCAAGCGCACAAGTCGCTGAAGACCACCGTGCCCTTTGTCAAGGACCACAACCTCAGCTATTCCGAGATCATGTCGTTCGTAGGCAAGCACAAGGTGGCAGCAGGATGGATACTCTTTGTCATCATGACCATCATCGTAGTGACAGCCGTCTCCAATGGTGCCAACCTGAACGACGGCATGGACGGTATGTGTGCGGGTAACTCCGCCATCATAGGCGTAGCGCTGGGCATATTGGCCTACGTGTCGTCGCACATAGGCTATGCCTCCTACTTCGACATCATGTACATACCGCACTCCGAGGAGCTGGTCATCTTCCTCTGTGCCTTCGTGGGAGCCATGATTGGTTTCCTGTGGTACAACGCCTACCCCGCCCAGATATTCATGGGTGACACGGGCTCGCTGACCATCGGCGGCATCATCGGTGTCTGCGCCGTCATCATCCACAAGGAACTGCTGCTGCCCATCCTCTGCGGTATCTTCTTCGTTGAGAGCCTCAGCGTCATCATCCAGACGCAGTGGTTCAAGATTATGAAAAGGAAAGGCAAGCGTGTACGCGTCTTCCGTGCCACGCCTATCCACGACACATTCCGCAAGCTGGACTCTCAGCTGGACGCCACGTCGTCGTATATCCTGAAGGGATGGCCCCACCGTCCGTTCCATGAGTCAAAGATTACGGTACGTTTCTGGATTACCACCATCATTCTGGCAGCCATTGCCATCATCACATTAAAGGTTAGGTAAGATAAATATGAAGAGAATAGTTATATTAGGAGCAGGCGAAAGCGGTGCCGGTGCAGCCGTACTGGCCAAGAAGGAGGGATTCGACGTCTTCGTTTCGGACATGTCGAAGATAGCTCCACGCTATAAGCAGATGCTTGACGAACGGGGCATCAAGTGGGAAGAAGGTCAGCACACGGAGTCGCTGATCCTGAATGCCGACGAGATCATCAAGAGTCCCGGCATTCCTGACACGGCACCCATGATAGTCAAGGTCAAGGAGAAGGGCATCAATATCATCAGCGAGATAGAGTTTGCCGGTCGTTATACGGACTCCAAGATGATCTGCATCACGGGGTCCAACGGCAAGACGACCACGACCAGCCTCATCTACCATATCTTCAAGAATGCAGGCTACGATGCAGGACTGGCTGGCAACATCGGTCATTCGCTGGCCCTGCAGGTGGCTGAGGAGCCCCATGAATACTATATCATCGAGCTCTCGTCATTCCAGCTGGACAACATGTACGACTTCCGCGCCAACATAGCCATCCTGCTGAACATCACGCCCGACCATCTGGACCGTTACGACTTCAAGATGCAGAACTACGTAGACGCCAAGATGCGTATCCTGCAGAACCAGACGGCCGACGACGCGTTCATCTTCTGGAACGACGACCCCATCATCAAGCGCGAACTGGAGAAATACAGCATACAGGCTATCCAGTATCCTTTCTCTGAACTGAAGGAGACAGGCTCCATCGGCTACATCGAGCAGGGACAATACACCATCGAGAAGCCACAGCCGTTCAACATGGAACAGGAGCAGCTCAGCCTGACGGGCCGCCACAACATCTACAACTCGCTGGCAGCAGGTATCGCCGGTAACATTGCCGGCATCAAGAAAGATATCATCCGCAAGAGCCTGAGCGACTTCCCCGGCGTGGAGCACCGGCTGGAACGTGTGGCCACCGTGCGCGGCGTCAACTACGTGAATGACTCAAAGGCCACCAACGTGGATGCCTGCTGGTATGCACTCGACTCCATGAAGACCCGTGTGGTGCTCATCATCGGTGGCAAGGACAAGGGCAACGACTATGCACCCATCATCCCGCTGGTCAAGGAGAAGTGCTCGGCACTGGTCTATCTGGGAGCAGACAACACTAAACTTCACCAGAACTTCGACCAACTGGGCATTGCCGTACGCGACACCCACTCGATGAAAGCCTGTGTAGAAGCCTGCTACGAGCTGGCCCAACCAGGCGAAACCGTGCTTCTCTCCCCGTGCTGTGCCAGCTTCGACCTCTTTAAGAATATGGAGGACCGCGGCGAACAGTTCAAGGAGTTGGTCAGAAACCTATAGCAACCAGAACGACTAGTAAAACTAGTAGAACTAGAAAACCTAGTATAACTAGTAGAAACTAGAATAAAGAAGAAACAAATGAAAAGTAAAATCGGCAATCTCATCGTCGGCGACAAGGGCATCTGGACCGTGTTCTTCTTCCTCTGCCTCATCAGCGTGGTAGAAGTCTTCTCGGCTTCCAGCACACTGACCTACAAGAGCCATAACTACATGAGCCCCATGATATACCATGTGGGCACCATCCTGTTTGGCGTTGTCATGACGCTGATCACGGTGAAGATTCCTTGCCGTTACTATAAGCTCATCACACCCATCATGATACTGCTCTCGTTTGCCACGCTGCTGTGGGTACTCATCTGGGGTGAGAGCATCAATGGTGCCAACCGCGTCATCCAGTTGCCGGGCTTCACGTTCCAACCATCCGAGATAGCCAAGGGCACCATGGTGCTGACGACCGCACAGATACTGAGTGCCATGCAGAAGGAAGACGGCAGCGGAGCCGACAACAAGGCCATGAAATACATCCTCATGTTCGTCATACCCTGCGTGTTCCTCATCGGCATCGAGAACCTGTCTACGGCAGCCCTGCTGTTTGCGGTGGTCTTCATCATGATGTTCATCGGCCGCGTGCCGCTGCAGCAGATGGGCAAGCTGATGGGCGGACTGGTATTGCTGGTGGGACTGGTACTCACGCTGGTACTCACGCTGGGCAGTATCGATGACGAACCCGACAAGGCCGCAGCCCAGCAGACGCAGACCGAGAAATACATTGACGGAAAGATAGTGACGGTGAACCAGGAACAGGACGAGGAAGAAGGCGTGATACAGAAGCTGTTCCACCGCTTCTCGACCTGGCGCAACCGTATCGTCAACCACTCGGGGACGCAGGACGTACCACCCGAGAAATTCAACGTCGGCGAGAACTTCCAGGTAGCTCATGCCAACTTTGCCATCGCCTCGTCGGGAGTCATCGGCAAGGGACCGGGCAACTCCGTAGAGCGCGACTACCTGCCACAGGCATTCTCTGACTTCATCTACGCCATCATCATTGAGGAGATGGGCCTGATAGGAGCCATTGCCGTAGTGTTCCTCTACGTCATCCTGCTCTTCCGCACAGCGCGTATAGCGAGCCGATGCGAGAACAACTTCCCAGCCCTGCTCATCATGGGCCTGGCATTGCTGCTGGCATTCCAGGCCGTCATCAACATGATGGTAGCCGTGGGGCTGATGCCCGTCACGGGTCAGCCACTGCCCCTCATCTCGAAGGGCGGTACGTCGACCATCGTCAACTGTGCCTACATAGGCATTATCCTCAGCGTCAGCCATACGGCCAAGCGCAGGGACGAGGCAACCATACCCCTCAACAAGAATTAAAAAAATAAACATCAGATATGAACAAGGATTTGAGAGTCATCATCAGCGGCGGCGGTACGGGAGGCCACATCTTCCCCGCCATCAGCATTGCAGATGCCATACGCAGCGAGGTGCCCGATGCCAAGATCCTCTTTGTAGGAGCACTGGGACGCATGGAGATGCAACGCGTGCCACAGGCTGGCTACGAGATAGTGGGTCTGCCCATCATGGGATTCGACCGCAAGCACCTGCTGAAGAACATCAAAGTGATGTACAAGATATGGAAGAGCCAGCGCATGGCCAAGAAGATAATCCGTGACTTCCGTCCGCAGGTAGCCGTCGGTGTAGGCGGATATGCCAGCGGCCCCACGCTGAACAAGGCTGCCGACATGGGCATACCCTGCCTCATTCAGGAGCAGAACAGCTATGCCGGTGTCACCAACAAGCTGCTGTCCAAGAAGGCACAGAAGATATGCGTGGCCTATGAGGGCATGGAGCGTTTCTTCCCTGCTGAGAAGATCATGCTCACTGGCAACCCCGTGCGACAGTCACTCCTGGACAGCAAGGTCACCCGCGAGGAAGCCCTGGCTCAGTTCGGACTCAGTGCCGACAAGAAGACCATCCTGCTGGTGGGTGGCAGTCTGGGTGCCCGCACCATCAACGAGAGCGTGCTCAGCCACTTGAAGGAGATTGAGGATTCAGGTATCCAGTTCATCTGGCAGACGGGTAAGTACTACAGTGCCCAGATAGCCGCACAGCTGAAAGAGCAAGGTAAGCCCGACAATCTGGTGGTCTGTGATTTCATTGCCGACATGGCAGCAGCCTACAGTGCCGCCGACCTGGTCATCAGTCGTGCCGGAGCCGGCAGCATCAGCGAGTTCTGCCTCATCGGCAAGCCCGTCATCCTGGTGCCCAGTCCCAACGTGGCCGAAGACCATCAGACGAAGAATGCCATGGCCCTGGTCAATCGTGGTGCCGCGCTCTACGTCAAGGACAGCGAGGCCACCGGACAGCTCATCGAGCTGGCCATCAGCACCGTCGGCGACGATGACAAGTTGCACTCGCTGCACGAGAACATTCTCAAGATGGCTCTGCCCGACAGCGCCAAAATCATAGCGCAGGAGGTACTGAAACTCGTCAATACCCACAATGCCCATTAGTCCCATAAGACCCATTAGTCCCATAAGACCTATTAGTCCCATAAGACCCATAAAGAAAATGACCCCAAAAGATATCAAAGCAGTCTACTTCATCGGAGCCGGTGGCATCGGCATGAGTGCCATCGCCCGCTACTTCATCCGTCGCGGTCTCGTGGTGGCTGGCTACGACAAGACACCCACCGAACTGACCCGCCGACTGGAGAAGGAAGGCGTACTGATGCACTACGAAGAGAACATCGACGAGATACCCCACATCTGCAAGAAGCGCGAAGCCTGCCTGGTGGTCTACACGCCGGCCATACCCGACGACCACAAGGAGCTGGTCTACTTCCGCGAGAACGGCTTCGAGATACAGAAGCGCGCCCAGGTGCTGGGCATCCTGACCCGCCAGATGCGCGGTCTCTGCGTCGCCGGCACCCACGGCAAGACCACTACCAGCAGCATGTGTGCACACATCATGCACCAGAGCCACCTGGACTGCAATGCCTTCCTGGGCGGCATCACCAAGAACTACGGCACCAACTACATTGTCAGCGACTCTGACTATGTGGTCATCGAGGCCGACGAGTTCGACCGCTCATTCCACTGGCTGTCGCCCTGGATGTCGGTCATCACCTCTACCGACCCCGACCATCTGGACATCTACGGCACCAAGGAGGCCTATCTGGAGAGTTTCCGCCACTACACCACGCTGATTCAGCCCGAGGGCGCACTCATCATACACCGCGACCTGGAGATGAAGGAGGCGCTGCAACCTGGCGTGCGCCGCTATGACTACAGCCTGGACGAAGGCGACTTCCATGCTGAGAACATCCGCATCGAGAACGGCGACATCACGTTCGACTTCGTGTCGCCCATCGAGAGCATCAGCAACATAGAGCTGGGACAGCCCATCCCCATCAATATCGAGAATGGTATCGCTGCGATGGCCATGGCTCAGCTGGCAGGATGTACGGCCAAGGAGCTGCGCTACGGCATGCAGACATACAGTGGTGTAGACCGACGCTTCGACTTCAAGATCAAGACCGACCAGCTGGTGTTCCTCAGCGACTATGCCCACCACCCGATGGAGATCTACCAGAGTGCGCGCAGCATACGCCAGCTGTACCGTGACCGTCACATCACGGCTATCTTCCAGCCACATCTTTATACACGTACACGCGACTTCTACCAGCAGTTCGCCGATGCGCTGAGCCAGCTCGACGAGGTCATCCTGACCGAGATATACGCTGCCCGCGAGGCACCCATAGAGGGTGTCACCTCGCAGCTCATCTACGACCGGCTGGCACCGGGCATCGAGAAGCAGCTCATCAGCAAGGACGACGTGATGCCGCTCATCAAGAGCCGCTCCTTCGATGTGCTCATCGTACTGGGTGCCGGCGACCTCGATGCCATGGTGCCCCAGATAACGAAGACGCTGCAACGCGCCCTGAAGCAGCAGGCACAATAACTCCCCCCACTGAAGCCATTAACCCCATAACCCCCACCCTATGAACTGGAAAAGAACACTCGTCATCGTCATGAGCTGCCTCTTAGGAGTCTACCTCATCCTGGCTGCTACGGTTTTCAACAAATCGAGCGAGCTCAACGTGACCTGCCAAAGCGTCCATATCACCATCGAAAAGGGGGTGACCGAGGGATTCCTCACCCCGCAGGAGATACAGAAAATGCTCGATGCCGAGAACATCAAGCCTGTAGGCAAGGCCATCAACAGCATCAACACCCGGCAGATAGAAGAGAAACTGAAGTCGAAGGAGATCATCGAGAAGGCGCAGTGCTACAAGGCTCAGAGCGGCAACCTGTGCATAGACGTCAAGGAGCGCATACCCGTGATGCGCGTCATGGCTGCCAACGGCGAGGACTACTACATAGACGACCATGGCAACCGCATGAAGAATGCCGACTACGTGTGCAACCTGGCCATAGCCACCGGTGCCGTCAACCACAGGTACGCCAAGCGCGTGCTGGCACCCGTAGGCAAGCTCATCATGCAGGACCCCTTCTGGCGCAACGAGGTGGTGCAACTGAACGTGCTGCATGACGGCACGCTGGAGCTGGTGCCTCGCGTAGGCGACCACATCGTCTACCTGGGCAAGCCCGTAGGCATCAAGCGCAAGCTGGAGCGCCTGCGCAAGTTCTACAAGTACGGTCTGAACCAGGCAGGCTGGAACATGTACTCGCGCATCAGCGTCGAACTCGACAACCAGGTCATCTGCAAGAAACGACCCCATTAAGTATAGGCCCTATAAGGCCCATCAGACCCATAAGCCCCATAAAAAATAACAACCAGATATGACAGACAAGGATTTTATTGTAGCGATTGAGCTGGGCTCATCAAAAGTGACCGGCATCGCAGGACAGAAGAAGCCCGACGGCAGCATCAGTGTCCAGGCACTGGTCAAGGAAGACTCGTCGTCTTTCATCCGCAAGGGTGTGGTGTACAACATCGACAAGACTGCTCAGTGCCTGCAGAACATCATCCAGAAACTGGAGGCACAACTGAAACTGCACATTACGCAGGTGTTCGTCAGCGTTGGCGGACAGTCCATACGCAGTGTGCGTAACTCTATCGTCAAGGAGCTGCCCGAAGGAACCATCGTGGATCAGAAGATGGTGGCAGAACTTATGGATGCCAACAGAGCCCTCGACTATCCTGATCAGAAAATCCTGGATGTGGCAGAGCAGGAATACCGTGTAGACCAGCAGCTGCAGATAGACCCCGTGGGCATACCCGCCACACGGCTCGAAGGCAACTTCCTCAACATTCTGGAGCGCAAGCAGTTCTTCACCAACCTGAACAAATGTTTCGAGACGGCCGGCATCAAGGTGGCCGATATGTACCTGGCTCCCCTGGTACTGGCCAGTGCCGTGCTCACCGAGGCAGAGAAGCGCTCCGGCTGTGCACTGGTGGACATCGGTGCCGACACCACCACCGTCAGCATCTTCTCGAAAAATGTGCTGCGCCACCTCGCTGTCATCCCCTTGGGTTCCAACAACGTGACCAAGGATATCGCCTCACTGCAGATGGAGGAGAGCGATGCCGAGCAGATGAAACTGAAGTATGCCTCGGCCTATACCGATGCCAACGAGATTGATCCGACGCTGAGCTACTCCATAGACCCCGAACGTCAGGTGGAGAGCCGCAAGTTCGTCGAGATTGTCGAGGGACGCATGGAGGAGATCATCGAGAACGTCCGCTACCAGATACCTGCCGAATACTACGATAAGCTGCTGGGCGGCATCATCATCACCGGTGGTGGCTCGAACATGAAGAATATGGAGAAGGCCTTCAAGATTCACACTGGCATCGAAAAAGTGCGAGTGGCTAAGTTCGTCACGATGGCCATCAATTCGAGCAACGACTTCATCAAGGCTCACAACGGCATGATGAACACGGTGCTTGGTCTGCTGGCCAAGGGCGACGTCTCCTGCACAGGACGTCCCATCAACCAGAACGGCTCCCTCTTCGACAATGCCGAGGAGGACGACGACATTCCCACACGCGGACCCCGCCAGCCTCATGAGACCGCTCCTGGTGTCATCCTCACGGCTGACGAAGAGGAACGTGCTGCTCAGGAAGCCCGTCGCCGCCGTGAGGAAGAGGAGCGCCGTCGCCGTGAGGAAGAGGAGCGCCAGGAGGAAGAAGAGCGCCAGCGTCTGGAAGAGGAGCGCCGTAAGAAGCGTGAGAACAGCCTCTGGGGTAAGCTCAAGAAGAAGTTAGGCACACTCACCGACGACCTCACCAAGGAGGAATGAGCTATGCTCA
>JAFUSV010000115.1 GCA_017467565.1 Prevotella sp.
CCGATCTCCTGAAGTTCCGTAACTTTGGTAAGAAATCGCTCACTGAGCTTGATGATTTGCTCGAGAGTCTGAATCTGTCGTTTGGAACCGACATTTCAAAGTATAAACTGGACAGAGAGTGATGTCTGATTGATAATTGACAATTGATAATTGATAATTGACAATTGATCATTACGATTTGCCCAATAAAAGTAAAAAGAAAAAATGAGACATAATAAAAAATTCAACCATCTGGGTCGTACTGCATCGCATCGCAAGGCTATGCTTGCCAACATGGCCATCTCGCTGATCATGCACAAAAGAATCACTACGACCCTCGCCAAGGCAAAAGAACTGAAGAAGTATGTAGAGCCCCTGATCACTAAGGCTAAGGAAGACTCTACCAACTCTCGCCGCGTCGTATTCAGCTATCTGCAGAACAAAGAGGCCATCAAGGAGCTCTTCGGTCCCGTAGCTGAGAAGGTAGGTGACCGTCCCGGTGGATACACCCGTATCATCAAGCTCGGTTTCCGTCAGGGTGACGCAGCACAGGTTTGCTTCATCGAACTCGTAGACTTCGATCCTGAGATGGCTAAGACCGAGACCAAGAAGAAGGCTACACGTCGTTCGCGTCGTTCAGCAAAGGCCGAGGCACCTGCCGCCGAAGCTCCCGTAGCAGAGGCTCCTGCAGCAGAAGAGGCTCCCGCAGAGGAAGCTCCTAAGGCTGAATAATATTTGAAGAATATCTCTATAGGAAAGATCCTTACCAGTGATGGCAGGGATCTTTTTTTGTATGGGGCTAAATATCGTCTTCCTCCATCCTGCTGATGCGGCGTGTCTCGGCCCTGGCTTCGCGCCATCGGGGATAGTAATGGTCCATGAGGGCGTGAAACCGAGGGCTGTGGTTTGGCTCCAGTAGATGGCAGAGCTCGTGGACCACGACATGCTCTATGCACCATTCTGGAAGCAGCAACAAGTAGCAGCTGAAGCAAATAGCCTTGGTCTTAATATTGCACGACCCCCAGCGTGAGGTAGTGGCACGATACTGGATACGGCTTGGCGAAACCCGCATTATCTCTGCATGTCGTTCTACCAGAGGCAGGAGCAGGGCATCGAGACGGCGATTGGCTTCCATGCGTTGTGATCTCGTCTCCAGTGGTAGCCGTGCATAGAAGTATTCGCGCTTCTTGGCATGCTCCAGCGTCCTCTTGCGGGCTGCATTCATCCAATCCTCGTGTTCATGGATGAATCGGTCAACTTCTGATCGAGGTACACCATAGGGTACAGAAACATGCACATCGCCATTACTGACGATGCGCATGGATAGTCGACTGGTGCGTCTATAGGTGATCTGAATGACCATCGATGTGTTTAAGAATTAGAAACTGACGGTTCGGGTACCATCAGCCTCTTCTGCTATTGTGACGCGGACGGCATCCTCAGGTAGCAGTTCCTCTATGAGTTCGGGCCACTCGATAAAACAGAGTGCTCCGCTGTAGAAATAATCCTCATAGCCCATGTCGTAGACCTCCTCCAGCTTCTTGATGCGGTAGAAGTCGAAGTGGAATATCTTCGATGAAGGAGGAAGGAGGGCTGACGACGGTGTATACTCATTGACGATAGCAAAGGTAGGAGATGTGATGACATCTTCCACCCCCAGTTCCTCACAGATAGCCTTGATGAAGGTGGTCTTGCCTGCCCCCATTTTGCCGTAGAAAGCGAACACGCGATGTTCGCCGATATGACTTACAAACTCGCGTGCAGCCTCGTTGATAGAATCGATGTTCAGTATCTTGATATCCATTACTCGCCAAATGTTTTAAATAAATATCATCAGTCGATATTACCGGTCAACCCAGGAGCAAAGCGTACGATGATGTAGTTAGGTTCCTTGTCTTTCTCAAAGGTGATATAGCAGCGCTGTACACCATTCTCGGTGCGGAACGACCATGCGGGGAAATAGTTGTCCTTCATGCAGTCCTCCAGCGTCACCTCGGCATTGGCCTCCTCCTCGGTGAGATGAGTCATGCCGTCATAGCCACGGATGTTCTTGCCGTCCTGTGCCAACGACAGCGTCAGCGCATAGAGCTTCTCGCCCCATGCCTTGAACTCCTCGTCGGTGATGGCACTGCCATCCTTCTTCTTATATACGGCTGCAGCCGAGTTGGCACCATTGCCCTCGAACTTGTCCCAGCCCTTGGTAATCTTCTCGTAGGCGAAATCGGGCTCTATCTGTTTCAGACTGATGCCCCAGCCCTTCTTGAGCGTGGCAGCACACTTGGCCACACCGGGATCCTCGTCAGAAGCCTCTTCTACCTGTTCTACGGCTTCCTCGTTGTTCTCCTGTTCTTCAGCAGCTTCGCCACCCTTGTTATTACCTCCGCAGGCCATCGTCATAGTCAGTCCTGCCACGCACATCAGTGCCATCCAGTATTTCTTCATAATCGTCTGTTGTTTTTGGGTTAAATAATAATTATCGGAGCAAAGGTAGTAAAAAAACGGCTTAACAACAAAATAATTAGGAAGAAAATTTGGTACATAGGTGTCTTTTTTGTACTTTTGTACCAATAATCATGTTACGAATATGAAAAAACAACATCTTCTTATCCTCATTGCAGCCTTCTGCACTTGGACTCATTCGGTATCGTATGCACAGAAACCGACCACCGACGTACCCATAGAACAGGGACAGTATGAACCCACATGGCAAAGTCTGGCCCAATGGGAGTGTCCTGAGTGGTTCAAGGATGCCAAGTTCGGCATCTGGGCCCACTGGGGACCGCAGTGTCAGGCCGAGGCAGGCGACTGGTATGCCCGGCACATGTATTTCGAGAGTGAGCGGCAGGGTAAATACCATCGTGAGCACTATGGCAATCCTTCCGTTTATGGATTGAAAGAGTTGTGCCGTGACTGGAAGGCCGAAAACTGGAATCCTGAGGAGTTGGTGGCTCTCTACAAGAGCGTAGGGGCACGCTACTTCTTTACGTTGGGTCAGCATCACGACAACTTTGACCTGTGGGATTCCCCCTATCAGGAATGGAACTCGGTGAATATAGGTCCTCACCGCGATATTGTCGGTGAATGGGCAAACGCATGCAAACGAAATGGTCTGCCATTGGGAATATCTATGCATGGCAGTCATACGTGGACTTGGCTTGAGATATCACAGAAATATGATGGCAATCTGACTAAGGCCGACGGCAAGGGACAATGGTGGGAAGGCTATGATCCTCAGGAGCTCTATGCCCAGCGTCATGAGCCCAGTAGGGGGTGGGAGCAGCCTGGTACGACCCATTCGCAATGGGATTGGAAGGACGGTGCCTCGCTGCCCAGTGAGGCCTTCAAACGTAAGTTCCAGAACCGCGTACTGCAGTGCATCAACGCCTACCAGCCCGACATGATCTATTTCGACGATACCGTGTTGCCGTTCTACGGCTGCGATGACCAGATAGGTCTCAACATCCTGGCTCACTACTATAATCACAGCGCTGCCCGGCATGGCGGACAGCAGCAGGTAGTGCCGATGGGAAAGATTCTCAATGAGGAGCAGAAGGATGTGCTGTTGTGGGATGTGGAGCGTGGCATACCCGACAAGATTCAAGAGAAGTACTGGCAGACCTGTACCTGCATAGGCAGTTGGCACTACGACCGCGACCGCTACAATCGTGATCGCTACAAGAGTGCCCAGCAGGTTGTGGATATGTTGGTAGATGTTATTTCGAAAAATGGCAATTTGCTGCTGAGCATTCCCATTCGTGCCGATGGTACTATCGACGAGAAGGAGCGTGCCATACTGGCTGATATCAAGGAGTGGATGGACCAGAACAGTGTCAGCATCTACGGCACCCGTCCTTGGAAGACCTTCGGCGAAGGGCCGTTGGCCGACAGCGCTACGCCGCTGAACAAGCAGGGTTTCAATGAGAAGAACAATTATTCGGCTGAGGACGTCCGTTTCGTCCAGCGCGATGGTACGCTCTATGCCACTATCATGCGTTGGCCCTCTGCGACTACTTTCACCATCAAGTCGCTGGGTAGACAGTCACCTTATTATGAGAAGAAGGTGCGCCGTGTCACGCTGCTGGGTTACGGCAATCTGCGGTTCCGCAACACCGACGCAGGTCTGGAAGTCACACTGCCGTCGCAGCCCTGCAACAAGATAGCGCCGGTGCTGGCTGTCACGTTCTGATCAGCGCTTCTTGCCTGACATCGTAACCAGCGGGATAATCATCTCCTCCATCGATATGCCCCCATGCTGGAACGTGTCTTTGTAGTAAGACACGTAGTAGTTGTAGTTGTTGGGATAGGCGAAGAACGAGTCGCCCGTGGCAAAGACATAGCTGGTAGACAGGTTAGGGGAGGGCAGCTGGGCCTCGCTGGGATTCTTGATGACGAAGAGGTCCTTAGAGTCGTAGCCCAGGTTCTTTCCCAGTTTGTATCTCAGGTTCGTGTTTGTATTGCGGTCGCCCACTATCTTGACGGGCTTTGTGCAGCGGATGCTGCCGTGGTCGGTAGTCACTATCACCTTGTAGTCCGTCTGAGCCAGCCATCGGAAAAAGTCGGCAATGACCGAGTGGCGGAACCATGACAGCGTGATAGAGCGGTAGGCCGACTCATTGTTAGCCAGTTCGCGTACCATCCTCGACTCCGTCCGTGCGTGGCTCAGCATGTCAATGAAGTTGAACACCACCACGTTGAGGTTGTTCTTGTCCAGCTGTCTCAGTTGCTGCATGAACTTGTCAGCCTCGGCCGACGTGTTGATCTTGTGGTAGGAATAGGTGTCCTTGCGGCGGTAGCGCTCCAGCTGCGTGCCTATCAGCGGCCCCTCGTTCAGGTTCTTCCCTTCCTCTTCGTCCTCGTCCACCCACAGCTCAGGGAACATCTCGGCTATCTTGTTGGGCATCAGTCCCGAGAAGATGGCGTTGCGGGCATACTGTGTGGCCGTAGGAAGAATAGAGAAATACACATCCTCATCAATGTCGAACAGGTCGCCAATCTCCTGCGACAACACCCGCCACTGGTCGAAGCGGAAGTTATCGAGCACCACGAGGAAGACCTTGTCACCGCTATTCAGCAAGGGGAATATCCGGTCGGGAAAGATGCGGGGTGAGAGCAGTGGTACCGACTCTCCTCCCGTCCCTCCCTGTGATAGGGGCGAGAGTCTCTTGATCCAGTCCAGGTAGTTCTTCTTGATATATTTAGAGAAGCCTATGTTGGCCTCTTCCTTCTGCATGGCCAGCATCTCAGTCATCTGCGAGTCGGTAGAGCTCAGTTGCAGTTCCCAGTGCACCAGTTGCCGGTACACGTCAGCCCAGTCCTGCCAGCTCCTGCAGTCCATGATTTCCATGGCTATCTGCTGGAACTGCTGCTGATATTGACTCTGCGTGACCTCCGTCTCAATCTCCCTGCGATGGATGTTCTTTTTCAGTGTCAGCAGAATCTGATTAGGGTTCACAGGCTTGATCAGGTAGTCGGCTATCTTTTGTCCGATGGCCTGCTCCATGATGTTCTCCTCCTCACTCTTGGTGACCATCACCACCGGCATGGCTGGTGCTATCTGCTTGATGCGCTGTAGCGTCTCCAGTCCGCTCAGACCAGGCATCTGCTCGTCGAGGAGCACCAAGTCAAACGACTTCTCCTGACACATGTCGATAGCGTCAGTACCGTTAGATACCGTTGTCACTTCGTAACCTTTCTTCTCCAAAAAGATGATGTGTGCACGCAGCAATTCTATTTCATCATCCACCCAAAGCAGTTGTCCGTTCGTCATAATTCTCTGACATTGATAATATTGTCTGCAAAGGTAAGTATTTTTTTTTGTAATCCAAAATTTGGTATATTAAAAAAAAATATATACTTTTGCAAAGTCTTAACGTAACAAACTTAATTTCTCTACTAATGGATACCCAACATACAGCACCTTTGGCCGCCGGAAAGGCCATCACAGGGACCAATAAGAAGAGCCAGCGTGTCTACCTTGTCAAGAAAGTCTTGGGGCGCGGTGGCTTCGGCATCACCTATCTGGCCGAGTCTACCATCTACGACGGTAACATCCCCCAGCAGGCCAGTTATACCATCAAGGAGTTCTGCCTGAGTGACATCTGTACCCGCGCCGCCGACGGCACCATCACGGTACCGGAAAACAAACAGGCAGAATACGAGGAGGCCAAGAAGGACTTCCTTCGCGAGGCTGAGCGGCTGCACCAGATGAGCCACGAGGGTATCGTCCCTGTCAACGAGGTCTTCGAGACCAACGGCACGGCCTACTACGTCATGCAATATCTGGGCGAGACGTCGCTGAAGAAATATGTCAAGGACCAGGGCGGCAGCCTCGATGAGGACGAGGCCCGCCGTATCGTTGCCAAGATGGCAGCGGCCCTGGACTATATTCATCAGAAGAAGGTGACCCATCTGGACGTGAAGCCCGAGAACGTGATGTTGGTACCTGGCCGTGACGGCCGGCTCAACCCCGTGCTCATCGACTTCGGGCTGGCTGCCCACTATAAGTCTGACGGCAGCGTCACCTCGCGCCATGGTGTGACGGGCATCACCGATGGCTATTCTCCCTTAGAGCAATATGCCGGCATAGAGCGCTTCTCGCCCGAGGCCGACATCTATGCGCTGGGTGCCACCCTCTTTTTCATGCTGACGGGCAAGGCGCCCGTGAAGGCTGCCAACATGAGCATGCAGACGCTCTACGCCTCGCTGCCCGATGGCTTGCAGGATGCCACTGTCGATGCCCTGCGCAATGCCCTGCAGAAGTTGGCTGAGAAACGTACCAAGAGCATCAGCGCTTTCTTGGCTGATTTGGACTATGACCGTGAGTCGGACTCATCCTCTGATTATATTGATCCCCATGCCACGCGTCGTCGTACCAGCAAGCCTGACCTGCCCACTCCTTCTGTCGACTATAAGAAGATAGGTCTCTATGGTGGCATAGCCCTCGCGGTGGTAGCTGTGGTCGTCCTTTTGGTAGTGTTGCTCGGTGGCAGTTCAAAGTCTGCGGACGATGACGATATGTATTCTGACGAACAGACGGAGGAGGTTGATAGCATGACAATGACTTCTGACGATGAAGTGGAGGTTGCTGATTCTGCCGTCCAGGTGGCAGCAGCCGATTCCGCCATAGCTGCTGCACAGCCGCAACCTTCTACAGTTCAGCATGCACAGCAGCCTGCCAAGCAGCAGGCCAACTATGTGAACCTGGGCTATGCCGAGTGGCACGGCCCTGTGACTAATGGCAAACCTGACGGCGAAGGCACGATGACCTTCCACAGCTCTCACCTCATTCGCGGCGGCTATCCCTACAGGGCCGAAAGCGGCGACAGGGTCGCGGGCTATTATTCCAACGGACAGCTGGAGTACGGCACGTGGTATAAGTCAGATGGTAGTAGCGAACAACTTATGATTGGTGGATGATGAAACATACATTATTATATCTATTGGCAGCTTGCCTGTTGGCAGCCATGCCATCCGTAGTCTCAGCGCAGCAGTATCAGTCCGACCATCTGCGTCGGGCTGCCGTGCGCCTCGGTCTCGACTCCCTGTTGGCTCGGATGCAGGAGCCCCAGACACGTGTGGTTGACGTCAAAGGTCAGCCCGTCATCCTTCGTGTAGGCAAGAACCGGGTGGTAGAGCATATCGGCCTGCCCCTGTTCCATGAGTCTATGCGTATCCTGCAGCCGTCGCCTATCTATGACTACCTGGAGTATGTCACGCTGGACCATAAGTACCGTGTCTCAGAGAACAATCTGCAGCAGAAGGAACTGAAGTTCGTGCGTGGATCGTGGGCTCAGCTGGAGCAGCTGGGCGATACGCTCGACTGCATCATCCAGAACCTGCAGGACAAGCACTACCGCGTGAAGTGGCAGCAGGCTGGTCAGGATGTGGTCGTCGTCACCTTCCCTATCAGCTACGAGCTGCTGGCCAACAGCAGTCGGCGCGAGATGGAGCGCAACCTGATACGCGACCTGAAAGTTTTCCATGCAGACAGTATCGCCCCTTTCTCAGTCGATACTTTACTGTTGAAACCCACTCAGACTGAGGGCATCTTTGTCCTGCCTGGGCAGTCGCATCTCATTCCTTCCATCACGTCCAACCTCTATGTGCGTCGCGACAAGGAGGGACGTCCCCGTCTGCTCAACGACAACCGTCAGCCTGCCGAGTCCCTGGCCAATATGCTGCTGGTGGAGAGTGCCGCCACGGCCGATGCCATGATTCAGTTGGAGTTTGTGCTCGACAACTACCGCAAGGACACTGTCGAGGTGTCGCTCGATGACTGGAAGGCCTTCGCCCGTTCGCAGGGTTGTCAGCCCTACTTCGGCTACGAAGGCGTCAACAAGGGCGAGGCTACCGGCACGTTGCTGCTGGCCAACCCCCAGTCGGGCTACGACCATATCGTGCACGTCAGCTGTCCTACCGATGCTATCGGGCGTAAAGGCATGATGTTTTATGCTACGGTCTATCTCTTCACGCCGCTCAGCAATGTGAAGGCACTCTTTGGCAATGCAAATACAAGCACATCACGTAAAAGTATCATCGTATGGAAATAAAGCGTCGATTCCTATGCTCCCTCATGCTGCTGGTGTTCGCTGTGGCAGCCCGTGCACAACAAGAGGTGATGCAGCAGATCAATGAGATTAAGATGAAGGCCGCCACCGAAGGCTATCTCACTGACCAGCAGATGACCGACATGCCCGAAGACAGTGCTGTCGTATGGTGTGCCAGTGGCATCCTGCGCCAGTTGGGTGGGGGATATACGATGGACGACATCCGTCCTCACATGAAGCGTCTGGTGATGCCGCGTGGCGACAAGCGCCTGGTCTTCGTCTATCTGAAGAAGGGCGACCTGGGTGCTCCCTCCTCGCAACCCGTTAAGACGCAGGCACCGACCAAAGTGCAGGCTAAGTTCGACATCGTCGATGGGAAGAAAGTCCGTAAGGGGGAGCCTCGTGGGGCCCATGAGTCTCATGAGACCCATGAGTCCTATGAGACCCATAAGCCCCATGAGCCCCATGAGTCCAAGGCCGTAGACCGCGTGGCACAGCTCACGGCCGAGGTGATGACGCTGCGCGATGGCAAGACGGTCATACAGTATCTCAAGGACCTGAAGCAGACGGGCCGCATTGCCGACTATGGTCCCTTCGGCAAGGCCATCGACATCAACCACTCGTACATCATTCTTTTTACGCGCGAGGCTCCCAATGCTCCTATCGGCATCCTGTCGCCTGTCGTCGAAGGCAAGCGTACTAACCTGCAGACCTCACAGGAAGACTCCATCGAGGCTCACAGCGGGTGCGGTGCCATGTGGGTGATGTTTTAATAATGGATAATGGATAATTGATAATGGATAATTATAATGAAACGGATTTTACTTTTATTTTCTTTGCTTAGCCTGATGGTCTGCGGGGTGCAGGCCCAGCAGGTGAAGTTCACCATTCAGGACGGACTCAGCAACCAGTCGCTGAAATCGTCGATGGAGAGCAGCATCTCGTCGCTGCTCACGGAGATCAATGCAGCCTGTCGCGAGAACAGGCCCTTGCGACTCGGCAGTTTCTCCATGGCCGACAAGGCCCGCAAACAGCTCAACTATCTGTGGGACAACTTCGCACATTTCAGTTGCGATTTCGATACCAACGTAACGAAATGTCTGGAGACTGTCAACGGCTACGAGGTGCGCGAGATCTACGTGACGCTCCATCCTGCCGATGCCTCGCAGTTCAGTGGTGAGCGGAGCCGTGAGTTCACTTTGGGATTCGCCCAAGACCGTACCATCACCTCTGCCCGCCTCGCTATGGAGAACAACTCCTATCAGGAGGTGCTCAGCCGTGGCGGCGATGTCGCCGACGTGCGTCGTCGCATGGAGATACTCAGTTTCGTCGAGGATTTCCGCAGCTACTACGACGAGAAGGACATCAATGCCCTGGAGCAGATATACAGTGACGATGCCCTCATCATCACGGGTAAGGTGGTGATGAAGAAGGACATGGGCGACCGTCAGGCCCGTCTGCGCCCCGAGATCAAGTACAACAAGCAGACCAAGGCGGAGTACATACAGCACCTGCGTCGCATCTTCGCCAACAACAGGTATATCAAGGTGAAGTTCGACGACATCAGCGTCATGGCCCATCCTGCCAAGGACAACTTCTACGGCGTCACGTTGCGTCAGAACTGGAAGTCGTCCAGCTACGAGGACGATGGCTATGTCTTCCTGCTTTGGGAGTTCCCCGACGAGAACGACCCGCGCGGCAGCCACCCCCTGGTGCATGTGCGCACCTGGCAGCCCGAGAAGTACGGCAACCAGACCCTCACCTCCGACGAGGTGTTTACCAGCAACGACTTCTTCATCCCCTGAACGTATATGAGGCGAATCCTGTTTTTGTGGTGCCTGTTGATGGCTGCTGTAAGCCTGCAGGCCCAGAAGCTGACAGTGGAGAAGATGGAGGCCGACCCGATGGACCTTACGGCCAGTACCCAGCCGCGACTGGACAAGAACGGCAACCCCTGTGCGCTGGTGAAAGTGTTGTTCCCCACTGTGGGTGTAACTTTCGAGGGAAATGTGCTGGGTGATGTGGCGTTCAAGGCTGGTGAGTACTGGGTGTATATGAGCGAAGGCTCGTACATGTTGAACGTAAAGCATCCGAACTTCTATCCCCTTATGGTCAACTTCCGCGACTATGATATAAAAAAGGTGGAAGGGAAGGTGACCTATGTACTAACTATCGGGATGCCCCAGACCAACGCGGTAGAGAAAAAGCAGAAGTTGACTGTCAACTACTCGCCTACAAGTGCCATTGTCATGATTGACTCAAAACCTCATCAGGGCAACGGACATTTGGAGTTGGAACTGCCTGTCGGCTCGCACGACTATCAGATTATTGCCATGGGATATGTGACTGCAGAGGGCAGCTTGAAGTTGAATGAAGATGCCCCCAAGACAATCACTGAACATCTGGTGGCCACTTCTGGTGAAAAAGTGAATACCGAATCTGTTGCGCAGCAACAGTCGGTGTCAACAACACTGCCTCAATCTGTTCCAGACAGGGAAACCTTCACTGTTAACGGAGTATCGTTCACTATGGTCCGTGTGGAAGGCGGCACTTTCATGATGGGTAGCAATGAGAGGAAGGCTGATAGCAAAGAGAAACCAGTACATCAGGTGACGCTCTCCACCTATTATATTGGTGAGACAGAGGTAACGCAGGCCTTGTGGGAGGCAGTGATGGGAACTACCGTAAGTCAACAGGGATATAAGGGAAATCCTTCTTGGTCTATGTATGGCGAAGGTCCTAATTACCCGATGTACTATATTTCTTGGGATGAGTGCCAGACGTTTGTTCAAAAGTTAAGCCAATTGACTGGTAAACAGTTCCGCCTGCCCACCGAGGCCGAGTGGGAGTATGCCGCCAGAGGCGGACAAAAGAGCCGGGGCTATAAGTATGCAGGAAGTAAAAAGTTAGACGATGTGGCCTGGCATTGGGATAACAGCGTTCATACTCATCCTGTGGCGATGAAGCAGGCTAATGAGTTGGGACTTTATGATATGAGCGGCAACGTTTGGGAGTGGTGTCAGGACTGGTTTGATTTATACAGTAATAGAGCCGAGACGAATCCTAAGGGGCCTTCGAGAGGAACGTATCGTGTGACCCGTGGTGGTGGTTGGTCGTATATTCAGTGGATGGATTGCCGTTTGTCGAATCGCGGTGGTATCTTTCCTTCGAACCGAGACAGCGACCTCGGCCTACGCCTCGCCCTCTGACCATTGGGATGTCGGTCAGACATAAAACGATGAACAATAAAACAATAGAAAACTAAAAAACAGAGTTATGATACACAAAAGACTAGTGATTGTACTGACTGTGATGTGGGCATCCGTAGGAGCCTTTTCTCAGGAAGCAGGTTCCTTGGTGGAACTGAAGGAGGGCGCGCTACTGTATAAGTCGGCATCAACTGCTGGAGGCGATTTATCGACAACCGAGAACTGTGGCGAACTCTTCATGAGTGCCTATCTCAAAGGAGAATACCCCTATCCGTTTGTTCAGAAAGTGGAAAAGCGGCAGCAAGGATGGCTTAAGATTGGACCAGGCTGGGTGAAAGACGGTGATGTGGAAGCATTGAAAACGGAGCCGATCACCGAGGATGCCCTGAGTAATCAATATCTGGGTATGCTGTTTGAGGACAAACAGAGAACGGGCATGGCCACGGAATACCTAGTGCAATTCTCGCAGCGTCTTGACAATGGCGACATCCTGATATTCTTCAATAACGGCGATGCCAGCTTTGTGTTCATGGGCAACCTATCGAACAACCTTATCAAATGCACACGCTATCTGCCCATAAAAGAGAGCAAGCCGGGAAGCAAGGACAACTTCGCAGTGGAGCTCTATCGCGAAAGAGACGGCTTGAAGATGTACAGCCTTATCTATCCCAAGCGCGTCAACACCCAGGTACAGCAGGATTTTTTGGGTGAATTGATGTCGATTGATACTTTCGACAAATGCAAGATGACCGCAGCAGACTGCAAGGATTTGAGTTCGCTCATAAGTGAGTATGGGCGTTCCACCACGCTCACACTCTCGGCCAACACGCTGAAGCGCTTGACAGTCTATGTAGAATAAACACTCCCTAATGACTGACCCAGAGAAAGAATCATTAAACGGTGTCATAGACTATGGACAAAGAATGGATAGCAGACTGGAAGAAGAACAATATTAACGGTCGGATAGCTACAAGAATTAAAGAAATCGCAAAAGATAAAGGCGGAAATGTCTATGTGAATGAATATGATAGAAATGCCTTTATATATCAAGGCAGGCGAATTAGTGTCGGATTGATAGTGACAGGAGCAAAGGTCGGGGACATACCTGATGATGATGACTACTGCTACGTCGTAGAATTGGGCGATTTGACAGCCTGTGACGACTTCCGTCAAGCTCTGTTTGACTTGCAATCGGAAGAGCATAACTCTATGCAGATATCTGAATACATTAGTCTTGTCGACTGTGTGAAAGCATTAGGCGAGAAGTATGAGAGTATTTCAAGTGCTCTCGCAAAGATTGAGCCACAAACAAAGGATGTCATCGGAAAGCAAGCTTACAGTGATATTCTCTCAGGAATCGTTGGTAAGCTTAACCTTCGTCTTCGTGATTTCACTGTATCCATTGGGGAAAAATGGGACTTGTGTCTGCATGCCGACAGCCTTATGTTGAAAAGGTCTGTTTACCTGAAGGAGCCTTCTTTCATCGAAGATATGGACAATGTAAAAAAATACTTTGATGAAAACCTAACCAAGATAGAGCAGCAGATACAGGATGCCATCAACCTGAAGCATGCTACAACAAATGATATATGAGTGATGGCTCGTATGATAGTACGGTCATGTGAATAATGATAAAAACACCAAAAGGATATGAACAACAACGATGAGAAACTGAAACAGCTGGGACAGATGATGGACCAGATGGAGAAGGAGAACGAGGAGAAATTCTTCAAGGACGGTGACCAACAAGCTGGTCAGCGTTTGGCCGACTTGGCTATGTTCAAAGAAATGATGAGTTCGTCGTGCCAGCACGAATGGGCGATGGATAGCAGCGACGGCCATTTATACTGCACGAAATGCGGAGAGGACGGCGGTAGCCCTTGGGATTGCTAAAATCTAACAAATAAGAGCGGGAAATTTGGTTCTTTGCTCGTTTATTCGTACCTTTGTAACTGCTACCCAACGGGTGAGCACGACATTCTACCAATAACATACAGTATGAGACAGACAGCAATTAAGCGAATGATACTGGGCAGCCTCTTCCTGTCGCTAGCCATGACCGCAGGGGCCCAGGAGCTCATCGTCAGGAGTGTGGACTTGGATGGGGCAGACATCTCGGCCAGCACCCAGCGGCGCATGGATAGGGAGGGTAATCCCTGTGCCTTGCTGAAGCTACAGGTGGTTGACCTGCTAGTGGCTGTAGAAGGAACTGAGATGATTGG
The DNA here is from genome assembly GCA_017467565.1 of Prevotella sp. GTDB lineage: Bacteria > Bacteroidota > Bacteroidia > Bacteroidales > Bacteroidaceae > Prevotella. Next base: position 13,957 of record JAFUSV010000115.1, read on the forward strand.
TGACATGCAACGGTTCGGCACTACGACATGGGTCTATGTACCCTATGGTACGGAGCATGTGACATTGTTGTTCGAGAACCACGCTCCCCTGACCATCAACTTCGCCAATTATGGACTGGAACCTCTCCAGCGGTTGACGACATACGTGTTGACGCTGGTGGACGCGGCTGCTACTGCAGATCCGAATCATCCCACTGATGCAGTGGCTCAATATGAGCTGGGATGTGACTATGCCTATGGGCGTAATGGTCGGCCGATGATAGAATCTGTGGCCGTCGAATGGTTTGAAAAGGCTGCTGCACAGGGACACGAAATGTCGCAAACCATTCTTGGCACGCGTAGCTATAAGATGTATCAGATAAACGACGATCAGAAATGCTTCGATGAAGCTGTGGCATGGTGGGAGAAAGCTGCCAACCAGGGACTGGTGTTGGCTCAGTGGAATCTGGCAGAGGCCTATGCCGAGAATGCCACAGAGGATAATCGTGACGTGTACCATCCTAAGGCAGCATTCTGGGCCGAGAAAGCCGCTCATCAAGGACATACCAGTGCTATGGAGATGCTGGGTGAGCTATATACGCCTGGCTACTTTGAGTATAGTGTGAAACCTGATATTCAGAAAGCCATCTATTGGCTGACGAAAGCTTCGGAGAAAGGCAGCAATTCGGCTTCCTACCGTTTGGGAGAGATATATCAGAAGGGTTTTGGTGTGGAGAAGGACAAGCAGAAAGCCCGTCAGTGGTACGAGAAAGCTGCCAACCAAGGCTCAAGTGGTGCAAAAATACGGTTGAAGGATGCCGACCTGCAATGACACAGCAGAATGGATGGACAACCGAGAAATGACAATAAAACCTGAACTATGATCTTAGAGAAACAAGTGCTTGGCCGACTAACGGCAATAGTGATGATGGTAATGGGCCTGGCAGGTGCATCGGCACAGGAGTATGTGGTGAAAAGTGTCAGGCTGGCAGAGGGCGACCAGACGGCCGTAGAGCAGCAGCGGCTGGACCTGCTGAAGAACCCCTGCGCACTGGTAAAGGTGCTGGCTGCCGATCAGGTAGTCAAGGTAGACGGCAACGTGATAGGTGACGTGGCACGTCACGGCAGCTATACTTGGATATATATCACCGACGGAACCAAGCGCATTGACTTGCATTTTGAAAAACACCTGACTTTATCTGTCTATTTCCCTGATTATGAAGTGAAGATAAAGTCTTCGTCAACATACGTCATGCAGTTGGCCGAGAAACAGGGCAATGCCGACAAGCAGACGGTGATAGAGCGCGACACCACTACAGGACAGGGTATGTATGATTTGGCGATGGACTATTGGTATGGCAGAAACAGCCAACCGAAGGATGTGGCCCAATCCCTGTACTGGATGCAGAAATCAGCCGATACAGGTCATGCTGCAGGTCTCAATGCTCTTGGCGTATGCTATAAAAATGGCGATGGGGTAGAGCGCGACTATGCCAAGGCCATGCATCTTTTTCAGCAGGCCTCCGCGAAGGGTGAGTGCAAGGGCTATTATAATATTGGTGTTCTGTGTGAGAACGGGCTGGGTGTGGAGCGCGACTATGCCAAGGCGATGGAGAACTACCGGAAGTCGGCTGCCGCAGACTATAAGTGGGCTAATCATGCTGTCGGCATGATGTATTACTCGGGTCGCGGGGTCAGCCAGGACTATGCCGAGGCTGTGAAGTGGCTGCAGAAGGCAGCCGACCAGGGGCTGGCTGTATCACAATACCAATTGGCACTGTGCTATCATGAAGGTAAAGGCGTTGCCATGAAAAGCCCTCCAGATGCCTTGTATTGGTTCAAGAAGGCTGCCGATCAGAAGAATGCCCGTGCCATGTGCTATCTTGGCTATTACTATGAGAAAGGTTTGACAACCAATACTCCCAATGCTGAGCAGGCTGTCTATTGGTACGAACAGGCAGCAAATGCAGGCGACAAGTGGGCCATGAGGAATATGGGTGTCATGTATGAAATGGGTATCGGTGTGGAAGTGGACTTCGCCAAGGCCGTACAATGGTATAGGAAAGCAGCCGAGCAGGGTGAGTCCAATGCCCAGGTGTATTTGGGAAATGCATACAGTAAAGGCAATGGCGTAGAACAGGACTATAAGCAGGCTACTGAATGGTTTCAGAAGGCCGCTGACCAGAACAATGCCGAAGGATACTATCGTCTGGCATGGTGCTACTACTATGGCAGGGGGGTAGAGAAAGACAGCATTAAACATATAGAATATCTGGAGAAGGCTGCAGAGATGGGAGATGACAATGCACAGCAGGATGTTGGAGACAGCTATTTGTTTGGACAGAGGGGATTCAAGAAGGATTATAAGAAAGCCTTCCAGTGGCTGAAGCGTGCTGCCGATCAAGGGAATATTGAGGCTGCCGCCCAAGTGGGAGCCTGCTATTATGAGGGGTGGGGTACGGCCGTCGACAAGGATAAGGCGATAGCCTACTGTCGGAAAGCGGTTGATGCCGGCAATAAGGTAGGACAGTATAATCTGGCCCTCATCCTTTCAAAAGAGGAGAATCCGGACTTCAGCCATATATTTGACTTGTTGGAGAAATCGGCCCAGCAGAACTATGACAAGGCCTACCTTTTATTGGGTGTTTACTGGGTGGCAGGTTTTGATGTCGTGTCACCTAATATTAAATATGGTGTGATGCTCATCAAGCAGGCTGCTTCTCTGGGCAACGAGCAGGCAGCCGAGTTTATGAATAAGTCCGGCTTGCAAGGATTGTCGGATGACGAGATGAATAAGAATCTGAATAACTGGGCAACTGAACAAAAGGTGAAGAGACTCATAGAGTCCATGTTTTTTTGAATCTAAATAAAGTGATGATATAATGGTACAGACAAGAAGATACTTCTATTGTGTTTTTCTGATGCTCTGTGTGGCGTTAGGCCTCCGGGCCCAGGAGCTGACGGTGAAGCGGATGGAGGTGGCTCCGATGGATCTGTCGGCAAGTACTCAGCAGCGGAACGACCGCAACGGGAATCCGTGTGCGCTGGTGAAGGTGCAGCTGGCAACGGCAGGTGCCTCGTTTGAAGGCAACGTCATCGGCGATGCAGAGTTTAAGAAAGGCGAGTACTGGGTGTATATGAGCGAAGGCTCGTATATGCTGAATGTCAAACATGCCAGTTTTCTGCCCCTCTTCGTTAACTTCCGCGACTTCGACATCAAGGAAGTGGAGAGCAAGGTGACCTACGTGCTGACGCTGGTGATGCCGCAGAGTGGACCTGTGCCTGTCGACGATGGCATGCGCTATCTGGCATTGAGCGTGGTGCCTGCCAACAGTTATGTGGAGATAGACGGTCTGGAGCAGCAACTGGATGGTGACGGAACCGCTATGATACGTCTGTCTCAAGGTTCTCATAGCTATCGCGTCAAGGCGACTGGTTATGCCGAAGAAACAGGTACTGTGCAGATAGGTGCTGATAAGGTGACGAAGGAGATACGCCTGCAGTCGGTATTGGCACAGGTGCGTGTCAGTTGTCCTACCCCTGGTGCCCAGATATACGTAAACGACCAGCTGAAGGGAACGTCGCCCTGGAGCGGTACGCTGTCGGCAGGCAACTACCTGTTTGAGGCCCGTCTCAGCGGCTATCGTAGTGGTCGTCAGAGTGAGACGTTGGCTGAGCGGGCCAACCGCCAGATAGAAATACCCGCACTCGTTGCCATCACAGGCAACCTTGACGTGAGTTACAAGCCGATGAATGCCGAGGTGTGGCTCGACGGTAAGAAACTCGGTACCTCGCCTGATGTCTTTCGTAATATCATCGTCGGTACGCACGAGGTGGAGCTGCGCAAGGATGGCTACAAGTCGGAGAAGAAGACAGTGACTATTAGTGAGGGGCAGACAGCCTCGCTCACAGGCTCCTTGACTGCCTCGGCCACGAGCAATAGCTATGCCTCCTCTGCTTCCTCAGGCGCTTCCATCGAGACCTTCACCGTCAATGGTGTATCATTTAATATGGTACACGTGGAGGGCGGTACGTTCCAGATGGGCAGCAATGATAGCGATGCTAGTAGTAACGAACAGCCTGTCCATCAGGTGACGCTCTCCACCTACAGCATTGGTGAGACGGAGGTGACGCAGGCCTTGTGGGAGGCTGTGATGGGCAGTAATCCTTCCTCTTTTAAGGGTAGCAACTTACCTGTGGAGGAAGTGAGTTGGGATGACTGCCAGACGTTCATACGGAAACTGAACCAGTTGACCGGCAAGCGTTTCCGCCTACCGACGGAGGCCGAATGGGAGTATGCTGCGCGAGGTGGTAATAGGAGTCGCGGGTATAAGTTCTCAGGCAGTAATACAATAGACGAAGTGGCTTGGTGTTGGGACAATCGTGGCAAAAAGACTCACGCAGTGAAGACGAAGCGTGCCAATGAATTGGGGTTATATAACATGAGTGGCAACGTACATGAGTGGTGTCAGGACTGGTACGGAGTTTACAGTAGCAACTCGCAGACGAATCCTAAAGGTCCCAGTTCGGCCACTTTCCGCGTGTACCGTGGCGGCAGTTGGGGCGACTACGCCAGGCAATGCCGTGTGTCGTTCCGCAACGGGTTCACGCCAGTCACCCGCTGCAACTACCTCGGGCTGCGCCTCGCCCTTTGAGTCTATAGTTCGGCCGGATTCCCTGCTACCATCGGGACGCAAGAATGCGACCACCTGTCCGTCAGGCGTCATGATACATTTAAAGATATTGAAAAGGTACCCGGGTAAGTTACCTTTTCCGCCATTGTTTGCCTGATACAATAAATATTTTGCGAATTGCTTGGCAGGATGGAAAAAAAATCATATCTTTGCATCAACCAAATAAGATAAATGGCATGACATCAATTCAACTAAATTCAGCATTGCATCGAGAACTCAGTTACATTGTGACTGATGAAGCGATGATGGAGCGGGCGTTAAAGTCTCTTCGCAAAATCAGGAAAGAAAGGAAAGTAGAACAAAAACGACAGATGGCCTCGTCTGGGCAGGTAGAGTCAAGCATGAGGGAAGCATTTACAGACTTAAAGCTAGTACAACAAGGCAAAATGGAAGCAAGGCCAATAGAAGAATTGTTTGATGAGCTACAAAATTAAGACCATACCTCCTTTTGACAAGGATTTCAAAAGACTTTTTAAGCGATATCGTTCCCTAATAGACGATGTAAGGCAGTTGATGAATGATTTGCAAGAGAATCCACTGCTTGGCATTGACTTAGGCCATGGTGTCCATAAGATTCGTCTTGCTATTAGGTCTAAAGGTGGTGGGAAACGCGGCGGTGCCCGTATTATTACATATACAGATGTGGTGTTGAGCGTAAGAGAGGGGACAATCATTTTCCTTGCCTTATATGACAAGTCTGATCAAGATACGATTTCTGACAGAAAGATTAAGGACTTGCTGCAAGAGGCTGGCGTGGAATAAAACAAGCAGTGTTACATACAGCAAGAACAAGCGGATATTGCAGAATAAAGATATTGTTGAGGCTCAAGGAGGCCGCCTTGTGTTTGTTGACCCCATCTATCGGCTCTGGTTCTCGAAGGAGTACGAATAGCCAGCTGAAGATTTCGTCTTTGTGATCAATAGCAATAATGGGACTACACCAAATAATTGCATAATGTTTGGCAGTTTACAAATAAATGATTACCTTTGCGGGCAAAAGAAAACAAAATGACAATGAAGCGAATAGTTATTCTGATGCTCCTCATAGTTTCTGCACTCAGTGTCTTTGGGCAGGAACTGACCGTGAAGCGGATGGAGGTGGCGACGATGGACCTGTCGGCAAGCACCCAGCCACGATTGGATAAGAATGTAACCCATGCGGACTGGTGAAGGTGCAGCTGGCTACGTCAGGTGCCTCGTTTGAAGGCAACGTCATCGGCGATGCTGAGTTAAGGAAAGGAGAATACTTAAATAACTGAAGACGATGAAAACTATAGTGAACGCTCTACCCGTAGGTGCTGTCCTCGACAGCGGACAGCAACGCTACCGCATCGTGAAGGTGCTGGGACAGGGTGGCTTTGGCATCACCTATCAGGCTACAGCCAAGATAAAGGTGGGGAATGTACAGGTCGACGTGCCGTTTGCCGTCAAGGAGCATTTCCTCTCCTCGTTCTGTGGACGGCAGGGCGAGTCGGTGACCATACCCAATCCGAGTAATGCACAGGAGGTGAACGACAGCCTGAAAAGTTTCTTGACAGAGGCTGAACGGCTGAACCGTCTCAGCCTGGAGCACGACGGGTTGGTGAAGGTGAACGAGAGTTTCCAAGCTAACGGCACGGCTTACTACGTCATGGAGTATATCGGTGGCGAGAACCTGCGTCAGTACGTCAAGCGTCAGCCTGCGGGAAGGCTCTCGGAGGCGTCAGCCCTGCCCATCATCCGTAAGGTGGCTGATGCCGTCGGCTATCTGCATCGTAGCCAGGTGACGCACCTGGACATCAAGCCCGACAATATCCTTCTGCGCGATGATGGCACTCCCGTACTCATTGACTTCGGCTTGGCCAAGCACTACGACAAGAAAGGCAAGGCGACGTCTACGCTGAAGGTTGCCGGCTGCAGTGACGGCTACTCGCCCTTGGAGCAGTATGCCGGCATCGACCACTTCTCACCCCAGGCTGATGTCTATGCCCTTGCCGCTACCTTGTTGTTTCTGTTGACGGGCAAGGACCCGAGGAAAGCCTCGGAGATGAGCAGCGGGCAGATAGAGCAGTCGCTGCCGTCGGAAGTCTCCGTCACTACCCGCACCGCCATTATTCATGCGATGCAGCTGCTGACGGCTAATCGCACGGCATCTGTCAGTCAGTTCAGTAGTGAACTTCTGTCAGGAGGCAGCACCAGAGAGAATGTAATGACGGAACGGGCTGGAGAAGACGGCGAGGGAGTGGCGACGGTCAAGAGGACAAGGACGCGGGAACCATGGTGGAACAAGAAATCCGTCGTGTATTATGCAGCAACC
>JAFUSV010000116.1 GCA_017467565.1 Prevotella sp.
AGTGGTTAACCATGCTATACAAAATGATGGGTATGTTGGTGGTTGGTATAACAAGGATAATGGCCTTTATTATTTTGACAGTACCCGATTGTTCCCAGAAGATTCTCTCCAAGCTGCTATCCGATTTGGCAAGGAGAACGGCCAACAGTCTGTTTACGTTATATCTTCATCGACAGAGATTCCCATTATGCAAGAACACTCTCCCAACGTATTCTTGGTAATGTACGATGTAGAAATAGGGAAAGAACCTCTGTTAAAAGCCATCGAGGACTACAAATGTGAGATTAAATATGACTACAGTATAATCAACGGCATGGCATTGAAGAAGCCTGATGATAAAACGCTTGAAGAAACCATGCAGTATTTCAAGAAAGTCAAAGGTGTGACAAATGTTGAATACGACCACGTTTACCGTCTGACAGATCCTGTAAAACCAAGATTAGAGATAAAATGAAGAAAATAATAAACCCTTGGCGAAACCATCCCGATAAAATAAAAAAGTAACATGCAGATAATACTCGCTTCCGCAAAAATCATGCACGACAGATTGAAGTCTGTTCCCGAGGTAAGAAAAGGAAACAATCTGAAGATTCAGGCCGTATGGGCAAAGACTTGCAGGGGAGCCATGACGAGGTTCATCATTCAGAATCGAATCACGAACCCCGATGACCTTACAGCCTTCTCTTATGAGGGCTTTGAATACGAACCCAAGTTAGGAGAGCCGAATTATCCACATTTTATCAAGCAATGACCAAAATAGAACGAGAGAAATAGATTATTCATCCTTTTTTGCAGAAAGAAGTGGCTGTATCTCACGTTCAAAGATTCCCTTCTCGACAATCCTGTAGTGTGGCCGATATGCCTCACGATATTCTGGAGAATGGCTAATAGCATATTTCCCGACAGTGAGGATGCTGCTTTTATCATGGAAATGTCATTGCCACCATCACCAAAAGCCATTGTAAATTGAGGATTCTGCCCTAAGTGAGTAGTCAAAGCTATGATTCCCTCTACCTTGTCTGCTCCTTTTGCCGTAATGTCCGTAAATGCAGGATGCCATCGGCCGGAGGTGCAGCTTGGAATACGCTCCATCAGGTCACGCTCGTATTCTTCTGGGAAGAACGGTGTCAACTGAAGGATTCTTTGTTGCAGAACCACATCCAAAGGCTTTGCCTGATTAAGATTTTCCACGGCAAGCTCCCCACGAAAGATTCTGTCGACCTCTCCATGTGGGTCAAGTACGGCCATTCTTAAATGAATCTCCTTCTGAACCATAGCGTAAAAACAGGGTCTGTGATGTATAGCTGATTCATCTCGGAATAGATGATGTCACGCTCGATAAGCGCCTGACGCAGACGTACGATATTGGATGGGGCTCCCAAATCAAACTGTGAGCGGACCCCCCTCTCGTTAAAGCCCGAATGTATGCCTGACACAATAGCCTTAAGCAGATTCATCTGATAGCGTGATAATGGTTCAACCTGCTGCATATAGAGGGCCTCATTGGTACTGATAAGTTCTGTGACGGCTTGAAAAACAAACGAATTTCACAAACTTGTGATTCACAAACTTGTGAAATTTAAGTTTTTTTGTATCTACGACCGCTCGACCAAGGGCTGGCAGTCGTGGTTGTACTCAAAGTCGTAGTTGTCGATGAGCTGTTCGGTGAGCGTGAGGTCCTCCACCTCATTCTCCTTCATTCGGGCACGGATGGCTTCGATGCGGGCATCCATCTCGAACTTGTCGTCGGTGTCGTACCAATGGTCGAAGACGCCGTGCTCCGAGGCTGTGAGCGCAGCCTTGGCGGCCTGCATGGCCTCATAGGCGGTCTTCAGGTGGCCGTAGCGGTCGTCGTCCTTGTTCTTATAGGCATAGACGTAGTGGTAGACAGCGGTGGAGAGCTGCTCCATATAGTGGGCGTAGGCCGAGAGGTGATCGTAGAAGAACTGGGCCTTGCCGCTGGGTATCTGAGACTGGAGGGCTTCACAACGGCGTGCCACGTCGCCGAAGGCCACCATCTCACGGCTCATGCCGGCAAGGACGCTATCTACGGGGTTGCGCCCCTCGATGCGGAAGGTGCGTCCGGGCACGCTCTCGTAGCCTATCTCAGTGAAGGGGTTCACCTTGAAGGTGTTCCACGTTTTGTCGATCTGCTTGATGACCTGTGAGTGGCGCAGGTCCTGGAAGACGTACTGACGGTCGAAACCACCGGGGAAGTCGCTCTTCTTCGGGTTCCAGTAGGCATAGTAGTATTCGTGGTAGAGCCGGGCCGCCTCGTCGGCATGCTCCTCACCGAAATACTGTGCGCAGAACTGGCGCATGAAGTCGTCGGTATTGTAGTCAGCCGAGTTCCACATCATGGCTGCATTGGCGCTCATCTCCATGAGGAACTCACGCACGTTGCCGGCATTGACGACACTGAAGGTGAGGGGACCTTTCGTCTGCACGTAGCGATAGTTGTCCTCCATCTTCCACGGTCCCTCGGCCGGAGCGAGGTGGGCACCGGTGGAGTAGAACTGCAGGTTCATGTAGTAGCCCAGCTTCACATTGTCGGTATTCGTCCAGTTGACCAGGTCGTCGTAGGGATAATGGTCGCGCCGGCCTGCGACGAAGGTCCACAACATGTTCGTGGCTGTGGGCGGCTGCAGGTAACCGGCAGCGAGCAGCGACGATATCTCGTCGTAGAAGGTCATGCGCACGAAGGGGTTCTCCTCGCCCGTCGACTGACAGATCATGTCGTACTGCTCCTTCACCATGCGGTTGATGACGGCAGCACGCTCGGCATCGGTCGAGGGGGCATCGCTGAACACTGACCAGAAGGGCTGGTCGGTCTTGCCGCGGAAGGCCACCTGCCAGAGGTTCTCGACGCCGCTGTTCATCACCGCGTTGATGTTGTACTGCCAGAACTCTCGCAGCGAGGTCATGTCGTTGACAGAGAGGGCCGGCGGCGTCTGCTTCCTGACCTGCTGCCAGTAGGCATCCCAGTTAGCGAAGCTGTTGTTCAGTGCTATCATGTGATGGGAGGTCAATACCAGTCCGTACTTCTTGTAGAGCATGGCCTCGGCGTTGAGGGTGCCGCTGGTGGTGACAGTGGCCGTGTACTCGACAGTGTTGAGCTTCAGTCGCAGCATGGTCTCCAGCCAGCGCTCGTTGTTGTCGGTGCTCTTACGACGCCAGGGCACGAAGAGGTCCTCGTCGTTGGGGAACCAGGCACGGTAGCGGACGGTAGGCGACGGCTGATAGTAATCATAGTCGGCAGCAACGTCTATGCTGCCCTTCTGCTCGGGCTGCCAGTCACACCAGTACCACAGCGGGGGCACGCCCAGTATTTTTTCGCTCAGCGTATAGATGGCATAGATGGTGCCGCGCATGTCGGCGCCCTGCATGACGATGCGGCGGTTGGCGGCATCGGCATAGACACGGTGGGACTCGAAGCCGGAGAGTGATTTGAGGTTTGAGATTTGAGGTTTGAGATATTCATTCACCACTACCAGCTCCACACCGTCGGTGGTGCCGAGGGCAGAGACGACGGCAGGCTTGAAACCGAGCACCTTCTCGAAGTCGCGCTGCAGGGCCTCGACGGCCAGGCGCACCTGACTGCACTCGCCATCGGGCACGACGATGATCACGCTGTCACGCTGCAGCGTCAGCGGCATTGCGGCATCGGCCACAGTGACGGCCTTCGGCTTGGAGTAGTCGCTCCAGTCGAGGTTCATAGAGCGGTTGCGACAGCGGATGAAGTAGCGGCCCGAGGGCAGGTCGGAGGTTGAGAGGGGGAGTGACGTGACGGGCTGTCCGTCGCGCACGTTCTTGGGCAGGTAGCTGGCATCCACGTCGTAGTAGTCCTCAAATAGCTGTATGCGCTGATAAACGATGTCATTGAACGCGGCATCGCGGGCTATCTGGTACTCGCTGCTGTGCAGTCCTTCGACTGCTGCGACCTGCGAGACAGTGGCGGGAAGATTGATGGTGCCGCCAGTGAGGCTGAGCGAAGGCGTCGCGGGCTTGTCGACTGCCGTCAACTTACGCGAGAAACGGTCGATGAGCACGTTGTCGAGTGCCAGGCGCGAGTTGCCGAGAGAATAGGTCTCAACGGTCATCTCGTCGCTGACGGGGTCGAACTCCATGAGCTGGTAGGTCCACTGGTCGATGGTCTTCTGCACCTCGTCACGGTTGCGGTTGTCGGGGGTCTTGCCCCACAGCTGCTCGTAGTCCTGGGCCGACGTACCGACGCCGCCACCAGTGATCATGTGGTAGACGGGCCACTGCGTCATCTGTCCGCGGGCATAGAGATGATGGTGTCCGGCACAGTTGAGCACGTGCTTCTTCGAGGCCGAAAGGATAGGCATCACCTCGTTGGTCATCCACGGGTTGGTGTCGCCCGACCACTGCTCGGCATAGAGCGGCCGGTGCTGCACGCTGACAATGAAATGCACGGAGGCGTCGCCGTCGGCAGCCTCAACGACACGCTTCACCCACTGCTTCTGCCCGTCGGAGGTACCGTCGGTGTTCATCACCACGAAGAGCACGGGGCCGGCCTGGTAGGCATAGTAGAGGGCTGTGCCGCTACGGATGCCCTGATAGTTGATGTCGCCATAGGACGCATAGTGGCTCTTGTAGAGGTTCAGCTCGGGGTCCTTGAACAGCTCGTGGTTGCCCACAGCGGTCATGATGGGCAGACGCGACATCACCTCGCGCGACTTATAAAGATGTGTGAACTCATACTGGCGAACGGAACCGGAGTCCACCTGGTCGCCTACGTTCATCAGCAGCCGGACGTTATCTTCGAGCGCTGCCCCACCCCACTTCTGGCGGGCCTTGCGCTCGGCCATGCGCAGCAGCCACTCGTAGTCGGAACGCTCGTTGCGCTGGTGATCGCCGATGAACAGGATGCGCATGGGTTCGCGGCTACCCTTGGGCTGCAGGGTGCGGAAATGGCCTACGTCACTCGTCTGTCCACCCGATGTCACCTGATAATAGTAAACGGTGTTGGGTGTCAGTCCTGTCAGCCGGGCACTGTGCCAGTAGTAGTTGGCAGCCACCTGGCGCACCGTTGACGTTGCCTGCTGGCTGAGATTGCCCTCTGACGTGCCGAAACGCACTACCGACCCTGTGTTCTCGCTCTTCGTCTTCCAGCACACCTGCATGCTGGTGGCTGTGGCCTCGTTCAGGTAGGGGGCAGTCATCTCGGCAGGCGTCTCATCGGGGGTCACAGTGAGGCGGATGGCATTGTATGTGCCGTCGCCATTGTCGGTATAATAAATGTCGGGGTCGCTGAGGGTCATCCCGTTGATGGTGTGGCTGGTGCCTGTCTTTGCCCGGTAGTCCCTGAAACTCTTGATGGTTCGTGGGGTGTCCTCATCACCCTGTGACGCTGTTGCCATGAGCGTGCTGCATGTCATCATGGCCATGAACACGGAGCACAGGTATTTGTTGATGTTCATCGTTAAGTTTGCTGAATTATAATGGTGGTTCCTATCTGATGATTTTCTTGCCTCCAACGATGTATATGCCTGGACGGGAGGTGCCGTTCAGCCGGCGGCCCTGCAGGTCGTAGATGGCAGGACGGGGAGCATGAAGGGTAGAGTGCGTAGGCAACTGGGAGATGCCTACAGAGACACCGCTGACCTCGGTGAGCGTCCAGAAGGAGCGGTGGTTGGTCCCGTTGACGGCAGCGAAGGTCTGTGCCCAGCAATCGGTCTCATTGCTCTCGCCCTTCAGGTTAAGCCCAATGGTGCCAGCCGTGAAGTCAAAAGGGCTGTTGCCGGTATAGGAGAAGCCGTAGCGTCCGCCCTCGGCCGAGGGGGCTACCACGTAGTACTCGGCCTTGTCGTCACCCATGAGCACGGGCTGGCCGGTAGCGGTGGCATAGCCCTGAATGTAGCGCGAGGTCTGTATGTTGCGTACGTAGTAGCAGTCCTTGTTAGCGGTCTTCTCGAAGGTCCAGTACGAGGTGTCGTCCACCTCGCCGCCACAGCGGATGTAGTCGTCGACATCGCTGCGGTCCTGCATAAAGGCTGGCGTGTTGCTGAAGTTGCGAACGGTGAAATGCTTGCCGTTGAGGGGCCAGTCGGCAGTAGGCACAGGCTCAATGACGGGGTCGCCGTACTGCGACAGGTCGATGGTGTTGTTCATCACCTTCACGATTTCCTCGGCCGAGAGGATGCCCTTGAAGAGATAGGCTTCGTCGAGGCGTCCCTCGAAATAGTCTTTGCCAGCCTTGTGCCCACCGATGCGGAAACCACCTGTGCAGGTCTCGAACTGCGGGGCTGTGACGGTACAGTCGCGCTTGCCATTGATATAATAGGTGACGCTGAGGTCCACGGGGTTGCACACCACGGCTACATGCTGCCACTGGCCTGGTACGAGCGAGCCGTAGTTGGCATGGTTTTGCGAGGCACCGAGGAAATTGTTGTAGAAGAAGCGCGAGTTGCCACCGTTGACAGGTGTCTCAGCTCGGCCGTAGAGGTAGAGTCGGCCTGTGCCGCCGTTGTCTTTCTGAGCCAGGATGACCTGGTCGCGGAAATAGTAGCCGTCCTGCTGGCTGCCGGATGTAGGGGCATCGGTGCGCTGGTTATAGACCCAGGCACAGAAGGTGGTCTGCGTGGTCTTCGTGTCAACGATGCCCGTGGTATTAAAATCCAGATACTGCGCGCTGCCATTGAGTGAGAGGGCCTTGCCGTAGACACCCTCGCCGTAGCTGAAGCCATTGGCTGAGGGCGTCAGCTGGTACTTGTTCTTCGAGGCATCGTCCAGACGATCGTCGAAGTCGTAGTGGAAGATGAGTTCCTTGGGCGTCTCCTCTATCTCGGCAGGCACGCTCAGACCTACGCTCTTGGCCCACTGGTTCCACAGGGTCTTCAGTTCGCGAACCTTGTCAGGATACTCGGCTGCCACATTGTTGGTCTCAGAGTAGTCGGTCTTCAGGTTGAACAACTGCCATCCGGCGCCGCTGAGGGCCGTCAGTCGCCAGTCGCCCTTGCGCACGGCGCGGCCTCCCTCGTGCTCCCAGTACATGATGCGGTCGTCGTCCCAGCCATCTTTCTCCTGCAACAGGGGCACGATGCTGCGGGCCTCGTCGCAGAGGGGCTTGATAGTGCGGCCGTTATAGGTGGTGGGATAGGTAGCACCGGCAAGCTCCAGACAGGTGGGCATCACGTCGAGGAAGGTGCATGGCTCTGACATGACGGTTCCCTCCTTTGACTTCGCCATGCCTGCAGGCCAGTGCACGATGGTGGGGGCTGCCGTACCGCCGTGGAACTGGGTGGTCTTCCAGTAGCGGAAGGGTGCATTCACGGCGCCTGCCCATCCGGTATGCAGGTAGTTGTAGGTGAGCTGGCTGCCGGGTGTAGACGAGTTGTGCACGACGGTCTGACCCGAGCGGGTACGGTCGTGGCGGTCGAAGTCGCCTATGCTGTAGTTCTCGCTGGAGGCACCGTTGTCTGACGTGAAGATGATGAGGGTATTGTCGAAGATGCCGCGGCGCTTCAGCTCGTTGATGATGCGCCCTATGTTCTGGTCTACGCAATCTACCATGGCAGCATGTACCTCCATATTGGCCGACTGGAAGGCCTTGTCGGTCTCGTTCTCCCACTGGCGGCCCGAGGCATTGGCAGCCTCTGGCACCTCGTCGGCAGTAATGAGGCCCATGTCGATCATCTTCTGGTAGCGACGCTGGCGCAGGGCATCCCAGCCGTCGTCGAACTTACCCTTATACTTAGCGATGTCCTGAGGCTTGGCCTGCACAGGCCAATGAGGCTCCTGGAAGGCTACATACATGAAGAAGGGCTTGCCGTCGGCCGTCATCTCGTCCATCATGTCGATGGCTTTGTCAGCCACGAAGTCGGCATAGTAGAAGTCGTCGGGGATGGCATCGGTGAAGATGGGCTCCTCGTTGTGTACCAACGAGAATGGGTCGAAATGGTCGGTGACACCCCAGATAGTGCCCCAGTGCTGGTCGAAACCGCGGTTGCAGGGATAGGTGTCGATGGGTGCAAAGGGACGGTTGTTGAACGTATTCTGGTGCGACAGCCAGGCCATCTGGTCGTTTTTGTTGCCGATGCCCTGAGTCAGAGACAGATGCCACTTGCCACTCATACCGGTGTGATAGCCTGCCTGGCGCAGCACCTCGGGAATGGTGACGCAGTCTTTACTGAGGCTCAGTCCCATACCAGTGATGCCCACGGTCTGGGCATAGCGGCCAGTGAGCAACTGGGCACGCGACGGACAGCTGCGGCCGGAATTGAAGAACTGCGTGAAGCGGATGCCCTGCTCGGCCAGTCCGTTCAGGTTAGGTGACTCTACTTCGCCACCGAAGCACTCCAGGTCTGAGTAGCCCATATCGTCGACGACGATGAGCATGATGTTAGGACGCTGCTGCGGCTGCTGTGCTGCGGCAAGGGCAGGCAGTGCAGCCGAGGCCGTGAGTAACAATTTTTGTGTAGGTTTCATCGCTAATGGTTGTTAGTTATAGTGCAGGCAAAGGTAGTGATTATTTCTTTTTTATCTCCTCACGTACCATAAAAAATTAACGCCCGCACGTGCATAAAGAACAGAAAATGTCCTTACGTGAACAGTTTTTCTCCTTTTCCGTACTTACCATTAGACGATAAGGGTATCAGGTTCCCAGAGATGACGACTCATATCGACATGCCCATTGGGCTTGAAATGCACGCCCTCACTTTCCAGCAAAAAGCGCTGACGACTCCACCCGGGAGCCGTGCGCCCTTCCTTATTGACCACCCGATGACACGGCAACAGCTCTGCACCAGGCGTATAGCGAAGGGTACGCCCCACCATCCGCGAATGGCTGGGCCAACCGGCCCATGCAGCTATGATACCATAGGTAGTCACTTGTCCGCAAGGTATCTGACTGACAATATTCAGCACATCGTCACGAAACTGCCGCATCTGCTCGGGCGTCATTCGGTCGGGATAGTCTTTCATACTCACAATTCGATGCTATACTTATGTAGAAGAACAGCGCAAAGATAGGCAATAAAAATGAGACTATCAAACATTTCTTGATTTTTCTATGCTCTGCGTCAATTTAGGTGGTCAGTGGGGATGGAGCTGCTGATCATGAAAAACTCGCCACCGTCTCCCCATAATCGCCTGAAATCCCGTTATACAAAGGAAATCTGCATGGGGAGACCATGGCTGAAGGACTCCCCAAAGGACTCCCCAAAGGTCTCCCCATGCGCAACCACGTCCTAGCCTGCCGACATTTACAACGGATTGCTTCGTCATAGTGTTAGGATCCACCCCAATGGGGAGACCGTTGGGGAGACGTCTGGGGAGACCTTTCAACAAGGACTCCCCATCGAGAAAGCCTTTGCTACAGGGCGTTTCAGACGATTATGGGGAGACGGTGAGTCATTTTTGCGTTACAGCGAGAATCTCCGTTTCCTAAAAACACGAAGGTCCGTTTGGAGCCTCCATTCAAACCGTTTGGAGCCTCCATTCGACTTGAATTGAGGCTCCAAACGGTGGGTAAACATGATGTTTACGTCAGGTAAACACCATACTAACGCATGCCAAACATCATACTAACGAGTATCAAATGCCATTTCCATGTTGCCAAACCACTGAACAAAAACGGGCTTGGGTCACATCAGATGTGATCAGGAGATACGTCCCCGCTGATCCTCATTTCGTCAGCGGTGTTTTCTTTAGTAAAAAGGGCCGCATAACAAATGCTAATATTCCAAAAGAGCCACAATTCATTACCAATAGCCTTTACCATTGCATGATGTACATGTTACATGACTATGTCCATGATAAAACTTCTTTTTGCATATATTACAATAGGTTTCGTAATCTGAACCCAGATACCATGACTTAGTCATACTTCCAGTACCCTTACAAACTCCGCACCAATGCTGAGATGACGAAGAAGATGAGTTATTGTTATTACTGCTTGAAGAACTACTATTACTATTATTATTTGTACCGTTACCATTTGATGAGTAATTGCCATTATTCGAAATGTTTAAAGTGACTTTACCACCTCCACCACATAAGGGGCAAATTGACGTACCTGTTCCATTACAAAAGCCACAACGAACCCACTGGGGAGCATATAATCCTAGCCCAATAACAACACCTGCACCTCCGCAAGTACGACATTTAAAAGAACCGACACCATTGCAATTTATACAACTAATTGTCATCTGTGCCATTGCATTAATACTTAGAATCGCAAAAAATACGATAAAAAAAACTTTGATTCGCATAATGATATATTTTTCAAATATTATACTTTAGTTACATCTCGTTATGAGGTTACCAAAAATTGATTTTTTGTCAAAGGCCTATTTATCTCTATATAGAGTTCCATACTGTCCTCTACCATCTGAATAGTCTAAACGAATTTTATCATTTGTTATTTGTCTTACTTTAAAGTTATAGGTAAAACTATAATTTGAATCTGTTTCGGAGCGCAATATTATAGTTAACTTCTTTGAATCCTTATCATATCTATATTCAAATGAGTAATAATCTCTATCAGCTACACGGCTTGTATCCTCATAATAATAAACTCTTTTCAATGTCCCAGAACCGTCTTCATTAAATCTCCAAGAAGCAGTAACATCATATTCAGAATCATTATAGTCTTCCGTCCATGTTCCTATTAGGAATGAACCACCTTCTGAAAATTCACCACTTGATGCATCATCCTTACTACAAGCTCCAAGGCCTAGACACATTGGAATAAATAGCAAAATCAAATAATTTTTAATTGTTTTCATTGTTTCTTGTTTGTAATTACACAGAAAAAGGCGGAACTATTCGATGCTTATCTGAATTCTGGTTACCGCCAAGCGACCTGCACAAAAACAAGCATGAATAGCCCACGCCTTAACGACGTGAGCTTTCTGTCTGCTTGTCCTTTTTGTGCGAATGATTTGGCGGTATTCGAATTCAAAGAACAAGAGCAAAAGCTCAATATCAAAAAATAAGTTCGAACAGAAACGCTAATCTGTAAGTTAATAAAAAAATAAATGTGTATCCTGCCACCGTCAGAGCGGTGGAGACGAGAGGTTTAAGGAATTACTGAGCCAACATCCCGGTATGAAGCTGTTCTATTGGGAAAATTAAATCCCAGTTCTTACCCCAAACAATATTACCATTCTCTAAGGCAAAGCGGTTGAACTTTCGAGGGTCAAGATACTTGTTATATTGAGGATGCGGATGACGACGAATAAATTCGCCAACATCTACAGTCCTTACGGTATTGTCACTGAACGTAAGACACACACAGAGGTTGCCGGCGTTTTCAGCTTTTACAATATAAAGTCTATCCATATCCTTACCCTTCTAAAGTTTCTTCTTGATATTAGTGCTCCTGACACTCTGCTTCAGCACGAAGAACTTCACCCACTTTTCGATGATGTTCTTATGATACTTTCGGATGAAAGCCTCTGCCGTGCGTTTATCCTTATCTGGCAATGGCTCTGCTCCTTTCTTTTCACGAACATGAATCTCGACCAACTCTCCGTCCATCATGATGAGGTCGAAGATACTTTCCTTTCCTCCATGAAGCACATGCACGTGAATCGGCTCATGCTCATTAGAGTAAAAATAAAAGATAAAACCGAAGTATTCAAATATCTTGGGCATGTTGTCGAGTTTACATTCGTGTATATTATATATAATAAGGTTGTGAGGCACAAAGACCTCACAACCTATCAAACCTTTAGTCAGCCAGCTTGGCCTTGATGAACTCGCTGTTCAGACGGGCGATGTTCGAGATGGTCTCGTTCTTCGGGCAGACGGCCTCGCAGGCACGAGTGTTGGTGCAGTTGCCGAAGCCGAGCTCCTCCATACGCATCACCATAGCCTTGGCACGCTTGGCGGCCTCTACACGGCCCTGGGGAAGCAGGGCAAGCTGAGATACCTTCGACGAGACGAAAAGCATGGCAGAGCCGTTCTTACAGGCTGCTACGCAAGCGCCACAGCCGATGCACGATGCGCAGTCCATAGCCTCGTCGGCATCTTCCTTGGGAATGAGGATGGCGTTGGCATCCTGAGCCTGACCGGTGCGGACGGTGGTGTAACCGCCGGCCTGGATAATCTTGTCGAAGGCGTTGCGGTCTACCATGCAGTCCTTGATCACGGGGAAGGCTGCTGAGCGCCAGGGCTCTACGGTGATGACGTCGCCATCATTGAAGCGGCGCATGTAGAGCTGACAGGTGGTAGCGCCACGCTCGGTCTTACCGTGAGGCGTGCCGTTGATATAGAGCGAGCACATACCGCAGATACCCTCGCGGCAGTCGAGGTCTAACACGAAGTGCTCCTTGCCTTCGTTGATGAGTTCCTCGTTCAGGATGTCGAGCATCTCGAGGAACGAGGTGTCATCGGGGATGTCGTGCATTTCTTAGGTGTCGAAGTGACCCGCATCTTTCGGACCATTCTGACGCCAAAACTTAATCGTAAATGAAATATTC
>JAFUSV010000117.1 GCA_017467565.1 Prevotella sp.
ACTCCACACTCCACACTCCTCACTTCTCACTTCACACTTCACACTTCACACTCCACACTTCTCAGAATCCGCTCGACTGGTGCAGTCTTTCCAGATTGCCGTCCCAGAGTCCCTCCAGGTCTTCCAGGTCGTCCTCCATGGCGTAGTCGACGACGCAAAGGCACAAGTCCTCTGTCAGTTCACTGCGACCGATGCGCATCTCCCAGTAGGCATTGGCATCAGCTTCGTCGGTCCATTGAAAACGGATATGGTCATTCTTGGAACGCTCCACGATGTTGGCATGCAGCGTGTGATGTTCGCCGTAGGGGTTGCCCCACGTCAGCGTCATCACGCCGTCTTCTTCTTTTACCTCGTCGGCAATCCATCGCTCCAGGCCGTGGTCGGTACTCATCAACTGCCACAGTAGGTCGGCCTTTCGCCCTTTCAGTGGGTATTCCAACTCCAGTCTTTGCTTTTGCATTCTCTATTCAGTTCAGGTTAGTTATCACATACTTGTTTTTAGTCTTTCGTGGGCAAAGATACTAATTTCCTCTGAAATATCAACAGGGAATGCCAACTTTTTTTGCCGTTTTCGTAAAAAATGTTAATCCTGAGAAAAATCTTAAACTACAAACTTCAAATCTCAAAAATAATTATTACCTTTGCACCCGCTTAACAAAAATGATGGCGGGATAGCTCAGCTGGTTAGAGCGCATGATTCATAATCATGAGGTCCCCAGTTCAATCCTGGGTCCCGCTACAAAGGCAGAAACGAGTTACAGAGATGTAGCTCGTTTTTTTATTTGTTTGCAAAATGTGATCAGTAGCTCCATCCCTGATGATTCGAAAAAAGGGGAGCACATCTCTCGACGTGCTCCCCTCGTATAACACCTAAATAAACGAGAGAGATTTAGATGTTTCCTAACTGCAACTACTGTCGTTCGACAGCTTTTGGATGTCCTCCTTCTCCGTCTGGCTCTTGAATCGCTTCTGCATATCGCGCTGGAACTTCTGCATGTCGCGCTGGTATTTCTGTATACCGCGTTGGTATTTCTGTATGTTACTTTTAAACATCTCCATATCGATGCCATATTGCTCCATACCATTCTTGAATTCCTCCATGTCGAAGGATTCCAACCCGTTTCCGAAACCTTTCAAAATGACATTCTTCTTCTTTCCATAGTTAATGATGATGTTCAGCTCCACCTTCGGGTCGGGTTCCTGTTTGCCTATCTCCAGCACATAGAGCATGTGGTACTCGTTCGTGTCGAAGATAAGCGTCCGCTCACGACCGCCGTTCTCCGATATTTCTGTCGTGGCGTTCTCTGCCTCTTCGGTGAAGGCTTTCTTCAGCTGCTTGGCATAATTGCCGTCCTTACTGTAAAACTCGTAGCTCTTCACGATGCTCGTTACCTTCTTTGTCTTCGGGTCACGAGTCACCACTTTGTCGCACTCCACGCCTTTCTTCTCCAGTTCCTCGGTTATGCGGTCTATCTTGGCCTGTGCCATCGTCATCTGACAGCAGGCCATCAGTCCTGTCAGGGCTATCAAAATACGTCTTGTCTTCATCTTTTTCTTTGATTAAATGGTTGGTATGTTCTTTTCTGTCTCTTTCACTCCTTTCAGTAGCAGGCTCACGCGCCTCTGCTTCTGCTCTACTTTGCACAGTCGCAGTTCCAGTTCTGGCAGTATCTCTTCCAGATTACAGTTCTTCTGTCCGTTGCGTATGATATAGCTGCCCTCGTATAGCGCCAAATCTGCTGACGGGCTTTCTTTATGGACTACCATCAATCCTGCACCGATAGCTGCTGCCACTGAGGCTGCCACAGCCACCTTCGGCCACAGCCTGCGTGTCCGTTTCCTATCAGGCATGCCCTCGGCATACCATTGGAACATCGGCTGATATTTCTTCAGTTTTCCTCTTACTCTTCCCTGGAAATAGTCGTACAGCTCTTGCTCCTCTTCACGGGTGGTCAACCCGTCGAGGAATCGCTCCACAAGCCTCTCCATCTGTTTCTCTTTCTCTTTCATAGCCTAAACATTTTTAGTATATTGCGTCTTGCACGCGACAGGTTCTGACGCACGCTTTCTGTCGTAGCTCCCGTCATGCGGGCTATCTCAGTGACTTCCAGACCGTCTATGTGCTTCATCCTCAGCACCGCCTGCTGCATGTCCGGCAGTGACAGAAACAGCTCTTCCAACCTCTTGATTTCTTCGGCTGAGATCAGTTCTGTCTCTGGAGTCCGTTCATCGCTCAGCTCTGGCATCGCTATCATGGCAGCCCTGCGCATCCTGTTCAGGCTCAACCGTCTGACGATGACTACGGCCAGCCCGTCAGCAGAGCGGTATTCCCCCAACCGGCTACGTATCGACCATAGCTTCAGCACCGTCTCCTGTACGGCATCCTCCGCATCGTCGGCATCACCCAGCAGTCGGGCAGCCTCGGCCAACAGCTGATGGCGCATCCTGCCAATCCATATTTCAAATTCCTGTCGTTCCATATTCATATATATGACACTTGAACGCCCCGTTTGTGACATCCCTTAACACAGATTAACGCTTCGTTTCCGTCTGGGAACAACAGTAAATATCTTTTTTTTGTCAAACAATCATTTTCGAAAATGCTGACATCACGGCTCCCGGCTATATTGCTGTCAGCATGTGGGGCGTGTATGGGTACCTCCGGTTGACGCAAGATAATTTTTTTTGTTTTATGAAAAATTATTGCGGGCGATGAGCGTAGTTTATTTTTTATTTTGTATCTTTGCACCCCAATCGTATAACGTTATATTATAAATAAGGTATGGCTGAAATGAAAAAGGTGAAGACGGCACTGGTGTCGGTCTTCCACAAAGATGGTCTTGAGGAGTTGCTGAAGAAGCTGAACGACGAGGGCGTCAAGTTCTTGTCGACGGGTGGCACACAACAGTTTATCGAGTCCCTGGGCTACGAGTGTCAGAAGGTGGAGGAGGTGACAACCTATCCTTCTATCCTGGGTGGCAGGGTGAAAACGCTCCATCCCAAAGTGTTTGGAGGCATACTGGCACGCCGCGACAATGAGGGCGACCGCCAGCAGATGGCCCAGTACGAGATACCGGAAATCGATCTTGTCATCGTGGACCTCTATCCCTTCGAGCAGACCGTGGCCAGTGGTGCCTCTGAGGCTGACATCATCGAGAAGATAGACATAGGCGGCATCTCGCTCATCCGTGCTGCTGCCAAGAACTTCAAGGACGTGGTCATCGTGCCCTCGAAGGCAGAGTATGGCATGCTGCTCGATATTCTCAACAAGAAGGGTGCCCAGACCGATATCGAAGACCGCAAGATGCTGGCTGCCAGGGCCTTTGGCGTCAGCAGTCATTACGATACAGCCATACACGAGTGGTTTGAGCATTGAGAGTTTAATCGTTTAATCGTATAATCGATTAATCGGAAAATCGTTAAATCGGAGATAAATAGTAAATAGTCAAATAGTAAATAACGATGGGTTTTTTTAGTTTTCGGCAGGAGCTGGCCATGGACCTTGGCACAGCCAACACAATCATCATCAGTGATGACAAGGTTGTGATAGACGAGCCCTCAGTGGTGGCACTGGACCGCCGTACGGACAAGATGATAGCCGTAGGTGCAAGGGCAAAGATGATGTATGAGAAGACACACGACAATATACGTACCATCCGTCCGTTGCGCGATGGTGTCATTGCCGACTTCTCTGCTTGCGAGCAGATGATGCGTGGACTGATTAAGATGGTGCATACCGGTCGCCACTTCTTCTCTCCCTCGCTGCGCATGGTAATTGGCGTACCTTCGGGTAGTACCGAGGTGGAGCTGCGTGCCGTGCGTGATTCGGCAGAACATGCCGACGGACGCGATGTCTACCTGATCTTCGAACCGATGGCCGCCGCTATCGGTATGGGCATCGACGTTGAGGCCCCCGAGGGCAATATGGTGGTGGACATCGGTGGTGGCAGCACGGAGATTGCCGTCATATCACTGGGTGGTATCGTGAGCAACAACTCCATCCGTACGGCAGGCGACGACCTGACGGCCGACATTCAGGAGTACATGTCACGACAGCATAACGTCAAGGTCAGTGAACGTATGGCCGAGCGTATCAAGATCAACGTGGGTTCGGCTCTGACCGACCTGGGCGAGGATGCTCCCGAGGACTATGTGGTGCACGGTCCTAACCGCATCACGGCCCTGCCTATGGAGGTGCCTGTGTGCTATCAGGAGATAGCCCACTGTCTCGACAAGACCGTAGCCAAGATAGAGAATGCCGTCCTCTCGGCACTGGAGCATACGCCGCCTGAGCTGTATGCCGACATTGTGAAGAACGGTATCTACCTGTCGGGTGGCGGTGCATTGCTTCGTGGTCTCGACCAGCGTCTGGCCGACAAGATTGGCATTCCTTTCCATGTGCCTGAGGATCCTCTGCATTCAGTAGCTAAGGGTGCCGGCATCGCTTTGAAGAATGTCGACCGTTTCTCGTTCCTGATGAGATAAGATGCAGAACCTGCTCAACTTCCTGGCTAAATATCATCACTGGCTGATATTCCTCCTCCTGGAGGTTGTCAGTGTGACCATGCTGTTCAAATATAACAGCTATCAGGGTAGCGTGTGGATTTCTTCCGCCAACACTGTCGCTGGTCATATCTATGAATGGCAGTCGGGCATGGAGCAGTATCTCTCACTGAAGGAGCAGAACGAACAGCTGACCCGTAGGAATCTGGAGTTGACGCGTCGCAACAACAATCTTCGCCAGAACGTCCTGCGGTTGTCGGCACATCCTGAGGATGCCGATCGTGCTGAGTTCGATTCGCTCAGCCAGTACATGCTGATAGAGGGTCGTGTGGTACATTCTACCACCGACCGTACTGACAACCTGATTACCATCAACCGCGGTACTGCCGACGGTGTGCAGCCCGATATGGGTGTGGCCAGCGGCCTGGGTATTGTCGGCGTGGTCTATCAGTGCAGCAGTCACTACTCGGTGGTGCTGCCTGTCATCAATCCCCGCTCACGTGTCAGCTGTGCCATTCGTGGCAAGGACTATTTCGGCTACCTGGGGTGGGACGGCGGCAATCCGCGTTATGCCTATGTCGAGGGCATACCGCGCCATGCTAAGTTCAGCCCCGGCGAATGGATAGAGACCAACGGCTACTCCGCCATCTTCCCTGCCGGCGTCACCGTGGGGCAGATAGTCAGCATACAGGACTCGCCCGACGGCATGTCCTACCGGCTGAAGGTGCAGCTGGCCACCGACTTTACTTGCCTGCGTGACGTATGTGTCATCAGCGACAAGTCCTTTATCGAGCAGAGCCGGCTGCTGCAGATGGCACGTGACTCACTTGAAATAATGAAGAACCAGAACAAATAGACACGGAACCATGCTATTAGACACTCTGCGACGACTCTTCGTCCTCGTTCTCTTGTGCCTGGCACAGGCGCTGGTGTTCAACCGCATCCAGCTCTTCCATTGTGCCATTCCGCTGGTCTATGTCTATTTCGTCATCATCTTCCCCCGCAGCTATCCCCGGTGGGCGCTCCTCTTCTGGGGCTTTGCCGCCGGTGTCGCCATCGATATGTTCTCCAACACCCCGGGACTGGCTGCTTCGTCCATGACATTGCTTGCCTTCCTGCAGCCCATGCTGCTCGAACTGTTCCTTCCGCGTGACGCCGAAGAGAAGATACGTGCCTCGGCAGCGACGTTAGGGTGGGGCAATTTCGTGGCGCTGACCACATTCTTGGTGATGATCTATTGCACGGTGTTCTTCACCGTCGAGACCTTCAGTTTTGCCAACTGGCTCTACTGGCTGGAGTGTATCGGCGGCAGCTCTCTGCTCACTATTCTGATTATCTTGACCATAGAAAGTGTAAGGAAGTAAGACGGTGGAGAAAGACTACGGGCTGGAATATAGGAAATATGTGATAGGAGGGGTGGCCGTGCTCATTGTGGTCACCTATATTATTCGCTTGTTGTCGCTGCAGCTGATGAGTGACGACTACAAGAAGAATGCCGACTCGAATGCTTTCCTGAAGAAGATTGACTATCCTTCGCGTGGCATCATCTCCGACAGAAAAGGGCAGCTGCTGGTCTACAACCAGCCCTCGTACGACATCATGGTCATCGAGAACGAGGCACGCAACCGTTTCGATACCCTCGAGCTGTGCCAGACTCTGAACATCACCAGGGAGGAGTTTGACGAGCGGGTGGCCATCATGCAGAACACCAAGCGTAATCCTGGCTATTCGCCCTTCACGCAGCAGCTGTTCCTCAGTCAGGTCAGCGACGAGGCTTTCGGCGTCTTTCAGGAGAAAAACTACCGCTTCCCCGGGTTCTATGTCCAGCAGCGCAGCATCCGCCAGTATGAATATCCCTATGCCGCCCATGTTCTGGGCGACGTGGCCGAGGTGTCGAAAGGCGATTTGGAGAAAGACGACTATTACATACCCGGCGACTACATCGGCAAACTGGGTGTCGAACGTTCATACGAGAAGGAGCTGAGAGGCCAGAAGGGTGTACAGATATTCCTTCGCGATGCTCACGGACGCATACAGGGCAGCTATAAGAACGGGGCCCTCAACAAGAAGCCAGTGCCGGGTAAAGACCTGAAGCTGGGCATCGACCTCGACGTGCAGGCATTGGCCGAGCGGCTGCTGGAAGGTAAGATAGGTGCCGTCGTGGCTATAGAACCCGCTACAGGCGAGATTATCTGCATGGCCAGTTCGCCCACATACGATCCGCGAATCATGGTGGGCAAGCAGCGTTCCAAGAGTCATAGCGAACTGAGTAAAGACCCCTGGAAACCCCTGCTCAACCGTTCCATCATGGGACAATATCCGCCAGGCTCTACGTTTAAGACCACGCAGGGCCTGACCTTCCTCAGCGAAGGTGTCATCACGCCGTCCACACCCTATCCCTGCAGCCGAGGTTTCGTCCACAAGGGACTGCGCGTAGGTTGCCATGGTCACGGGGCACCGCTGCCCCTGGTGCCGGCTCTCTCCACCTCGTGCAACGGCTTCTTCTGCTGGGGACTCTATTATATGGTGGGCAACCGCCAGAAGTACAGCACGCCACAGGTAGCCATCGATAAGTGGCGCGACTATATGGTGTCCATGGGATTCGGCTATCCGCTGGGTGTAGACCTGCCAGGCGAGAAGCCGGGACTGATACCTAATTCGCAGTTCTACGACCGTCGCTACCACAAGTCGTGGAACGGACTGACCATCGTCAGTATCGCCATAGGTCAGGGTGAGGTCAATGCCACGCCGTTGCAGATAGCCAATCTGGGTGCGACGATAGCCAACCGTGGCTATTTCATCACGCCCCACGTGGTGAAGGAGGTCGTAGGCGGCCATCTCGACTCGCTCTACACCACGCGCCGCTATACGGATGCACCGCAGTGGGCCTACGACTATGTGGTGAAAGGCATGCGCTCTGCTGCCTTGGGTGGTACCTGTAAGGGACTGGCACACTATGATTTCCAGCCTTGCGGCAAGACGGGTACGGCTCAGAACCGTGGTCACGACCACTCTGTCTTCATGGGTTTCGCACCGATGGACAACCCGCAGATAGCCGTGGCCGTCTATGTGGAGAATGGCGGATGGGGAGCCACCTATGGCGTACCTATCGGTGGCCTCATCATGGAACAATATATCAAGGGTGAACTCTCGGCGGCCTCGCAGCAGCGTGCCAATGAGATACAAAAACGCAGAATCGTCTATGGCTCAGGTGACAGGTAATGAAAAGAGTGTCTTCCGCTCTATTGACTGGTGGACTATACTCATCTATATCACTCTTCTCGTCTTTGGATGGATCAGTGTCTGCGGCGCCAGCTATACGATGGGCGACGACACGAACATCTTCTCGCTGTCTACGCGTTCGGGCATGCAGATAGTCTGGATAGGCACGTCGCTGGTGTTGGGGCTTGTCCTCTTGCTGCTCGACGACCAGTATTACGAGATGTTTGCCTATGTCTTGTTCGGTTTCTTCCTGTTGCTGCTCTTTGCCACCATCTTCAATCCTCATTCCATCAAGGGGTCGCGCTCCTGGCTGGTGATGGGGCCTGTCAGGGTGCAACCGGCCGAGTTTGCTAAGTTTGCCACGTCATTGGCACTTGCTAAGTTTATCAGCAAGTACGGCTATGACATCCATAACTGGAAGGACTTCCTGAAGACGCTGGCTATCATCTTCACCCCGATGCTGTTTATCGTCATGCAGCGTGAGACGGGCTCGGCATTGGTCTACCTGTCGTTCTTCCTGATGCTCTATCGTGAGGGCATGACGGGCAGTGTGCTCTTCACGGCCGTATCGCTGGTGGTCTATTTTGTAGTGGGCATCCGCTATGCCGACCCCTTGTTGCTGGGCACGCCGACACCCATCGGCAAGTTCTTTGTCTATTTCCTCATACAGGTATCTTCGGCCGTGATGATAGGTGTCTACACCCGTCAGTGGCGCGAGGCTATGCAGGTGCTGGGCGTGTGTGTGGCTGTGACGGTGATCAGTCTGTTGTTCTCGCTTTGCGTCATACCTTTTAATATGGTGTGGATACAACTGTCTGTCTGCATCCTGCTCATCGTCTATCTGCTCTGGCGTATGTTTGAATCCCGCATACGCAACTATATGTGGATAGCTGTCTTTGCCATGGGCTCCATCGCCTTTTTCCACATGGCCGACTATGCACTCAACAATGTGTTGGAAGATCATCAGCGCACGCGTATCAACGTGCTGCTGGGCATGGAGGAAGACCTGAAGGGTGCTGGCTACAACGTGCATCAGAGTGAGATAGCCATCGGCTCGGGCGGACTGTTGGGCAAGGGTTTCCTGAATGGCACACAGACAAAGCTGAAGTATGTACCCGAGCAGGACACGGACTTCATCTTCTGTACGGTAGGTGAGGAAGAGGGATTTGTAGGAGCTGCCGGCGTGCTGGTCTTGTTCCTGATCTTGATATTACGTCTGATACATGTCGCCGAGCGTCAGCCTACGCGTTTCGGGCGGGTCTATGGCTACTGCGTGTTGTCTATTTTCCTGTTCCATGTCTTCATCAATGTGGGCATGGTGCTGGGACTGACGCCTGTCATCGGCATCCCGTTGCCATTCTTCAGCTATGGCGGCTCGTCGCTGTGGGGCTTCACCTTCCTGCTGTTTATCTTCCTCCGTATTGATGCCGGCCGTAACAGGCAGATAGACTGATCTGTCCCCGAAGGTCGTCAGCGGGACTTACCTCATGCTAAGTCCTATCTCCGAGATACCTGGCAGACAGGTTTGTTTCATGTTGTGCCATATCGTGACGGCAAGTTTTTCGTCAGTCTCTATCTTGATGGGACTGAGTACGATGTCGTTTTGTCGATGGGTGATGCCTGTTCCCGTAGGAATGCCTTTGTCGTTGCAGAGCACGATGCTGATGGTGTCCTGGCGCTCTTCGCCTTTGGGCAGCACCTGCCGGTGTACTATCATGGACAGGGCTGTGTAAGGATAGGCACTGGTAGTGCGCAGGTTGACCTTTTGTCCGAACACCTTGCCTTGTAGCACCGGCCCCATCTCGAACCTGACGGTGTCGCTGCAGCTCCATCCTTCTGCCGACACCGATTCGTAGTGGCTGTAGATGTTGCTGCGACTGCAGCTGCTCATGGCTATGGCTATCATAGCCATGAGCATGGTCACTACGTTATTTCTGCTCATTCTTGGAATTATTTTGCTTGGCTTGCTTCCCGTTTCCGTTTTGTGGCTTTTTCTTCTTCTTTTTCTTCTTGGCCTTGTCAAAGCGGGTGATGCTGTCGCCAGCCAGCAGATCGACGGGACCGTCGGGTTCCTTCTGCTGACCGTCAGCCTGCAGGTTCTCGGGCTTCTCGCCGCGCTTGTTCATCTCTATGATCTCCTTGGCACGCTCGCCGGTGATAGTCTCCAGGTTGGCAGCGATGCGCTTGTCGGTAGAGTAGGTGATGAGTCCTGCCAGGATGTCGCTCTTGAAGTAGTAGTAGTCGGCATCGAGGGTCTGCAGCACAATGTCGCGGCTGGGCAGTTTCCTGCCGTGCTCTATGTAGTCGTCGACCTCGTAGTTCAGACAGCATTTCAGCTTGGCACACATGCCAGCCAGCTTCTGCGGGTTGAGCGAGATGTCCTGATAGCGGGCAGCACCGGTAGAGACGCTGACGAAGTTCTTCATCCATGTAGCGCAGCAGAGCTCACGGCCGCAAGGGCCAGTGCCGCCGATGCGTCCTGCCTCCTGGCGGGCACCTATCTGCTTCATCTCGATGCGCACATGGAAGGCGGCAGCCAGGTCTTTGATGAGCTGGCGGAAGTCCACGCGCTCGTCGGCGATGTAGTAGAAGATGGCCTTGTTGCCGTCGCCCTGATATTCCACGTCGCCTATCTTCATGTCCAGCCCCAGCGCCTTGGCTATCTTGCGGCTCTCTATCATTGTCTCGTGTTCGCGGGCTTTCGACTCATGAAACTTGTCCATGTCGTTTTGTCGGGCCAGACGGTAGATGCGCTTGATGTCATCGGCCGACTTCAGGTTGGCCTTCTTGATTTGCAGGTTGACCAGCTGTCCTGTCAGTGTGACCACGCCGATGTCGTGGCCGGGGCTTGCCTCCACGGCTACGATGTCACCTTTCTTCAGGGGCAGCCTGTTGACATTGTGGTAGTAGCCCTTGCGGGTGTGCTTGAACTGCACCTCCACCAGGTCTGTCGAGTCGGCATTGCCAGGGACGTCGGCCAGCCAGTCGTAGGTGTTCAGCTGCCTGTCCTGTCTTCCGACGGCTGCTCTGCACAGGCCTCGGTCGCAGCCCGTTCTTATCTCATAGTTCTTTGTTTTTTCCATTCTTCTTTTTATTTTATGGGGCTTATGGGCCCTATTGGTCTTATGGGTCTTATTGGGCTTATTGGGCCTATTGGTTTCAGGCTTTCTGTATCAGCAGCACGATCATCTGCAGGGCGAAGTCGAAGAATACAATCTTGGCGTTGGCATTCTGCCCGATGTCGCGGATGCACTTGTTGGCCATCTCATAGATGGGTATCACGTTGGCTTCGTTGATGAAGCGTGCAAAGTTCTTCGAGAATGCCTCTTCCTTCTGCGTCAGATAGCGTAGCTCCTCTTCCTGGAAGTTGAACATGAAGTTCTCGCGTGTCATCCTGAGGAAGAACTCCAGGAAGCGCTTCTGCTTCTCGCGGCCGAAGCCGGCCATGGTGTCGCTCCATTTGCGCAGCTCGCGTACGTTGCGCTGGTAGGCCAGTCGCATCAGCAGGATGAACAGGTCGAGAAACTGCTCGTTCTCCGTTCCTACCTGCAGCTCCTCCAGCGCCTTCATCCACGATCCGTTGGCCAGTCGGCTGATGCGTGTGGCCGACGCTTCGTCGATGCCTCGGCGTGCTACGAGTTCCTGTCGGATGGTCTCGGCGGGAATCTTCTTCACGTCGATGCGCTGCACCCGGCTGCGTATGGTCTCCAACAATTTGTCGGGTTCTTCGCATACCATGATGAAAACGGTCTGCGAGGGTGGCTCTTCTATGAGTTTCAGCAGCTTGTTGGCACACGCTATGTTCATGCGCTCCGGCAGCCAGATGATGCTGACCTTATAGCCGCCCTGACTTGACTTCAGTGACAGCTTGCGCACCAGTTCGTCGCTCTCACCGGCCGTGATGATGGCTTG
Organism: Prevotella sp.; assembly: GCA_017467565.1. Taxonomy (GTDB): domain Bacteria; phylum Bacteroidota; class Bacteroidia; order Bacteroidales; family Bacteroidaceae; genus Prevotella. The sequence continues at coordinate 11,638 of JAFUSV010000117.1, forward strand.
TTGGTTCTCGGCACCGATGGCGCTCATCCACTGGTCCATGGTGAAGTAGGGACCCTGCATCAGCTGCTCGTGCCATTCTCTGGCAAAGTCGTCGCTGACCGGCATGTGGTCCGATCCCATCGACGGCAGCTTGATGGTAGGGTAGGTGAAGTGCAGGTCGGGATGCTCCAGCTTCCGCAGCATGGGATGCTCGGGCTGCTCACCTTCCGCTCCAAACAGGGCTGCCTCGGCATGTCCCTCCTTGGGGAGGCTCAGCAGGTGGCAGGCAAAGGCCACGGCCAGTGCTTTCTTGCCGATGCCCGTAGGTCCGCAGAGCATGATGGCATGGGGCAGACGGTCTTCGTCTACCATTTGCAGCAGTCGCTGCTTCACCTCTTCCTGACCTATAACCTCACTGAATGTCACTTTCTCAATTCATTAACGATTGTAACTACCTCATCGACGGCTCCCATGGTGTAGAAATGGATGTCGTTGGCACCGTGCTGGTACAGTTCGCGACACTGCTGTACGGTCCACTCGATGCCCAGTCGGCGGGCATCGTCGTCGGTCTTGCATTTCACAATCTCGCGGGCCAGGGGCTCAGGTATGTCGCAGTGGAAAGTCCTTGGCACTACTGTCAGCTGGCTCAGCTTGGCCAGTGGCTTGATGCCGGGTATGATGGGGATGGTGATGCCCATCTGGCGGGCTTTCTCTACGAAGCTGAAGTATTTCTGGTTGTCAAAGAACAGCTGTGTCACGGCATACTGTGCTCCCAGCTCCTGCTTCTCCTTCAGGTACTGCATATCCATTTCCAGGTTGGGCGCCTCCTCGTGCTTCTCGGGATAGCAGGCCACGCCGATGTCAAACTTCGGTCCTCGCCACTGGATGGGCGACCCGTCGGCAAAGTACCCGTCGTTGAACTGCTGTACCTGGCGGATGAGGTCCGTCGTGTGGGCATGTCCGCCCGGCGTGGGTTGAAAGCTGCGGTCGTCCTTCGCCTTGTCGCCACGTAGCAGCAACAGGTCGGTGATGCCCAGAAACTGCAGGTCGAGCAGCTCGTACTCTATGTCCTCGATGGTGGCACCGCTACAGATGATGTGCGGCTGCACCGGCACCTTGAATCGCTGTTGGATGGCAGCAGCCACGGCTATCGTACCAGGCCGGCGGCGCAGTCGCTGCCGTTCGAAGCGTCCGTCGCTCAGCTCCTTATACACATACTCGCTGTGATGGGTGGTGATGTTGATGAAGGCCGGACTGAGCTCGCACAGCTTCTCGATGTCGGCAAACAGCCTCTGCGTGCCTGTCCCCTTCAGTGGGGGCAGCACTTCGAACGAGAACTGGTGCTCGTCGCTCTGCTGGTTGATGAGTTTTGCTACAGCCATCTCTTTTTTATGCCGTTATGGCGTTATTTCACCTTATAGATTCTGAACGACATGGCGGGCATCAGGTCTTTCAGCACCGTCTCGTCTGTCTTCTCGTCAGTCGTGCACTTCACGCTGCCTTCCTTCGGCACTATCTTGTTGGGTTCGTCCAGCGTGTTCTCGTCGTCCATCGAACCCTTGTGCTGCAACGTCAGTGTCTGGGCGGTCTTCTTGCCCTTCATGCCCAGCAGGTTGATGGTGATGTTCTGCGACTGGCCCGAGGTGTTGATCACCTTGATGATGACCTCGCCCGTAGAGGCTTCGTACACCGACGAGGCAAACAGGCCGTCCATGCCGCGCTGTCCGGCTACGGGTATCGTCTTCTTGCCCTTGGCATCCAGCGGGTCGGTGGTGGTCAGCTGCAGCACGTTCGTACCCTTGTTCGTGGCATACATCTGCTGCACGTAGTAGCTGACGGAGCGGAACATGCGGGTGTTGTCAAACCAGATGAGGTCGGGTCTCCACTGCCATCCGTCAACATGGGCCAGCAGGGGTGCATAGGCCGTCATGTACACCACGTCGGCATTGCGCTCCATGTCGGTCATGAAGGCAGCCTCGTAGAGCGAAGCCTCGTAGTGGTTCCACTTATGTTTGTTCTTGCCGTGGCAGGCGTATTCGCCGGCAAACACCTTCGGACCTTTGCGGTCGTAGCTCTCATAGCGTGTGGCACCACAGTTGCCCCATTTGGCGTGAGCCTCGGCTGTGCCCAGGAACCAGTCCTCGTTGCGGTAGAAGTGCTCGTCCACCAGGTCGGCCTTCAGTCGCTTCATGGCAGCCCAGCCCTTGTCGAACATCTTACCCTCAGAGTCGGGACCGCTGGTACCTACTATCTTGATGTCGGGATACTTGGCGCGGATGGCTTTCATGAACACCTCCAGACGGTCGTAGTACAGATCGTCCCACTGCTCGTTGCCCACACCGATATACTTCAGGTTGAAGGGGGCGGGGTGGCCCATCTCGGCACGCTTCTTACCCCACTCGCTGTTCGCGTCGCCGTTGGCAAACTCTATGAGGTCAAGGCAGTCCTGTATGTAGGGGTCCAGCTTGTCCATGGGCACATGGGCCTCCTCGGTCTTGTTCTGGAACTGGCACGACAATCCGACGCTCAACACGGGCAGCGGCTCGGCACCGATGTCCTCACTCAGCAGGAAGAACTCGTAGAAGCCCAGTCCGTACGACTGATAGTAGTCAGAGAAGTAACGGTAATCGAAGGTGTCTTCCCAGCGGTTGCGGTTCAGGGGGCGGTTCTCCACCGGACCTATGCTGTTCTTCCACTGGTAGCGTGTCTCCAGGTCGGTACCCTCGACGATACAGCCGCCGGGGAAGCGGAATACGCCTGGGTGTATGTCTTCCAGAGCCTGAGCCAGGTCACGGCGCAGTCCGTTCTCACGTCCCTTGTACGTATCGAGGGGGAACAGCGAGATGTGCTCCAGGCAGACGGGCTTGCTGCTCGACAGGAAGATGCGCAGCTGAGCCTTCTGTTCTGTGCGGGGCGACCGCAGCGTCACGGTATATTTCTGCCAGTCGCTGCTGGTCACGTCGAGCTTCTTCTCAACAAACTCCTGGTGCTCCTCCATCGTGTTCTCCTTGATGAGCTGCACACGTATCTGCGACTTGCCCTCGGGAGCCTTGGCCCACACGGTGAAGCGGTACTCCTTGTCCTTCTCCACGCCGATGCCGAAGTAACCCTCGTTCTGCAGTCCTGTGCGGCGCTCCTTATGTCCGGGGTCCGAGAGCACCACGTAGTGGGGACAGCGCTCAAAGGGACCGTCGTCCTCCAGCTCTACATTGCCGAATACGCGCCAGCCCATGTAGGACTGGGGAAATTCGAACGAGCGGTTCTTCACAAGTTCGCCATACAGACCTCCGTCGGCGGCGAAGTTGATATCCTCAAAGAACAGACCGTACATCGTCGGTTGTACGGCTGCGCCCATAGCTTTCGTGTCGACATTCATCACGTGCTGGGCACTCACGGTCATGGCTGCTCCGGCCATCAGACCAAGTGTCAGTAGTTTCAGTTTCATATCTTATTATGGTGTTTCAGTTATAACTTTCACGTTTCAACGTGCAAAGTTACACATTTATTTTGAAATGTGCAAACATTCTTTATTAAATATGTCCGTATTTCTTTTGCTTTCACGGACTTTATTGCTATCTTTGCACCCAATAATCAAAATAAGACGAGGTGAAAGATGAGAAAGATAGTGATTCTTGACGGCTATGCAGCTAACCCGGGCGACCTGTCATGGGACGCACTGGCTGCACTGGGACAGTTGACGGTCTATGACCGTACACTGCCGGACGAGACGGTGATGAGGGCCCGCGAGGCTGAGGTGGTGCTCACTAACAAGGTGTATATCGGCAGACAGGAGATGGAGCAACTGCCGCTACTCAGGTATATCGGTGTGCTGGCCACAGGCTATAACGTGGTGGACATCGACGCTGCCCATGAGCGGGGCATCGTGGTGACCAACGTGCCGGCCTACAGCACGGAGAGCGTGGCACAGATGGTGTTCGCACACCTGCTGACGGCTGTCAACCGCACCGAGCATTATGCCCTGCAGAACCGCCGTGGCCGGTGGTCCGACTGTCCCGACTTCTGCTACTGGGACACCACGCTGACGGAGCTGGCGGGCAAGACCTTCGGCATTGTCGGGCTGGGTAACATCGGACAGCGGGTGGCTGCCATCGCCAATGCCTTTGGCATGAGGGTCATCGCCTTTACGAGCAAGGAGGCTGAGGCTCTGCCCTCATATATTGAGAAGTGTTCTATGGATGATCTGTTGGCACAGAGTGACGTCCTCTCGCTGCATTGTCCTCTGACGCCCACCACACGTCATCTCATCAACCGCCAGTCGCTCCTACTGATGAAGTCCACGGCTATTCTGATCAATACTGGCCGCGGACCGCTGGTGTGCGATGAGGATGTGGCCGAAGCCTTGCAGGCGGGACGCTTGGCTGCCTATTGTGCCGACGTCATGACGCAAGAGCCGCCACAGACCTCCAACCCGCTGTTGACCTGTGACCGCGCCTACATCACCCCTCACATCGCCTGGGCCACCCGCGAGGCCCGCCAGCGTCTGGTAGCCGTCGCCATTGCCAATGTCGGCGCCTTTGTCGACGGCCGTGCTGTCAACAGGGTGTGACGCATGCCGTCACTCCTGCTGCTCCTCCTCCTGTCTCTGTCCGGTGCCGCTATCGGTGTAGTAGCCTTTCTGCCCTGAGGTGCCGTCGACGATGTCGTGGAGGGTAGAGCCCGACTGCTCGGCCCACATCTCTTCGTAGTCGCGGAAGTTGCTGCCACGTGGCACGACGTTGGTGTCGAAGCTCATCTCCACGGCTGTCGTGTCCTTGAAGTTGCCGTAGCAGTAGACGAAGTGCTCCACGTAGCCGTTGTTCTTGATGGTGTTGAACTCCAGGTGCACCTGTCCCCGCTTGTGGGGCAGGATGATGATGGGCAGCTCGTCGCGTGGCACCAGGCAGCCGCATGTGGTCTGCACTTCCTGTATGAACAGAGCATTGTCGGAGACATTCTCCATCTCGAACGTGATGCCCATCATCTCTCCCTGTATGACGGGATAGTAGTGGCGTATGGGGTCAATGATGATGACCTCGGCAGGCTTCAGTGGCATCTCTGCGCATGAGAGGAGCATGAGCGCCATGGTGGCGAGGACGGCGAAGGTCTTGATCAGTGGGGTGTACATGAGTTGAAAAAAAACTGTTTTTTTATTGTCCGTAAATCTCGTCGATGGCCATGGTGCGCTCATCGGTATTGCGCACGATGGTGAGCAGGAGGGTGTCAGCCAGGTGTGTCGGCAGACGGAAGGTGACGACGGCCCGCGAGGGAGTGTCAGCCAGGGGTACAGGCACGGCCCTGCCTATCTCGCTCTGCCCCGCGGTGAGTATGACTTCACGTGGCAGGGCGATGTGGTATCGGGGGTTGCGTGTCAGCGAGACGGAGAGCTCCCTGAGTCCCGCCACGGCGGGGATGGCTATCTTCAGTGCGGGGTCGGCCGACGACAGCATCTGTCCGCAGTGGTAGTTGGAGGGTAGTCCTATCAGTCCGTCGGTCAGCATGGTGATGTCGCTATAGTCCTCGTCAAGAGGGGTCATTGGCACCAGCGTGACCCCACGCAGCGGGTTGTTCTTCAGCTTGCCGGCATACAGCAGCATATTGCCATAATCCATCATATAGTCCTCGATGAAGTTGCACGACTCGCTGTAGACCTTCACGCCTGCGGATGCTACGGGCAGCATCTGCTCCATCATGTACTTGCCGTCGTCGATGGTGCCGGCAAGCCGCATCAGCTCCATGCGTGTCATTATCATGGTCCTGTACATCAGGTCTGCATTTTTGCGCTCGTCGTCCTTTGTCTGGGGTAGCAAGTCCTTCAGCCGGTCGTGAAAACGGAGGAAGAGGTCTGCAGGCAGATAGCTATCGACGGCCTTTGCCACGCCTTCATAGAGGGGCAGCGTCTTATGGTGATCAGCCACCCAGGCTTCCTGTGCGACGATGAAGTCGGCAATGGTGCTGCCGGTCACGGGGTATAGCTTCTCGCATTGTTCCCGCAACAGGGGCTGCCAGTCCTGATGGGGGTCCTGTAGCAGCCGGCCCAGCACCTCTGTCTTCAGTCGGCTGAAGGTGCTGTAGTCCTGTCCGCTGCCGTTGAGGAACACGCCCTTGACACCTGCACGTTCGTAGAGCTGCAGGCGTCGCTGCATGATGGTGAAGACAGGGTAGGGAGTGAAGTAGTCGTCGAAGTTGTTGATGTAGTCCCATACGTACACACGGGCTATGTGCCGGTGCCATTCTTTCAGCAGCGATTCGAAGGTATGTTCCTGCTCAGTGGCTACGGCCGACAGCGGGTAGGTCATGGCACTGACCAGCACGCCGGTATTGTCGGGCATGCGCCTCTGCGGCGCATCCTTGGTGGTCAGGTAGTAGGAGGTGAAGAAGAGGTGGCGGGGAAAACGCTTGGCCAGACGTTCTATCATGTGGAATACTGCCGGTGAGGCATTCTTCTCCGTGTTGCCCAAGTCCTTGCATCTGTCGCACTGGCATACCATGGCGTTGTCGTTGGGCAGGATGGCGAAGCGCTGGGTGTCGTCGCTGCCGAAGGTGTCGTCGATATACGTGGAGATGTAGTCGAAGAGTTGGTCGGAGGAAAAGCAGAACTGCTCGTCGTTGCGCTGGCCTTTGACAATAGCGAATACCGTCTGTGAGCAGTCCTTGGGCAGTACTACCGCGAGGTGGTGCCCCCAGATGCCCCAGTCATTGTCCACATTGTTGAGTGCCAGCTGCCTGGTGTCGTTGAGATGGGCATCGGGCAGATAGATCTCACGGTACTCGAAAGGTCCGTCGCCAGCAGCACTGCCACACATGCAATAGGCGGGCAGGCAAAGTGCCAGAAGTAGAGTTTTCAGTAGTTTCATATTATTATTCGTTGTTTGATATCTTTTGATGCCTGTCAGAATGCTACGTGCAGTTGCAGTGTCAGGCTGTATATATTCTTGTAGGCATCCTTCAGCTCGCCATCGGCAGTCCTGACGGGGTTGTAGCAGGTGTTCCAGTTGCCGGCGAGTCCCACGTACATATTCTCTGTCAGCAGATACTGGGCATCGAACCCTACCATGGCGTTGGTGTGCGAGAGATTGCGCAGGGCCGTCTGTTCGAAGAACGACAGTTCCGGGAATGAGCCGAATCCGGTCAGCAACGAGACTGACGAGATGTTGTCGTCATTGATGAAGAGCTTTCCCTTCAGTCCCACGTTGTAGTACAGTCCGTCGTTCATGGCCGTCAGGTCGACAGTCATGTTGGCCTTGATGCGTTCCCACGATTTCTCAATGCCTGGCGTCACGATGTAGAGGTTGTACTTGTCGTGTGTGGCAAGTCCGGAAGTCAGGAAGAGGTATGTCTCGGGTGTGCGTCGGTAGCCTAAGCGCAGCGAGGGCGTCCATCCGTGGTTCATGGCATAGCTGAGTTGGGCATTGAGTCCTACCTTGTTGAAATAGCGTGTGGAGTACGAGGCACTGACCATGCCGCTCCAGCGGTGGTTGAAGGTGTGATCCCACTGGGCCATGAACTGCAGTCCCACGCCGCCAGCCTCATGGCTGTCGCCGTCGTCGTAGCCGTCAATGCCCTTGTAGCTCACCTGAGCTGTGTAGGTGTCGCGTGTCTCCACCCTGCTATAGCTGATGTCGGCCACGGAGTAGAGATGTCCGCGCGAGGCCATCTGGTCTTGCCGCGTGTCGTACATGGCTGTGGTGTACGAGGCGTCCATGCGGTTCTTCAGTCCCCGAAACCTCAGATAGCGCATGTGCTGGTAGTACGTCTGCTGTTCGGCGTTGCTGGGTTCGTAGGCACGTCGTTGATAGTCGTAGGCCTTGTCATATTGTTTCATCTGCTCGTAGGCCAGCCCCTTGATGTAGAGCAGTTCCTTGTCGTCAGCATGGCGTGCCAGGGCCGAGTCTGCCACCTGTAGTGCCAGGTCGGGCATGCGGTTCTTCAGCAGCGTCATGGCCCACTCCTGGCTGATGCCCGAAAAGGCAGATGTCAGCATGGGGTTGTAGTAGGTGTCGTCAGTCTTTCGCGGCTGCAGCAGTGCCAGTGCCTCCGGCAGTCGTCCCTGCTGTTGGAGTGCTACGGCTTGCTTGACGATGAAGTATGGTTGGTCGGGGTAGGCCTCGTAGCCCCGTCTGGCATAGTCGTGGAACAGGTCGTCTTGTTTCAGCGTCTGACTCATGTTGATGCAGCAGCGCAGTGCCACCTCGCTCTTGGGCAGGTCTCTCAGCAATGTCTGTGCCTCCTGCAGGGCTTCGTGGTATTTGTCTTCATCTATCAGGAATTTCAGGCGGTTGCCCATCAGCTCTTCGTAGGCAGAGGCGAAGCGTTTTCCGTCGAGTGGCGATTGTGCCGAGGCTTGCCTGTAGAGTCGCATCGCCTCGTCGTGGCGGTTGAGGTGTCCCAGACAGGTTATCTGTTTCGACACGGCGGCAGCCCACGAGTCATGGTTGGGGGCTATCACCTTCAGGGCTGTCTCTATCTGCTTGGCGGCATCGGCCCATTGCTCTTGCATGATGCTGCGGTTGGCCAGGGTGAGCATCATCTCGCCATAGTCGTAGGTCAGCTCCTCGTCGGTGGGTGACATGCTGTAAAGCTCTTCCAGCAGCTTCAGTTGCTCGCGCTCGTTGCCCAGGCGCTTTTCCATCGCATACTGCTTGGACAGCAGCGGCAGCGTCCGTCCGTCGCGCTTCATGGCCTCCTTCAGATAGTAGCGGGCATCATCGTAGTAGCCGCGTGTCAGCGACGTGTTGACCAGATAGTTCAGCGCATCGCGGTCGTGGGTCTCTTCGTACAGCCGGCTGTGTACGTCGTAGGGGTCTCTCAGCCGTGCGTCGACGGCCATTTCCTCCAGCAGGTTGCGGTAGGCCTTGCCGTGCGGGCTGTATTTCCTGGCTACCCTGAATGCCTGCACGTAGAGCCCTGCCTCGGACATGATGCCCACAGCCTTCTCCTTCAGCTGCTCATTGTCGGGGAAATGTATCAGTCCGCGGTTGGCCGTGCCGATGGCGCGTTCGTATTCTCCCATGCGCTGATAGACGCTGATGAGCTCGATGTAGTAGTCCAGGTTGTCGGGGTCGGTGTCTATCCAGTGCTCTAAGTTCACGCGGGCCTCCTCCAGGCTGTTCTGCTGCAGCACCTTGTCGGCCTTGATCCTGCGACGGGCATTCAGCTCGCTGATTACTGTCGAGTCGTTGGGATAGATGCGTGACAGGCGTTCCAGTGCGGCATCGGCCTCGGTGTCATTGTTCATCTTGCGGTAGAGGCCTATCTTCCTGCGCCAGAGGTCACGGTCGTAGGGCTGAAACTCCAGTAGTTCGTTGATGTAGCAGATGGCACTGGAGTAGTGCTTGGAGTCATCCTCCACGTCCACCAGTATGCGCTTCGCCTTGAAGTGCTGGTCGTTGACCTGCACGGCCTTCACCAGGTTGTAGCGTGCTTCGGCAAGGTGGCCCATCACGTAGTAGTAGTGTCCGTTCATGTAGCGCAGGTCAGGGTCGTCGGGATAGGCGTTCAGTCCTTCGTCAATCTCGCGTTTAGCCTCGTTCCATGCGTTGGATTTGATGTGCCCTTCAGCCCTCGACACGTAGTAGCGCGACAAATGTTTCTGGGCATTCATCGGCACTGCCATCGCCAGCATCATACATAGCTGGATACTCCACAGCAGTCTCTTGATTGTCATACCGGTCTTCATAACGGTTATCGTTTCTTATTGATTCCTCGTCGTTGTACGGGCTTCCACACGGCAGTCTTCTTGGTGATGAACTGCCAGTAGCCGTAGTTTGAGAACAGGGATATCAGGGGGTGGTAGATGAACGGTTCTATCAGCGATGCGAAGATGAGCTTTGCGTAGCTTCTCTTCTTGTTGCGCCAGGGCACAGCCCTTGTGGTGTAGTCGAACAGCAGCAGGCAGAAGGTCATCAGCAGCGTGAAGAGATAGATCATGCCGAAGATGATGAAAGCCGTGTCCCAGTTGATGCCGCCGATGAGCAGCAGCCACAGCATGAACAGGAAGCCACCAAACTCCAGCATGGGCGCTATGAACTCGAAGGTGAAGATGTAGGGCAGCGTAAAGGCTCCGATGGGGCCGTAGTGGGGGTTGAGGAACATCTTGCGGTGATGGGACACTATCTCGAAGAGCCCGCGTGCCCAGCGGATGCGCTGACGGAACAGGGCTTTCAGCGTCGACGGACCTTCTGTCCAGCAGCATACTTTCGGCACCTGTGCCAGACGGAAGCTGTGACCACTGTTCTTCATGTATGTCACCATGCGTAGCAGCATGTCCACATCCTCTGCCATACTCGTAGGGTCATAGCCTCCTGACTTGACGACGACGTCAGTGTCAAACAGGCCGAAGCCACCCGAGATGTTGGGCAGGGCATTGATGGCCGACCATCCCAACTTTCCGATGAGAAACGAGCGCATGTACTCCAGCTGCTGGAACATGGGCAGGGGGCTGTTGGGCACGTTGGCCTCGGTCACACGACCGTTTTCCACCACGCAGCCGTTGCTCATCAGCATCGTAGCACTGACACCTATCATAGGTTCGTGACTGTTCACCACCAGCCACATCATGCGGTAGAGAGCCATAGGCTCTACGATGCAGTCCACGTCGGTGCACACGAAATACTTGTTGTTGCACACGTTGATACCTGCATTCGAACCGTCACTCTTGCGACCGCCGTGTGCCTTGTCGACCACCACCAGTTTCGAGAAACGCTCCTCTGTCGACTTCAGTACGCGCTTGATGGGTTTCGACGGCACCTTCATGGCTACGTCGTAGGGCACCTCCACCAGGCTGAACTCGCTGACCAGCAGTTCCATGGTGCGGTCGGTACTCTCATCGTTGACGACTATGATCTCATAGTTGGGATAGTCTATCTGCATCATCGAGTAGACATTGTCGATGATGGTCACCTCTTCGTTATAGGCAGGGGCTATGATGGAGACACCAGGTGTCAGCGGCGAACCCTGCATCACGTATTTGATGGTTTCGTCGGGCGGTATCTCTATGTCCAGCTTCTTTTGTGCCCTGAAACTCTGTATGACCAGAAACAGGTAGCTCATCATAATCACCAGTGAATAGGCGAATATGACATAGCAGAATATATAATAGATGGTCAGCCACATATCTCA
>JAFUSV010000118.1 GCA_017467565.1 Prevotella sp.
AAATAACTCTATTTTCGATATTCTGATATTCCGGCTCACTTTCTATAGTTATCTTTCCCTTCATTTTTCTCTTTTCTTTTGTACTTTTTTACTTCACAACGACCTTCTTGCCTCCGACGATATACACGCCCTTGGCAGCAGGTACGCCATGAAGCCGACGCCCGTTCAGATCATACCATGTACCATTTGCAGATTTACCATTTACGATGTGAGTGATGCCATCTTCGGTGCCATCGAAGCCGAGGGTGAAGCCCTTGACTGAACTGCCGGAAGCGGGCACTTCGAGGTATGCCTTGTTGGCGCCGAGGGTGATGGTGGTCGTGCCGTTATTGATAAACTTGTAGAAACCGATATTACCATTGAGAACACCCAGAGAGTAGTTGGGCGAACTGTCGCTGAGGTCGAGACTCATACTTGTCAGCGTTCCCTTCAGCAGGTTGCCCGCCCTGCTGAACTGCTGTGCAAGGCCCGTGGTAGCGGTGAGAGTTGTTGCCGAAGCTTTTGCGTTATTAATCAGTACGACGGCTGTGCGAGCTGCAATCTCTCCATTATCGACAGGAGTGAGTGTTGCATAGCCGGAAGACACCGAAGTAATGTAGTAGGCTTCCGTTGCCGGATTTGTCTTCACATCAAAAGGCAGATACAGTGTGGCATAGCTGGCATCACCGACGGCATTGAGCTTGACATCGTAGGCCGCAGGTTCTATGGCGAACAAGCATCCGTCATCACTGGTATTGTAACTCCCGTACCAATAGCCGTAGTTCAGCATCTTGTAATTATATCCGTTGTTGGTCTGATGTAACTGTGTGGTACCGCTATAGATGATATACTTGTCCGAGGCGGGCTCCACCTTCCACCCTTGACCAGGTGCTTCAGAGGTTGTTGAAAGATAGTTTCCTTCACCGGGAACCGGCGAGAGGTAGGAACCATCGCGGTTCACGATGTCGAAGTGTTCTCTCACATCCGCACGGGGTACGAACTGCCAAAGCATGGCGTCGGTGGGTGCATCTACTACAGAAGAGCCAACAGCAATATTCCCGGCACCCTGGCTGGTTGTATAGCGATTATCACGATTAGGAGTACGAAAGGAATACCACACGCCTGTCTGCGGGAACTCCTTGACCTCCACATTACTATCGTACACGGCTGCAGCAGAGGTGCCGTCGCCCGCAGCAACCTTGATGACGTAACCAGCTTTCAGCCCCTTTTCGTCAAAGGCGGCAGAGGGCAGTGCAAAGGTGGTGGTATTGTAGAAGCCGATGATGTTACCACTGGCATCATACGCGATGAAGCCCACGGCCCCCGTGCCCTCCATGGTCACATTTCCGCGAGCACTGACATTGAAGGAGTAGGAGGAACAAGGAGCATTGAAATCAGTGTACTGTCCCAGTTCGCCCACTTGACCGAAGGCAGTGACGGGGGCGTCTGGGTTGATGGTTCTCACCTCGCCCTGGCTGTGACCGTCGTAGGTAGCCAAAGGAGCCGTGACGCGGTCTTCGATGAAGACGATGTTGCACTTCTTCAGACCGCTCATGTTCGCCACTTGCTGCTTGGCTTCATCTATCATAGTCTGTGTGACACCGAGATTGTAATCAACATAGTCCTTGAAACTCTGATAGTACTTCGTAGTGACATCGCCGTTGGTCTTACTTTCTGATTGTTCTGGCGGAAGCATGAAGAACCCGTAGGAAGCGAAGAAGTCGGTCAGGTCGTAGCCGCTCACCTCACAGCACTTGACGTAATACTTCAAGTAGTCCTGATCTGCGCGGGTGAGCTGGTCACTACCGCTCACCTTCTTCATCGGGTGATTACGCAGGGCATCAAAGAGCGACGGGAAGAAGTCGGGGTCGTTGCCATTCACGTGGAAGAACAGATAAAGCGACCAGTTGAGATGCAATATGTGAGCGTTGTAGTCGCCAACGCGATTGTTAGCACGTTGCACTCGCTCATGCCACGAGATGCCGTCCTGATAGTCGTTGAACACATCCTTGATACTGGCCGTGCGGCTGGTATAACGTCCCTGCTGATAGACGGCGACGTTGGAATAGATATTATTCGACATCTCCGTGTTTCCAACGATATTGATGGGAGCCTGACGGTGGTGTCCCAACTCATGGGCCGAGGCCCATAGGTTGTCACCGCCCAAGCGGAATAGGTCATAGTTGAACAGGCGGTCGTGCTGCTCGGGGCTGAAATAAATGCCATAGGTGGAAGCATATAAGCTGCCATCGCCACTATTGCCGACGGTTGTGACACTATGCACATTGTTGCAATATGCATAGTTTTCGCCTCCTATGCTTGCGCGGTTGAACAGCTCATCCTCCATATCCTGGATGCTCTGCCAATAGTTTAGCATACCAACAACCTTACCTTTACTACCACCTTCAGCCTCATCCACTGCGTGCTTTAATGCACTAGTTTGAAGGTTGAACACTAACGTCTTTGTCTTGAGGCAGAACATCTCCTTGCCCATCAGGTTCGCCTTGAAGTAAGGCCAGTCGGAATCGTCATCGCCCTTGGTCAGGTCGAAATAGCCCTGCACGGTGCCGCCCTCGATGTGGACGGTCACATCGGCGTAGTTGCTGAGGGCAGTGAAAGGTGCCGAGCCAGAGGCTGTATTATCTACCTCATAATAGACGAAGCAGTTGCCAGAGGTGGCTGCCTGTACGACATTCATACCCGAATGAAGAGTATAGACGGAACCGGAGCCTTGGCCGTAGCCTGCTATCTCCAGAGCTATGCTCTGGCCTGAAGGTACGTCACCGACATTGACTTGAAGGAAATCCCCGGCGGAGGTATAGATGCCCGTAGGAGTGATCAAACGCCCCAGAGTGTGTCCAAAGCCGAGAATCGTCGTCCACTTCTCGCTATTACTATAGGCCTTGTAGTCAGCAATGCGGAAGGTCTTCTCGGTCTTGTCCCAACCATCATAGGTGGCCCAAGAGTCGTTTTTGATTTTACTGACCAGCTCCTGCGTAGCAGCAGGCAAGTTACTTACGTCGCTGCTCGTGTAGCCTGTCTTCAGTGCGCTGCAGGACAAATCTGTGAACACAGTCAGCAGTTGTGAGGCTGTGGCC
>JAFUSV010000119.1 GCA_017467565.1 Prevotella sp.
CATACGCTTCACGACGTCGCACCCTAAGGATATGAGCGACGAGACGCTGAGGGTCATCGCCGAGATGCCCAACGTCTGCAAGCATATCCATCTGCCCGTGCAGAGCGGATCGGACCGCATCCTGCGGCTGATGAACCGCAAGTACACCCGCGAGTGGTACCTGGACCGCGTGGCCGCCATACGCCGCATCGTTCCCGACTGCGGACTCTCTACCGACATCTTCGTGGGCTACCACGACGAGACGGAGGAGGACCACCAGCTGTCGCTATCGCTGATGCGCGAGGTGCAGTACGACTCGGCCTTCATGTTCAAGTACTCGGAGCGCCCGGGCACCTATGCCTCGAAGCATCTGCCGGACAATGTGCCCGAGGAGGAGAAGATTCGCCGACTGAACGAGCTCATCGCCCTGCAGACGGAGATATCGGCCAGTCAGAACAGGAAGGATGAAGGCAAGGAGTTCGACGTGTTGGTGGAGGGCTTCTCGAAGCGCTCGCGCGAGCAGCTCTGCGGACGTACGGAGCAGAACAAGATGGTGGTGTTCGACAAGGGCTCGCACCATATCGGCGAGACCGTGCGCGTGCGCATCACTGGCAGCACCAGCGCCACCCTTTTCGCTGAGGAAGTTAAAATCTAAGGAGTAATTTATTCTAAGGAATCTAGGAATCTGGGAATTTTATTCTAAGGAGTAATTTATTCTAAGGAATCTAGGAATCTAGGAATTTTTTGAAGGGATTGACAAATAAAGACAGGAATGGACAGAGAATATACATATAGGATATTAGGTTGCGTGTATGAAGTGTATAAGCAGCTGGGACCTGGACTTCTAGAAAGCATCTATGAAGCTGCGATGATGAAGGAGCTGCAGATGCAGGGCTTTGAGGTCAGGAACCAAGTGGCTGTGCCCGTATATTATAAAGGAGAACTTATTTGTTCTGACTTACGCCTTGATCTGATAGTTGATAATAAACTTATCCTTGAATTGAAGTCTGTCGTAGATTTCCGCAAACTCTTTGAGAAGCAATTACTCACTTATTTACGTCTCATGAACTGCGAGATGGGGTATGTTGTCAATTTCAACACCGACAACATCCGCAATGGTATATATCCCGTTATTAACTCCCATTACAAAGAATAAATTCCTAGATTCCCAGATTCCTTAGAATTAATAAAGATCGTCCTTAGAAAAAAACAATCGTCCTTGGAAAAAAACATCCTAAGAATAAATATCGTCCTTAGAAAAAAGTAGAAGATATGAAAGAATTCCTAAGAGTACTGAAGCGGTTTGTACCGCCATACAAGAAATACCTGGTGCTGTCGATAGTCTTCAACCTGCTGTCGGCCGTGCTCAACATCTTCTCATTCGCCGCGCTGATACCTATCCTGCAGATACTCTTCCAGACGGGCGATGCTGAGAAGGCTACCAGCTGGATGGCTTGGGACTGGGGCAACGTGCAGGACGTGCTGATGAACAACCTGAACTACTTCGTCAACGGACTGATAGCCGACTACGGACAGACCACGACGCTGCTCTTCATCGGACTGTTCCTGGCCGCCACCACCTTCCTGAAGACCGGCGTCTACTACCTGGCGGCCGTCAGCATACTACCCATACGCACGGGCGTGGTGCGCGACATGCGCAACCAGCTCTACCGCAAGGTGACGTCGCTGCCCATGGGATTCTTCAGTGAGGAGCGCAAGGGCGACATCATTGCACGCATGAGCGGCGACGTGGACGAGGTGGAACACTCCATTATGGCCAGCCTGGAGATGATGTTCAAGAACCCCATCCTCATCATCAGCTACTTTGCCGCGCTGCTCTTCATCTCGTGGCAGCTGACGCTCTTCACCCTCATCATCGTGCCCATCATGGGCTGGTTCATGGGGTGGGTGGGCCGTAAGCTGAAGCAGGACTCCATCAAGGCGCAGGCGCTGTGGAGCGACACGATGAGTCAGGTGGAGGAGACGCTCGGCGGACTGCGCATCATCAAGGCCTTCTGTGCCGAGGAAACGATGAACCGCCGCTTCGATCAGGTGAACACGTCGTACCGCCAGAACCTCATGAAGGTGCTCACCAGGCAGGTGCTGGCACACCCCATGTCCGAATTTCTGGGCACCATCATGATTGTCATCGTGCTGTGGTTCGGCGGCGTGCTCGTGCTCAACGCCCACGCACTGTCAGGACCCATCTTCATCTACTACATGGTGATGCTCTACTCTATCATCAACCCCCTGAAGGACTTCTCGAAGGCTGGCTACAGCATACCCAAGGGACTGGCTTCCATGGAGCGCATAGACAAGATACTGATGGCCGAGAACAACATCAAGGAACCGGCACACCCCAAGCACATCGACTCGTTCCAGCACCAGATAGAGTTCCGCCACGTGTCGTTCCGCTATGCCGACAGGTGGGTGCTCAAGGACATCAACCTCACCATACCGAAGGGTAAGACCATCGCACTGGTGGGACAGAGCGGAAGCGGCAAGTCGACACTCGTGGACCTGATACCCCGCTACTACGACGTGCAGGAGGGCGAGGTGCTCATCGACGGCATCAACGTGAAGGACCTGGGACTGCACGACCTGCGCCAGCTGATAGGCAACGTCAACCAGGAGGCTATCCTGTTCAATGACTCCTTCCGCAACAACATAGCCTTCGGAGTACCGGAGGCACCCCTTTCGTCAGCCGAAGGGGGGGCTTCATCTATCGAGGAGGCTGCCAAGATAGCCAATGCCTACGACTTCATCATGCAGTCGGAGCAGGGCTTCGACACGAATATAGGCGACCGTGGCGGCCGTCTGTCAGGCGGTCAGCGCCAGCGTGTCTCTATCGCCCGTGCCATTCTGAAGAATCCGCCCATCCTAATACTCGACGAGGCTACGTCGGCCCTCGACACCGAGAGCGAGCGACTGGTGCAGGACGCCCTGGAGCGACTGATGAAGACGCGCACCACGGTGGCCATAGCCCACCGCCTGTCGACCATCAAGAATGCCGACGAGATATGCGTCATGCACGAAGGGCAGATCGTGGAGCGTGGCACCCACGACGAGCTGCTGGCCAAGGACGGATACTATAAGCGGTTGCATGACATGCAGAGCTGAAAAAAAAAGACTCTCCCCCGGCCCCTCCCTGAAGGGAGGGGAGTATAAAGATAAGAAAATGATGAAGAAAGGAATGATACTGCTTCGATTCTATGTGCTGACGGTGCTGCTGTTTGTGGTGGCCAAATGGGTGTTCATGCTCTGCAACGGGGCAGGGCATGGCGTCACGGCGGGCGATTATCTGGCTGTGGCGTGGCACGGACTGTCGCTCGACCTGTCGACGGCACTCTACTTCCTCATCGTGCCCT
The DNA here is from genome assembly GCA_017467565.1 of Prevotella sp. Taxonomy (GTDB): domain Bacteria; phylum Bacteroidota; class Bacteroidia; order Bacteroidales; family Bacteroidaceae; genus Prevotella. The sequence goes on from JAFUSV010000119.1 coordinate 3,348, forward strand.
TCCTCGTCACGGCCGTGTCGGTGTGGGTACGGGTGCCCCGCTGGGTGCTCAGGGTCTACTATGTCATCGTGGCCATCGCCTTTGCCCTGGCCTTCGTGGCCGATACCAGCCTCTACCCCTTCTGGCAGTTCAAGCTCGACGCCTCGTGCCTGCAGTATCTCAGCACGCCGACGGAGGCCATGGCCAGCGTGTCGGCGGGTTACCTGATAGTGAGGGCGCTGCTGGTGGTGGCTGTCGCAGGGGGCGTGTATTGGGCCTATAAGGCCAATGGGGCTAATGGGGCCAATGGGGCTAATGGGACTCATGGGCCCAATGGGCCTAATGGGACCCGTAGGGCTCAGTGGGCAGAGACCATCATCTACCTGCTGGCAGTGCCGCTGATGGTTATCGGCATTCGCGGCGGACTGGGCAAGTCGACTACCAACATCGGACAGGTGTACTACTCGCAGAACCAATTCCTCAACCACTCGGCCGTGAACCCCGTGTTCTCGTTCCTGGCTTCGTTTGAGAGAAGTGCCAACTACGTGCCCGACTATCAGTTCATGACTGACGACGAATGCCGGCAGACGCTGGACGGACTGTTCCCTACGGAGAGTATAGCCGTCGACTCGCTGCTCACCACCAGCCGTCCCAATGTGGTGATCATCCTGCTGGAGAGCTGCGGCGCCATGTTTACCGAACTGGGAGGCCGTCATGACGTGATGCCACACCTCAACCAACTGATGCACGAGGGCGTGAGCTTTGACAATTGCTACGGTAACTCCTGGCGTACGGATCGTGGCACGGTGTGTACGCTGAGCGGCTACCCGTCGTTCCCCGTCTCGTCGGTCATGAAGATGCCGGCCAAGACCCGCCACCTGCCCAATGTGGGTAAGTCGCTGGCCGAGCTGGGATATACCACCTCGTACATCTACGGCGGCGACATCAATTTCACCAACATGCGCAGCTACCTGATAGGCGGAGGCTTCAGCCGGTTGACATGGCTGAAGGATTACAGCATGGAGGAGCAGAACACGTCTGACTGGGGCGTGCGTGACGACATCACCTTTAACACCCTCTACGACCAGATACAGCAGTACGCAGAGGCCGGCACCCCCTACCTGATAGGCTACTCCACCCTGTCGAGCCACGAGCCGTGGGAGGTACCCATGAAGCGGTTTGACGATAAGATACTGAATGCCTTCTACTACCTGGACGACTGCATAGGTCGGCTCGTAGAGCGACTGCGCAAGACGCCGGCATGGGACAACCTGCTGATAGTGATGCTGCCCGACCATAGCATAGGCTACGACGACCTGACCGAGCACGACCGTCAGCGCAACCTCATACCGATGGTGTGGACGGGAGGCGCCGTCAAGGCACCACGACGCATCAAGACCATCTGCAACCAGACCGACATGGCTGCCACGCTGCTGGGGCAGATGGGCGTCGACCACAGCCAGTTCCGCTTCAGCCGTGACGTGATGAGCAGTAACTACGTGCGTCCGTTTGCCGTTCATACCTACAACAACGGGCTGTCGGTGGCCGACAGTACGGGCTTTGCCGTCTTCGACTTAGACGTCAACAAGCTGGTGGTGAACGAAAGTCAGGAGAGCGAGCGCCTGGTACGTGTGGGACAGGCTGTCCTGCAGGCGGCAGCACAGGACTTGAAAACGATGAGATGATGAGAATAAAAGACATGATAAAACGACTGGAACTGAAAGAGTTGTCACCACTGGCAGCTCTGGCCTTCAATCTGCTGATGGTCTACGTGGCCTACTTCATAGCCCGTATGGCCTACCTGCTGGAGAACTGGAAGTTCTTCTCCGACAGCCTGACATGGGAAGTGCTGAGGGGAGGACTCGTGTTTGACACCGCCGCTATCCTCGTGACCAATATACCCTACATGGTGATGGTGCTCTTCCCGCTGCACCTGAAGGAGGTGGGCTGGTGGCACAAGGTGTGTAAGTGGGAGTTTATCGTCGTCAACGGCCTCGCCTTTGCCATGAACCTGGCCGATGCGGCCTACTTCCCCTTTACCATGCGACGTACCACCACCACGGTGTTCCGCGAGTTTCAGAACGAGGACAACCTGGGCGGCATCTTCCTGACCGAGCTGTTGCGCCATTGGTACCTGGTGCTGGTGGCTGTCGTGGTGATATATGCCATGTGGCGCCTCTATCAGACATCGCGGCTCAGCAGCAAGCATGTGAAGTGGTGGCGCTACGACCTGCTCATGCTGCTGTCGCTGGCAGGCATTGCACCCTTCGTGGTGGCAGGCATCCGCGGAGGCTTTGCCACTGCCGTGCGTCCTATCACAATCAGCAATGCCCATCAGTACGTAGACCGTCCCATCGATGCGGCCCTGGTGCTCAATACACCCTTCTCGCTCTATCGGACCATTGGCAAGGATGTGTTCCAGGTGCCCAGTTATTTCACCGACAGGGCCGAGATGGAGCGCATCTACTCGCCGGTACACCATCCTGTCGTCGCGGCTGCCGACTCGTTGAAGCGTAAGAACGTGGTGGTGCTGATCGTAGAGAGCTTTGGCAGGGAGTATATCGGGGCGCTGAACACGACGCTGGAAGACGGGAAGTACCGGGGATACACCCCCTGCGTGGACTCCATCATCAGCCACAGCATCACCTTCACCCATTCCTACTGCAACGGCCGGAAGAGCATAGACGGCATGCCCAGCATCCTCTCGTCGATACCTATGTTCGTAGAGCCCTTCTTCCTGACACCCGCCTCCATGAACGACGTGTCGGGCATGGCGGGACTGCTGGTGCAGAAAGGCTACGAGACGGCCTTCTTCCACGGTGCACAGAGGGGCAGCATGGGATTTCAGGCCTTTGCCCGTTCTACCGGTTTCCAGCAGTACTATGGACGTGAGGACTATAATCAGGACGAACGCTTTGGCGGCGATGATGACTTTGACGGCATGTGGGCCATCTGGGACGAACCGTTCCTGCAGTATTACGCCACGAAGATGTCGGAGATGAGGGAGCCCTTCATGACGGCCGTCTTCACCGCATCGAGCCATCACCCCTACCATATACCCGAGAAGTACCAGTCGGTATATCCCGAAGAGGGCATCGAGATACACAAGTGCATCCGATATACCGACATGGCGATAGGGAAGTTCTTTGAGACCGCCAGCAGGCAACCTTGGTTCAAGAACACCATCTTCGTGCTGACCAGCGATCATACCAACCAGAGCGACCACGACTTCTACCAGACGGATATCGGCGGATTCTGCTCGCCTATCGTCATCTATGAGCCGTCGGACTCCTTGCAACAGGTGAAGATGATAGACAAGATAGCCCAGCAGATAGACATACTGCCCACCGTGCTGGGCATGCTGCATTATGACAAGCCCTACTTCGCCTTCGGTATCGACCTGCTGAATACGCCCGCCGACAGCACATGGGCCGTCAACTATCTGAACGGTATCTATCAGTATGTCAAGTCAGGGCATGTGCTGCAGTTCGACGGTGAGCGTACCCGCGCCGTCTATGCCCTCAGCGACTCGTTGATGCAGCACAACCTCGTAGGTAGGTTGCCTCAGCAGGCTCAGATGGAAACCGAACTGAAAGCCATCATCCAGCAGTACATGGAGCGCATGACTCAAGACCGGCTGCACCCTTAGCATCACCATTTTATTCATCACAATCAATAACTATTGACGATATGACGACTGCCCTGGTTATACATGCAAAGCATCTGACTGACCGCCTGCGCTACATGCAACAGCAGCTGAAAGGCTGGCAAGGCGAGGTGAGGTACATTGAGGACTATGATAAGAGTGAGCTGACAGAGGAGCTGCTCGCTGAATGGTTCAAGCCCGGATGTGAGCTGTACAACATCTCGGGGCCTACCAGCTGCGCCATGAAGCATCTTGAAGCATGCCGGATCATCGTAGACGAGGGGCTGGAGGGTGCTGTGGTCTTTGAAGACGACATCATGCTGCACCGCGATTTCAGCGAGCGGCTTGACGAGAGTCTGAAGGAATGCAGGGAGCGCTTCAAGGGACAGCCCGTCATCATCTCCTACGAAGACTCGTCGCTGCAGTTCATTCCACGTTCGCAGAGGGTAAGAGGACGCTTGCTCTACGAGGCTCCTCACGGACGTAACAGGTGCAACGGCGCCCTGTACGTGAGCCTGGAGGCTGCGCTGGCTATCTGCCGGGAGGTGGAAAGCAACCGGTGCGACATCTCCATCGACCACTACTACCAGATACACCTCTATGACAAGGGCATCGTCAAGATGCTGTGGTGCGAGCCGTGCTTAGCCACTCAGGGCAGCTTCTGCGGGGGCTTTGTGTCGTCGATGGGGCAGATACGCCAGATGGAGGGCCTGCGCTGGAAGCTGAAGTATGCTTACAAGCGCCTGCTCTACTGGCTGCGATAGTGGGCAATAAGCGTTACAGGATGTGGCGGAACAGCTCGTCGAAATGTCCGAAGGAGCTTTCCGTCAGCGGTGCCTGGGCATCCTTGATCCAATAGAGGGGGATGTCGTGGTACATGGAAGCCGTCAGCGAGAAGGTGCTGGGCGGACCTATCAGATAGTCACACTGCGACAGCACGCACAGGTCTTCGGCAGCATTGCCCTTGGGGAATACCACCTTGGTGCCGCTCAGCTCCTGCTGGTAGAGCTGATGATCGAGTGCCGGGTCGTTGCCGCAGATGAAGACCGTGGTGTCAGGGTGTAGTTTGATGAACTGCTTGATGATGGTCAGATACTGCTGGTCGTTATAGAAATATTTCCCGTCGTACCACCGGGCATAGTCGCCGCGGCGTATATGGACACCCAGTCGGCAGGTGCCCTCGGTGGCAGAGGCCATGACGGGCTCACAGGCTTTGAGCACTGACTGCTTGAAGGCAAAGAGGTCCAGAATCTCTTCTTTGTATTTGATGAACAGGCCGTACCATCGTCCTTCCCACCCTACGACAGCGACATGCTTGCGGTTCAGCATCTCCTTCTCCTGTTCGGTGGTGTCAGCGCCCTCCTCATTGAAGGTCAGTGTGGGTATTAGCTTCCATTTAGCCGCCTGCTTGGCTATGACATAGGTGAGGAAATTGTGGTATTTCGTGTTGCAGATGTTGAAATACTGGAACTTGTAGGCAAAGCGCATAGACATCGTCTTCTTGCCATGCTCACGGCCCCATGCGTAGAAGTGACCATACTGAAGGATGTTGTTGCACATCCATCCTGAACCTTTTACAAATATCATAATAAGCTATTCTCTTTTGTCTCGTTTATTATCTTATTCCATACCTTCTTTCGGTACCACCTTCCCGTTGACGACTTCAAAGCGTTCGTTGAATTCTTCGCGGGTACGTTTCCAGCGGTTGTGGCTCCAGAGCCATAGCTCCGGCTGTCGCCTGATGTTTTGTTCGAGCATCTGGAAATAGATGTCTACCGACTCGTACTCCTTTAGTTCCTTGGGCCGACGGGTGATAGGCTGCATGGTAACCTTATAGTAACCGCGCTTCACCCGCTCTATATCCATGTAAAACAAAGCCTGATCATTTTTCTTTGCGATGCGTTCGGCCCCTGTCATGACGGGGGTGTCGTGGTTCAGGAACTGGCACCAGTGGTGTATGTTGTTCCAGTGCGGCACCTGGTCGCCTATATAGCCTATGACCGTAGGCTGCTGTTTCTGCTTGTACTCTACGGTCTTGCGCAGGATGTCTGTCAGGGCTATACACTCAGCTCCCCAGCGCTGTCGCAGCTTGAGGAAGAAGATGTCGAAGGACTCGTTCTCCAGTGAGTGGTACAACTGTCCGCAATGCCCTTTCCCGTTGGTCCACAGGGGGAAAGAGGTGATCCACTCCCAGTTGAAGAGGTGGCCTAAGTAGACGGCAACCGACTGCCCTTCCTCCACGCACCGGTCTATTTCTTCAATACCATGAAAAACCATGTGTCTCCTTATTTTCGCCTTGCTCATGCTCATCATCTTGATCGTCTCCACGATATAGTCGCACAGACAGTGGTAGAAACGTTTCTCGATGTCCTTTAGCTCGGAGGCATCTTTTTCAGGAAACGAACTGCTCAGGTTGTTGCGAACCACCTTGGTACGATACCCCAGGGCCTTGTAGACGATGGCATAAAACACATCGCTGATGCCATAGAGTATCCAGAAGGGGAGCAGCGAGAGGGCATACCCGACTATATAGATGGTGTAGTATAATAGTTTCTTCATGCGCTTGTGGAAAGACGGTCATAGAGACTGTGAATCTGACTGTACAGATGGTCGTAGCTGAGCGTGTCGTTAAAGTCGGCCTGGGCCTGCTGACCAAGTTGGCGGCGCAGGTCGTCATGGTCTATGAGTCGCATCATGGCTTCAGCCAGCATCGGTGCGTTGCCCGGTGAAACCAGCAGTCCGTTTCTGCCGTCGATGACATATTCGCGCTGTCCGCCATTGTCGGTGACCACGACGGGCTTGCCCTGCGACATGTACTCCTGAGGTGACAGCGGGCATCCCTCGCGTACGGTCGATGCCAGAATGCCGAAGTCGGCATCGGCCACATAGGGCAGCACGGGGTGACAGAAGCCAGCCAGGACAACCTTCTCCTGGATGTCCAGTTCGGCGATGCGATCCTTCAGGTGCGCTGTATATTCATCGGAGCCACGTCCTACCAGCACCAGTCGCAGCGGTTTCTGGCGTATCAGGCTGACTGCCTCCAGCAGTGTGTCGAGTCCTTTCTCGGGATCCAGCCTGCCATGAAACATGCCTATGACCTCATTGTCGGCAATGCCGTACATCTGACGTAGGCCGACGGGCGTCACCTTGTCGGGCAGTATGATGCTGGTACGTATGATGCCCGTCTTCTGCCGGTCCATGTTAGGCTGTGTGCTGTAGAACTCATTGCGTGCTATCTCAGAGTCGAAGCTCAGCCAGTCGAGTTGTTTGTACAGCCAGCGATAGAGGGTAGTGTCCTTGCCGGTGCGCGTCAGGTGGCGCGACATGATGAGGCGTATGCGGTCGTTGCCGCACATCTTGCGGGCATAGGCAGCCGTAAACGCATCCTTGAAGTTATGGGCATGAACGATGCATGGGTCTTGCAGGCGGATGATGGTACTCATTTTCCAGGCGCTGCTCAGGTCGAGTGTCCCTTTAAGCGACAGGGGGTGTATGGGTAAGTTCAGTTCCTCGAACTTCGAGATGACGGCCTTGACGGGCCTGCAGAACAGCTCTACGCTGTAGCCGTCGGCCATTTGGCGCTGAGCCAAGTCGTAGACGTATTGTTCGCCGCCGCCCCATTCCTTATTGGAAACGATGTGGAAAACCTTCTTCATGAACCTGTTAATACGATTTAGGATGCAAAAGTAATAAAATTATAGCATTCCTGCAAATTAAACGGCATTTTATTTTGCCGTTTCATTTTTTTGAACTATCTTTGGCCTCCTGTTTTAATTGATGTACTGACAATATGGCTTCATACGATATAGAGACGCTCCATTCACATATTCTGCAGATACTGCTGTCGGTTGACCGTGTGTGCCGCGAGCACGACGTGACCTATTACTGCTGGGCAGGCACCATGCTGGGTGCCGTGCGCCATCATGGTTTCATACCCTGGGACGACGATATGGACATCTGCATGCCCCGTCCTGACTACGACCGCTTCATGGCTCATGCCCGTGAGTGGCTGCCCCAGCCCCTCGAAGCCCTGTGCATAGAGACCAGTGAGACGTTTCCCGGCGGTTTCGGCAAGGTGGTGGACAGCAGTACGACGCTGATAGAGCGCGAGCATAGCGACTACGTGGCAGGCATCTATATCGACGTCTTTCCCATTGACGGCGCGCCTAAGTCAAAGCTGGCCCGCCGCTTGGCCGTGGCCCGCTACAAGATGACCGACAAACTGCTCTATTTCCTGCACCGCGATCCCTACAAGCACGGCCACGGTCCCAGCTCGTGGCCCATCCTGCTCATACAGCGTCTGTTCACCCATCAGTGGGCCCGCCGGCAGATGCGTGCCGCCTATCTGGCCTACGACTATGACAAGTCAGAGTACGTGCTCGACTATGACGACGGCGTGAAGGGTGTCATTCCCAAGACCATGCTGGGCACACCGCAGCCAGTACTCTTTGAAGGCCATGAGGTGATGGGCGTGGAGCACTACGATGAGTACCTGCGCAACAAGTATGGTGACTATATGACCATACCGCCGCACGACCATCAGCGTCAGCATAATTTCTTCTATCTGGATTACAACCTGCCCTACAGGGAGTACAAGGACCAACGGGCCTTTGTCACTCGCACGTAGAGTGCTGCTTCATGACTTCTGTTCGCCCTCGCGGTAGCGCCGCTCCATCATCTTGGCTACCAGCACAAACTGGTAGTAGGCGGCCAGCATGGCGCGTATGAATCCACGCTTGCCCATGCGGAAGCTGCCGTCCATGAAGTATTTCTTGAAGAATCGCCATGCCGGGCGCCACAGCAGAGCGCCCAGGCCGTAGCCCTTGTGCATCTTCTTGTCTACCTCATTGTCGGTGTAGAGGTTCATCTTCTCGATGTATTCGTGCATGTCCTCGTCCATGAGGTGCAGCAGACGGGCTTTCGTGTCGGCCTTCAGCCGAGTGACCCGTCCCTGAACTTGGGGGAACGTATGCACGTATGGCGGCCACTCAGTGCCTTCGCGAATGAAGAAGCGCAGCTGGTAGTCGTAGTGGAAATCGCGTACGAACATGCCCATGAACATGTTCTGGCGTGGAATGTAGAACCCGGCGGCACAGTCGGGTTCCTGTATTTTCTGGTAGAGCGTCTCACGAAGCTCGGGTGTCACTACCTCGTCGGCATCGACCACCAGCACCCAGTGATAGGCCGCCGACTGTATGGCAAAGGTGCGTGCAGGCTCGGCGCTCTTGTGATTGGCCTTGGGGAAGGTGACGATGCGGCAGCCGTAGCGGGCGGCTATCTCGCGGGTGTCGTCGGTCGACTCCATGTCGCACACCACTATCTCGTCGAAGTCCTTCACCGACTCCAGCACCTTGGCCAGATGCTGGCGGGCGTTGTAGGTGTTGATGACGACCGAAATCTTGTTGTCAGTAGTGCTCATTGCTCGTTGATGACGGTTTGGTAGGCTTTGATGACGGTATCAGCGACGAAACGTACTTTCTCGTCGTCCAGCTGAGGGTAGCAGGGTAGCGATATCTCGTGGGCGAAGTTGCGGTAGGCCTGCGGATAGTCGTTGATGTCGTAGCCCATGTCGCGGAACAGCGTGAGCATGGGCAGGGGGATGAAGTGCACGTTGACGGCCACCTGGCTCTTGCTGATCTCGCTGATGATGGCATCGCGCTGCTCCTCGGTGATGTCACGGATGCGCAGGGTGTAGACGTGGTACGAGCTCTCGCGGTAGCCCTGATGCGACACGGGCAGTATGGCCCAGGGCTGACGGCTGAACAGCTCGTCGTAGGTCTGGAAGATGCGTTTGCGCTCGCGCAGCATGTGGTCGTACTGTCGTATCTGTGCCAGTCCGATGGCGGCATTGACGTCGGCCATGTTGGCTTTCATGCCCATGCCCACGATGTCGTAGCGCCATCCGCCGGCCTTGCTTTTGGTGAAGGCATCCTTGGTCTGGCAGTTCAGCGACTTCAGTCGCAGCTCGTTGTACAGCTGTTCGTTGTCGAAGGGAGCCGGCATGTTCAGGCAGATGGCACCGCCCTCGGCCGTGGTGACGTTCTTCACGGCGTGCAGCGAGAAGATGGCGATGTCGGTCTCCGTGCCCGAATAGCGGTCCTTGTAGCGCGAACCGATGGAGTGGGCCGAGTCGTTGATGACGGTGATGCGTCCCATCTTCTCCATCACAGGCGACGTAGGTTGGAACAGGGCCTTGATTTCCGGCTCTTGTACCAGCGCCATGATGGCCTGGTAGTCGCAGGGCCAGCCGGCTATGTCGACGGGGATGATGGCCTTGGTGCGCGGGGTGATGGCACGCCTGATGGCATCCACCGAGATATTCAGGTCTTCGCCCGAGTCGGCCATCACGGGCGTGGCCCCTGCCCATAGCACGGCCAGTGCCGTAGCACAGTAGGTGTAGGCAGGTATGATGACCTCGTCGCCGGGCTTGACACCCAGCCAGCGCAGCACCATGATGGCGCCCGTGGTCCATGAGTTGACGCAGAGTGCCCGCTGCGTGCCCGACAATTTCTCTATCTCAGCCTCCAGTGCTTTCACCTTGGGCCCGGTAGTGATCCATCCGGAGCGCAGTGAGTCGGTCACTTCGGCTATGACGCTGTCGTCAATGTATGGGGGAGAAAATGGTATGTTCATTTGCTATAAAAGATTCTGTCAATGGTTCGTTCTTAATAAAAGAGGGCGGTTTACAGCAGGTGGGCAGGCATCAGTGCCTGAGCCTCCTGGAAGTCCTGGGGCGTGTCCAGCTCGTAGCTGAACAGGTCGGTGACGTCGACCACGCGGAAGGTGTGGCCTTGAGGTATGAGACGCTCGAAGGCACGCTCGTAGAAAATGTCGATGAGTCCTTCGTGCTCTATCATCAGGTCCAGCTCTTGTGCCAGGGCTGCCGAGTATTCGGCCGATATCTTCTCGATGCCCAGCGACTCGCCGATGGCGTCGGCTATGGGGCATGTCTTGCTGATGGCCGTGATGTGCATGTCGCTGTCCACCACTATCTTCATCTACTCCTCGCCCAGCGGGTGACGGTTCAGGGCCAGTGCCGACCCTTCCTGGCGGGCTATGCGGCTGACGGCCTCGGGGTCGCAGAGTATGTCGCTGTCCATGAGCAGGAACTCGCGCCCCCTGACCTGCTGCATGGCGAGCCACAGCGAGTAGATGTTGTTGTTGTGGGCGTAGTCGGCATTGTGGATGAAGTGAATGTCGAGGGTGGGGTAGTGCGTGGTCAGGAAGTGGCTGATCATCTCGGCGCGGTAGCCCGTGACCACCACCAGGCGGTCGATGCCTGCGTGCAGCATGGCGTCGACCGTGCGTTGCAGCAGTGTCTTGCCTGCTACTTCCAGCAGGCATTTGGGCCTGTCGTCTGTCAGTGGGCGCAGACGTCTGGCCATTCCGGCTGCCAATAGTACGCCCGTCATAATACGCTTAATATAGAGTTAACTACCGTTTGTGTCTGCTCCTTGCGGCCCATCGTGATGCGTACGCATGACTCCAGTCCCTTGTCGGTCATGAACTTGATCTTATAGTCCTGGTCGGCCAGTGCCTTCTGCAGGGCTTCCTTGATGCCGATGGGGTATTTGATGAGGATGAAGTTGGCCACCGACTTGTACACCTTGAAGCCCGGCAGATGGCCCAGTTCGCGCTTGTAGAGCTCGCGTCCCCATGCCATGTCATCGGCCACGCGGCGATAGTGCTCATCACTGTCCAGTGCTGCCAGGGCGACGGCCTCCGAGAAGCGGTTGTAGCCCAGGTATTTGTTGACGTAGCAGAGGAACTGGTCGTGACCCTTGCCGATGAATCCGAAACCGCAGCGCAGGCCTGGCAGTCCGTAGAACTTAGACAGCGTGCGCGAGATGATGAGGTTGCCGTACTGGTTCACCAGCGGCGCGATGTAGTCGGTGTCGGTAGTGATGAAGCTGGCGTAGGCCTCGTCTATCAGTACGATGGTGTCGGCAGGCACATGCTCCATGATGCGAGCTATCTCCTGCGATGACAGGCAGTTGCCCGTGGGGTTGTTGGGCGATGCCAGCAACAGCATGCGGGGGTGTATGCGGTTGGTGTACTCTATGACCTCGTCCACGTCGTAGGCGAAGGTGTCGTCCTGCTCGTGCAGGGGGTACATCTGGAAGGTGCCTCCACATTCGCTGGCCACCTGGTTATAGTACCACCATGAGAACTCGGGTATCAGTATGGTCTTGTTGCGGCCGTTGCCTTCGTCGGTGGTCAGGAAATAGTGGATGGCGTTCTTCAGCAGGTCCTCGCCGCCGTACGTCAGCAGCACCTGACTCTCAGGCACATGGTATATCTCGCTCAGCCTGACGCTGACCACGCTCTTCTTGCCTTGATCGTAGATGCGGGTGTAGAAGCACAGGTCTTTCGGGTCGAAGTGCCTGATGGCATCGACCACCTTCTGGCTGGGCTCAAAATTAAATTCGTTTCGGTCTAAATAATTCATAGCGTATATTAATTTGTCTTCTATATAACTAAAGTTAGTGACCCCACCCCTGCCCCTCCCCTACAAGGGAGGGGAGCTGCTACCGCCTGCCTATCCGCAGGCACTCCCTACAAGGGAGGGGAGCTGCTACCGCCTGCCTATCCGCAGGCAACTCCCTACAAGGGAGGGGAGCTACTACCGCCTGCCTATCCGCAGGCAACTCCCCTCCCTTGTAGGGGAGGGGCAGGGGTGGGGTCAGCATAGTTATAATTCATATTTGCTTTCGAATGATTTGAAAAGTTTGCTGCAAAGGTACTAATTTTAAGTGAAAGTGGATAGTAATTTCACTTTTTTTCGTACCTTTGCAAGCAAATTAACTGAAAAATGATAATAGGATTTGACGCTAAACGAATTGTGCGCAACGGCACGGGCCTTGGTAGCTATGGCCGGACGCTGGTCAACGACCTGGCTATGGTCGACGATATGGAGCTGCGACTCTATGCTCCCGACCAGGGGCGCATAGAGCTGCGCAACCAGATACTCAACCGCCAGAACGTCACGTTCTGCTATCCGCGCCGCACCTTTACGTCGCTGGGCAAGGCCCTGTGGCGCTCGAAGGGCATGGTCAGCCAGTTGCAGAAGGACGGCGTGCAGGTGTACCACGGGCTGTCGGGCGAGTTGCCTCATGGCATCAGCCGCCGCGGCATACCCTCGGTGGTCACCATCCACGACCTCATCTTCATGCGCCATCCCGAGTATTATAATAAGGTAGACGTGAAGATATACACTAAGAAGTTCTACCAGACGCTGCGCGAGGCCGACCGCATCGTGGCCATCAGCGAGTGTACGCGGCGCGACATCTGCGAACTGGGCGAGATAGACTCCTCGCGCGTAGACCTTATCTATCAGAGCTGTGCTCCCCGCTTCACTGAGGAGCCCGATGCCAAGAAGATGTGGCAGGTGCGCGAGCACTACGAGCTGCCCGACCGCTACGTGCTCTGCGTGGGTTCTATAGAGCAGCGCAAGAACGCGCTGCTGGCCGTCCAGGCACTGCACTACCTGACTGACGACGTGTCGCTGGTCATCGTGGGGCGCGAGACGCCCTATGCCGACGAGGTACGCGAGTACATCCTGGCCCATCGGCTGTCACACCGTGTGCTGATGCTTCATGGCGTGCCCGACGACGACCTGCCGTCGCTCTACCGTATGGCCGATGCCTTCGTCTATCCCTCGCGCTACGAGGGTTTCGGCATTCCCATCATCGAGGCTATCCGCATGGGGCTGCCCGTCATGGCGTGTACGGGGTCGTGCCTTGAGGAGGCCGGTGGTCCCGACAGCCTCTATGTGTCGCCCGACGATGCCGAGGCTCTGGCTCATGCCCTCAAGCAGGTACTCTTCGGTGCGCCCGGCCGTGAGCAGCGCATAGAGCGTAGCCGGGCCTATGTGCGTCGCTTCGAGAATACCGATGCTGCTCAGCATTTCGTGGAGCTCTACAAGGATTTGGTCAACTGATTTCAGTCTCGCGTTCGTTTTTTGGGGGGAGTTAAGTAACCGTTAAAAAATAACTTGGTATGATTAAAATACTGACCCCACCCCTGCCCCATTCCCGAGCTGCGCTCGCCCATTCCCGCTGACGCGCCTACCCGTTGCCTTTCCCGTAGCCTTTCCCCTACAAGGGAGGGGAGTGAAATATAGTGACCCCACCCCTGCCCCTCCCCTACAAGGGAGGGGAGTGCCATTCGGTTTGTTTTTCCGGCGGTAGCCACTCCCCTCCCTTGTAGGGGAGGGGTAGGG
>JAFUSV010000120.1 GCA_017467565.1 Prevotella sp.
GAAGTGTCCGCGCCAGTTCTTGTACGTGGGGTCTATGTGGAACGAGAAGTGGGGGAAGCTGAACGAGGAGTTGTTGTTAGAGTAGTAGAAGGCGAAGGGCATGGAGATGCCGTACACCGAGATGTTGAGGTTGGCGTAGATGGAGTTGGCCCACGGCGAGCGGTAGCCGCTGCCGAGCGAGGAGTGGTAGTAGGTGTTCTGTGTGCCCACGGCACCGGTGATGATGAGCGGGTCGCTCTTGGCTATCGTAGCGATGGAGTGCTGCGACAGGGATTGGGCCCACCCCAACACCTCCCCAAGTGAGGGTCTTAAAAGAAGGGCGAGAAAAAGAAAAAGGACTCTCCCACGGCCCCTCCCTGTGTGGGAAAGGCTACGGGTAGGCGAGCTCTGCTCGGGAATGGGGTGTATATAGTTTTGTATGTGTCTCATAAATGACTTCATCATACTCCTTATATAAAATATATTGGTATCATTCTCATTATCTATATACGCCCCTCCCTGTAGGGAGGGGTCGGGGGTGGGTCTTTTTTTATTTCACGACTTTACGAACAGTGCCGTTATTGGCACGCTGCAGCTGGATGCCCTTGGCATGGCTGTCGATGCGGCGACCGCCCAGGTCGTAATTGTCCATGGTCCATTGGTCATTGGTCATTGTCTCAATGCCTGTGGTCACAGTGTTGCAGGTCATCTTGAACGGAGCCTTCAACGAACCCAGCATGGAGGCCATCTTGACGGTCTCGTCAATGGCAAACATCTGGCCCGAGTAGTTGTTGCACAGACGGAACGAGATTTGCTCGCCACGGTCGGCATGGACAGTGATGAACATCTTACCCTCCACGCAGACGCCCTCGCCACGGCACTCGTCGCCCACAAAGGCTACGACGCTATAGTCCTCAGGGTTCTGTATGCCGTCCACCAAGGCCACAATACCCATATTGTCGCGGAAGCGGGCGGGATTGTAGCTGAAAGCCGTATTGGCGGCTACCCTGCGCACACCCTGCTTGGCGGCCTTCATGCTGGCTGTCCTGCTGTGAGGAGGTTCTGCGGTATTCTCGCCCGGCATCGTCGACTCGTCGGCAAAACTCATGGTCACATTGTCGGGGTTGTTGCTGTAGTAGAGGTAGCCCTGACCACGGCTGAGACCTGTCAGAGAACCTGTCCACTGACCCTCAGAGTAATCGGCAAAGCCCAGATCCTTAGACATGATGCGGTCACCTTCGGTCGGCATGAATGCCTCGTTGAATATCTCGTTGAGACCACGGTTGTAGAAGAAGGGGTTGGGTATCCAGTTCCATCCCGGATGAATGGTAGTCTCGCAAGTGGTATTGAGCGAACCGCTATACATGGGGAAGGTAGAGTTTTCACTCATGTTCACCTTGAAGCAGCGGTTCTGAACCAGCAGGTCGAGGTCACCGAAGAATCCGTACTCAGAATCATTGAGCATCTGCTGGTCCTCGGTGCGTATTTCCTCCAGTCCGGTCTCAAAGAGCTCCGACAGGTCGTAGTCGGCAGGATTGCCAAAGTAGAAGTTACGCCACTCCCATCCTTCGGTGAAGTCGTAGTTGACACCGATAGAGTAAGGATCGGACGTGGTCTGCAGATGTATGTCCTGCTCGGAGTCGTCATAGCTGACGGTCACCTGGAAGGTGAGCGGAGCCGTAGGTTCTACTATGGTCATGCAGCTGCCACTCTCGGGATCCCACATCCAGTCGCTGGTACGCATCAGTGGTGTCCAACCAGAGAAACCGCCTTCTGTCTGGAATTCGACAGTGATGTAGTCGGGATTGAGTTCCAAGCCCTCTGGCTCGGGGAATACCTGTAAGAGCACCTCATCGCCAGAATCGACCATCATGTCTTCGGGTAGCTGCACGCTGATGCCCGACAGTCCTTGCGACACCTCTACGTCGAATGTACCCGTAACCTCGGTCGTGAACGACTGCGTGGGGGTGAACGTTGCCTGCAGGTAGTCTTTCTTCAAGAACTTTACGGTAATCGTAGCAGTACCTTCCTGCAGGGCATTAGCCATGACGTCAACACCATTCATTACCAATACGTCGCCTATCGTCACGACCTCGCTATTGTCAGACTGTACCTGTACACGGCCGTCATAGAAACCTGTAGCATCCTCGGGACCGAAGACGATATTGGATGACAGCTGACTGCCGATGTCCATGAACGAACCTTCCAACCTGACGGGCAGCGGGTTCTTGACAAAGCTGACGGTCTGGTAATCATTATGTACGCGAACATTTACAACACAGCGCACATCCTCGTTGTCCTGCGAGGTGATTACTATGGTCGACGTACCAGCCTTGGCTGCCAGAATCTGACCGTTGGCGATAGTCACCACATCAGTAGCCACATCATTGCTCAGGGCAAAGGTCACACCCTTGTTGGTAGCCGTAGCAGGCAGCACGCTGAAGACCTGGCCGTCAACGAAATACTGCGTCAGGTCGTCACCCACGGAGCACTCTATGTAGCTATCTTCGGTAAACCTGGTCGACAGACCTGTTACAGGCACCACGACATGCACCGTCACCTGAATGGTCAGCTGACCGGCCGTACCCGTCAGGACAGCATCACCGGCATCGATGGGGCTCAGCGAACCAGTACCACCCACACCGATGGGGACTATGCCTACGACACTCTCGTTGGCTGATGTCCACGTCACCCGGTCGGTGGTATTCTCGGGCAGGATGGTGTAGCAGTTGTTCAGGAATTCCCACAGGCCATCCTCGTCGCCTATGTTGACTGTCATCTCAGCAGCACCATTCAGCGTCAGCGACGTGGCCGGCTGCATGATGTACACTTTGGTAGTGAAGAAGAGCGAACCTGCCTGACCAGCCAGAGTGACACCGCCAGGAGCGGGCTGCAGGGCCGTCAGCACATGGTTGCTGATGCTATACTGCTCGGGTATGCGGATCCACTCGATGTTCTCGGGCACCAAAGTGTTCTGCTCATTCAGCAGTTCCATCAGGTCGCAGGTCTCACCCACATTGAGCCTGATCTCATCTAAAGATAAAGAGGTGGGCTCGTCCAACTGGATGATGAAGGGGTCAGAGGCCTCGTTGGTCAGGCCATCAAAGGGGAGTGTTGCCTCCACGGCATACTCGGCACGTGTCGACGTGTTGTAAACCTTGAAGGTGATGTCGGGCATGTCGGAGGCTTCGCCTTCTGTACCCTTCACTCTCAGTCGCCACAAGACCGTCGGCCCACCAGGCATCGTGAATTCAGGAGCTGTAGCCACTGCACGCACATCGCCTTCGATGAAGGCAGCAATCTCGTAGCTGCTGGCACCATCACTTCCCACGCTGTAGTTTTCCCACTGGTCGGCAGCAGCTGCACTGGGTAACTGCAACAGAGCGTAGACATAAGTCTCGGCAGGCGTCTCATCGGCGGGCACCGAGTAGTCTACCGTCCAATGCTGTGCCCACGAACTGCCAATGAAGGCAATGAGTGAACATGTCAGTAAAAATAATCGTTTCATACGCTTAAAAATTTAGGTAAATAATAATTTTTGGGACAAAATTACAATTTTTAAGCGATTCCGCGGTTGTCAAATTCGACCAAAAAGGTTGTCAAATTCGACCAAAATGCATAAAAACACCCCGTTATGTGGTCAAAACGGTTGTCAAGTAAATATATATTCCATTTTCAAAAGCCTATGGCATGGCGATTCAGGAATATATAGGTGGTGTTGAGGGCAATATAGTTCTTGCGCATGTACCAGATGCCCTGATGGTCGCCGGCGTCGCCCCACGAGTTTTTCACCATGTAGTATTCATGACCGTACAGGTCGCGCGCCTTGCCGTAGATGAGCATGACGTGGTCGTAGGTGGCATCCCACGTGTCGAAGCGCTGCTGGCGCTCCTGCTGGGTGGGCTCGGCATCCTCCTGTGCCAGTCCCTGACGGGTGAAGCCGTTGCCACTGACATCGCCTCCCCAGCACACGTTGTACCCGTGGTCGAGGGCTGTGTCTATATAGTTCATCAGCGTGTCTAAGGGTACATTGTAGCTCTGACGGGGCCGCCATTTATAGGGGGCTTCGATGGTGAACCATGTGTGGAAGGGATGATGGGTGTAGCTGGTGAGGCTGATGTAGTCGTCCCAGCAGAGACCGAAGCTGTCAGCAAAGGTACGCGGAGTGTAGGTGGCACCCTCGTAGACGAACTGCTCGGGACAGCGACCTAAGTAGGCATCGAGGATGGCCTGATAGCCTACGAGCCACTGACGCGACAACCGCTTGGCCTTATTGCGGGCCGCTGCCTCGGCATAGGGCGTCAGCAGGTTGAAGAACTCGGTGAAGTTGGCCAGCGAATCGCCTGTCAATGTGCCGGGGGCAGGCATAGCCTCCTCAGGACACACGCCATAGTGGCGCAGCACGGCCAGCACATCGTCGGCCGAGCCGCCCTCTGAAAAGCGCATGTCGCCATGCATACGCACATAGTAGACGGCCTCGTCGCGATAGTTCTTGTTGGCCACAAACATCTCGCAGAGGTCGTAGGTGCGACCTGTCTGCCGCAGTATCTCGCCCTCGAAGAAGCCCAGCGTGGCATAGTCCCAGCAGGTGCCGCTGCGACTTTGATTCTTCACGGAGGTGATGGGGTTGGACATGACGGTGGTGAACTCCAGCGTCTGAGGTTCGCCAGGCAAGGGCCAGTTGACTGAAGGTGTACGCAGCCCCTGCATCTCACGCTCGAACCACCTGACCTTCTCGGGGTACTCACTGGCCAGATTGTGTGCTTCGGCGGGATCGTCCTTGATGTTATAGAGTTCGAGCGGAGCACCCCGCTTGGTAGTGACGCACTTCCAGTCGCCGTGGCGCGCTGCCCGCTGCACGCCGGGGAACTCCCAGTAGAGTGTGCGGTCGTCGGTATTCAAGGGTTGCCCGTAGAGCAGGGGCAGTATGTTGATGCCCTCACCCTGACAGGGCAGGTAGGCCTCGGCTCCCGTCAGGGCAGCCAGCGTGGGCATGACGTCGGGGAAATAGATGATGTTGTCCAGTCGCTGCACGGGCACCCGTCCGGGTTGGTTGACGATGAAGGGCACACGGATGCCTCCCTCGTAGAGCAGCCCCTTGCGCCCACGGAAGCCTGCATTGCAGCGCAGTTCCTTGAGCGGTGCCTGGACGGCAGCCCCGTTGTCAGAGGCAAAGATGATCATGGTGTTCTCGCGCAGATGGAGGCGCTCCAGTTCGTCGAGCAGTCGGCCTATGGCTGCGTCCATGTGGGTGATGAGGGCAGCATAGCGCTTGGTATTCATGTCCCACGTCTCATCGTCGTACCACACCGTGTTATCTATAATATAAGGTTCGTGGGGCGCGTCGTAGGCCAGATAGAGGAAGAAGGGCTGATGCCGGTTGCGCTGCACGAAGGCGATGGCATCGTCGGTAGAGATGTCGGTATTGTGGCGCACATGGCGGTCGTGCTCGTTGTCGCTGATGGTGATGAGGCTGTCGTTATGGAAACGATAGTAGGGGTAGTAGTAGGGCGAATTGGAATGGACGGTGCTGATGGTCCAGCCGTAGAACTCGTGGAAGCCACGGTGATTGGGCGAGGCCGAGGGGTCGTAGCCGTCCAGATGCCACTTGTTGACCAGGCAAGTGCGGTAGCCCGCAGCACTCAGCACGGTGGCGATGGTGGTGTCCTGAGGCAACAGGTTGGCACGGCGCACGGTGGTGGTGTCGCCTCGGGGCGATATCTTCAGTCCTGTCAGTCCGCCAGCCTTGCACTGGTTGTCACGTATGCGGGCATGGCCCGAGTTGCGTCCTGTCATGAGCGAACAGCGCGAGGGCGAACTGATGGCCGAACCTGCATAGCACTGGGTGAAGCGTGTGCCTGTAGCTGCCAGACGGTCTATATTGGGGGTCTTCACGTATTCACTGCCATAGCACGACAGGTCGCCGTAGCCCATATCGTCGGCCAGGATGAAGATGACGTTGGGGCGACTCTCTGCGTTCCCTGCCTTGGCGTTTGCTGCCTCGGCCATTTGCGGCAGGGCTACGCCTGCTGCCAGCAGACCTGTGTATCTGAGCATCGTGTTCATAAGCTAATATTTAAAGTATTCGCGGATAGAGGCCATATAGGGGGTGAGCACCTTGGGATAGATGCGTCCCCAGCGGGTGACAGCCTGGTGACAATAGGTCACGGTCAAACGGCGCTTGGCACGCGAGATGGCCACATAGAACTTACGTGCCTCCTCCTCTGCCCCACTCCGCGTATTGGCATAGGCACTGGGGTACTTGCCCTCTACGGCATCGTAGACGATGACATGGTCGAACTCCAACCCCTTGGCCTTATGGACGGTAGAGACGAAGACGCGCTCGGGCATGCTGGCCGTGCCGCAGAGGTCGGCTTCCTTCATGGTGGTCAGGTCCTGCATGTAGAGGTGCAGCTGACCGGACAGCGATGCCGGTGCCTCGGCATCCACCAGGTCGAGCTCTACGTAGCGCCGCATGTAGTGGAACTTTGGCAGCACATCGATGCGCCCGCTGTCGCGCAGATAGTCGTAGGTGTACTGCAACTCGTCGGCCAGCGCCTGCGGTTGGCCGTCAACGTAGAGCTGACTGCGCGAATGGAGGTAGAGGTCACGATAGAGCAGGCGGAAGCGGTCGATGGTACGACGATGTTTCTTGAGGAATTCGCGCTGAGCACCTATCACAGTGCGGGCCCGGTCGAAGCAATATATCATCAGGCTCTGCGTGGCCACAATGTCGTCATTGGCCAGGTGGGAGTTCTCGCCCTCCAGTCCCAGTTCCGCCAACAGGTCCTTCAGCTTGTAGCTCTTCAGCCGCTGACGCAGCAGGCGCGCCAGCTTCAGCGTATCGTAATACTGGGGCCACTCAGCGTACATGGACAGCTCGGGGACATAGCGACGCATGTTGTGCTCCATGATCTGATAGTCGTAGGTAGTGTTATGGCCCAGGATGGCGCTTCCCCGTGCAAAGTCTACAAAACGGCTGAAGGCCTCGCGGGGCGACAGATGGGGCTGACGGGCATACTCCTCGACGAGAGGATTGACGATGTCGCCCAGCTTAGCGGGTATCGTCCGCCGGGTTTCTATGAAGAGATTGAGCTCGTCCACCACCCTACCCTGACGCACCTTGATGGCGGCTATCTGCACCACGTCGTCCTCAAAGACATTGAGACCGGTGGTCTCGGTATCGAAGACCACGATGTCGCCCCGCTCATAGGCATCGACAAACTCGCACAGGTAGGTGCTGTCCTCATAGTCCAGGAAGTCGACAGGCGACAGGGCGCACTCCATCATGGACCGTACGAACTGGCGGGCTGCGCTGTTCGAGGCATAGAGATGCAAACCCGTGAAGAGCTGCGACCAGGCTATGAAGTTGTGCTCGATGGATACTACTGACAGGTGGGCCAGCAATAGGCGCACGGCAGGTGTGGAGAAGAAGTCGACACCCGAAATCTTGAAATGGGGCACGCCCACCAATGCTTCGCTCACCTCGTCGGCATCGCTGTTGAAGGCCACGATGACGGCCACCGACTCGCCGGGACAATTCTCGTAGATGCGCCTCACCTCGCCGGCCACCATGTTGGCCTCGTCGATGCTGGTCTCACTGTCCATCAGCAGGAGGTCGCCCGCCTGTCGCGGGGTCTTGTTCTGTGTGGAAGGCAGCAGGGCGGCATCGATGTGCAACTGCTCGGCAGCATAGTGGTTGAAGACATCGAGCAGATACTGGGGCGAACGGTAGTTCATGAAGAAGCTGTGAAAATGATCTTCGCCACAACGCTGGCGCAGCTGCTCGAGGGTGTCGGTCTGTGCTCCCATGAACGAGAAGATGGCCTGCTGGGGGTCGCCCAGATAGACCACATTGGCATCGGGGGCTACAAACCTGTCGATGATGGCCAGCTGCAGCGGATTGAGGTCCTGCACCTCGTCTACCTGCACCCAGCGGTAGAGGCGGTCGGCAGGCTGCGACGATGTAGCATCATAGACAGCCAGAAGCAGGTCTTCAAAGTCCAGCAGGTCGTTACGCTGCTTGTATTTCTCGTATTCGTAGGCTACATAGAGCAACTGCAGCAAGGCATGAGCATCGCGACTGAGGGCCACAGGCTCCGACAGATAGTGGTCGGCCATGTGGTAGAGGCTGATGCAAGAATCCTGAGAGTAAGGCAGCGAGAAGGCGGTACACAGTTCCTTGAGTGCCAGGGACGAGAGGGCATCGCGATGCGCCATGAGACGCGACGGATGACGACGCACACACTGATACATCAGGTGCTGCAGGTTGAGTATCTGCGAATAGCGCTGCCGCTCCTTGTTGTCGCCCAGCACCCGCAGCTCATCCTCGCCCATGAAGTCGGCCATAATAGAAAAAGAGGTGTCGGTATCGATGACCGCCGTATTCTCGGGTACGATGCCCCGGTCAAAGAGATAGTGCGAACAGAAGCGATGCACGTTGCCGATAAAGAGTTCACTCAATCCCTCGACATCGGACAGATGCTCGTCGACACGTTCACGCATGCCCCTCGACGCACGGTTGGTAAACGTCAGGCAGGCCATATCGGAAAAGGGTACGCCATGTTCATGGGCCCATACGATACGTTCGGCCAGCACTGCCGTCTTGCCGCAGCCCGGAGGTGCCAATACCAGGTGGCGGCCTTCCGAAGCCTCTATCACCTGTTGCTGTTCTTGATTGAATATCTTCTCCACGACTGCAAAATTACGAAAAAAAAATTAATTATGCATTATGAATTATGAATTATTTCGTACCTCTGACTTTCGTCTAAAGTACTCCCGTTCGGAAAAACTCAAATAAATTTGGTTTTTCGCTCACTTATTCGTACCTTTGCACCCGCTTATGGCAAAGGAAGAAAAGAAAGACCTGCTCTCCTACATCAGAGAGGGACGTACGATGACACGACAGGAGGAACTGCGACTCATCGTACAGCTCTCCATACCCTCTATCCTCGCACAGCTGTCCAGCATCGTCATGTTCTTCATCGATGCCTCCATGGTGGGACACCTCGGCGAGAAGCAGTCGGCTGCCATCGGACTGGTAGAGACGACGACCTGGCTCTTTGGCGGACTGACCAGTGCCGCCTCATTGGGATTCTCCGTACAGGTAGCCCACTACATAGGAGCCAACGACTTCGACAAGGCCCGCAGGGTGCTGCGACAGGCTTTCGTATGCTGCACGGCGTGGAGCCTGCTGCTGCTTGCCTGTGCCATCATCGTGCACAGCCACCTACCCTTCTGGCTGGGCGGTGGAGCCGACATTGCCCGCGATGCGTCGCTCTATTTCCTTGTCTTTGCCTGTGCCGTGCCGTTCTTCCAACTGGAAGGTCTGTGCGGTTCCATGCTGAAATGTGCGGGTAACATGAAAGTGCCCAGCGCACTGAACATCGCCATGTGTATCATGGATGTCTGCCTCAACTACCTCTTTATCTTTATCCTCAACATGGGTGTCCTCGGTGCTGCCCTGGGTACTTTCTTCGCTATCCTCATCACGTCGCTGCTCATGGCGTGGTTCCTCATCTTCCGCTCTAAGGAACTGTCGCTCAGAGGCAGCAACGGCTCCTTCCGACCTAAGTCCGACACGGTGCTCACAGCCATTAAAATTGGTGCTCCCATGGGCTTCCAACAGCTGCTGATGGGCGGCGCACAGATTATCAGCACCATCATCGTGGCTCCGCTGGGCAACATTGCCATTGCCGCCAACTCATTTGCCATCACCGTCGAGAGCCTGTGCTACATGCCGGGCTATGGCATCGCCGAGGCTGCCACCACACTGGTAGGCCAAGGCATAGGTGCCGGACAGAAGGTGCTGACGCGCTCGTTTGCCTATCTGTCGGTAGCTCTGGGCATTGGCGTCATGACGATGATGGGCATCCTGATGTTCATCTTCGCACCCGAACTGATGACGCTGATGTCGCCCGTAGAGGGCATCATCCGCGAGGGCTCACAGGCCCTGCGCATCGAAGCCTTTGCCGAACCGATGTTTGCCGCTGCCATCGTCTGCAACGGCGTGTTCATCGGTGCCGGCGACACGCTGAAGCCTGCCATGATGAACCTCTTCTCCATGTGGGCTGTACGTCTGACGCTGGCTGCCTCGCTGGCTCCCAAGTACGGACTGAAGGGCGTATGGATAGCCATGGCCATAGAACTGACATTCCGTGGCATCATCTTCTTAACCCGCTTGTTCAGAGGAAATTGGCAGAAAACTCTTAATTCTTAACTCTTAATTCTTAACTAAAAAAAAATGAATGCATCCTGTCGGGACTCTTCCCTGAGGCTGCATTCTTACGATATTAATAACTAAAAACCATTTGCGCGTTACCCTGTCACAATCTTTTTTCTTACCTTAAAACTAACTCTACCTATATTGGCTTGTTATGAACTTGTTTCCTATTGACGATGCAAAGGTACGACGATTTCTTTAATCAGACATCATTCTGCGCAAGGTTTTAGCAAAAATAAGCGTGATTATTGATACAAATCAACCAACTGTGCTCGCACACAACGACTTGTCTACCATATTTGTCAGTTCTACGAATTCCGCTATGGTCAGTTGTTCGGGGCGTCGTGTCAGCAGTGCAGCCTGCTCCGTGTACAATGGTGAATCGCCTGGCAACAGCTGACGCAATGAGACGCGCAGCATCTTGCGCCGCTGGTTGAACACCGTCTTCACCAGACGCTTGAACAGCACCTCGTCACACCCCAGCTGCTTCACCTCATTGCGGGTCATGCGGATGACGGCACTCTTCACCTTGGGGGGTGGATTGAAGACGTCGGGCTCTACGGTGAACAGATAGTCTACTTGATACCAAGCCTGCACCAGTACCGACAGGATGCCGTAAGCCTTCGTCCCCGGCTCGGCAGCCATACGGAGGGCCACCTCGCGCTGTATCATACCCGTGCAACAAGGTATGAGGTCTCTATTGTCGAGCATCTTGAAGAATATCTGCGACGAGATGTCGTAAGGATAGTTGCCCGTCAGCACAAACGGCCGTCCGCCAAACAACTCGTGCAGATCCATACGAAGGAAGTCGCCCGAGACGAGGTTTCTCTCCTCGCTCCACGAGAACCGCTGCATGAGATACTCCACCGACTCGCTATCTATCTCCACAACCGTGAGCGGACGGGGCTTCTCTATGAGGAACTGGGTCATGACGCCCATGCCTGGGCCTACTTCCAGCACAGGGATATCAGGGCAAGCATCCACCGTGTCGGCTATACGCTTGGCTATAGAAAGGTCGGTCAAGAAATGCTGACCGAGATTCTTTTTGGGTCTTACTTGTTTCATCTTGGGTTCTTTTGTGGATGCAAAGGTAATATAATTTTTCCTAAATCTTTCATCTTTAATCCTTAATCTTTCATCTTTTTATGTATCTTTGCATCTCAGATATGGAAACCGCAAAGAAAATACTGAAGCTCGCTTTGCCGCTCTTGCTGGGTGGTGCCATTCTCTATTGGATGTACCGGGACTTCGACTTCCAGCAGATTAGCCATGTGCTGTTCTACGAGATGGACTGGACGTGGATGCTGCTGTCATTTCCTTTCGGCATCATGGCCCAGATGTTGCGTGGATGGCGCTGGCGCCAGTCCCTGGAACCTCTGGGCGAGAAGCCGCGCCATAAGGTCAGCATCAACGCCATCTTCCTCAGCTATGCCGCGTCGCTGCTGGTGCCACGTATCGGCGAGTTCACCCGCTGCGGTGTCCTGAAGCGCTGGGAAGGCATCTCGTTCACCAAGGCATTGGGCACGGTGGTCACCGAGCGGGCCATCGACTCGCTGCTGGTGCTGCTCATAGCCGGAACCACCATCCTGTTTGAGATGAGCACCTTCGGCACCTTCTTCGAGAAGACAGGCACCAGCATACAGGGCATCCTCTCCGGATTCTCGTGGGCTGGCTATCTGGTGACAGCCATCTGTATCGCAGCCATCGGCATCCTGTCGCATCTGCTCCTGCGCCACCTTAGTATATATAATAAGGTGAAGACCACGCTCGGCGGCTTGTGGGAGGGTGTCATCTCACTGAAGAATGTGCGCAACATCCCGCTGTTTGCTGCCATGACCATCGGTATCTGGGCATGCTATTTCCTGCACTATTACCTGACATTCTTCTGCTTCGACTTCACCGCCGACCTGGGCATCGGCTGCGCCATGGTCACCTTCATCGTGGGCAGCATAGCGGTCATCGTCCCCACCCCCAACGGTGCCGGCCCCTGGCATTTTGCCGTGAAGACGATGTTAATCCTTTACGGAGTAGCTGACACTCAGGCTCTCTACTTCGTACTGATCGTCCATACCATACAGACGCTGCTGGTCGTCGCCCTCGGTGTCTATGCATGGGTAACTTTGACGCTTTTGTCGAGGAATAGTGCGTGAAGTGTGGAGTGTGGAGTGTGAAGTGAGAATAGTTTAACTACTAACCATAGAATGATGAATGATTTCTTTTATAAAAAATTAGATGCATACAAAATAGCAAAGGAATTTACGATACACGTCTATTCTTTGACTCGGAAATTTCCCAGTTTCGAGCAATATGCCATCTGCGACCAAATACGTAGGGCAGCCGTTTCCGTACCGTCCAACATAGTTGAAGGAATGGGAAGAATGGCTATCAGAGAACGAATACATTTCATCAACATATCTTATGGTTCTTTGGTTGAAGTCATGTGCCAACTTGACATATCACACTCATTAGGATACATCGATGATGACGATATTGCTTCTCTGGAAGAAATTGCCGACAGACTCGTAAGAGTCATGTCTGGGCTAAAAAAGTCATTAGAAAACAAATTAGCATAATTATTAACCAGGAGCAAAGGGTATGGACAGAAGTAACCTCACTTCACACTCCACACTCCACACTCCACAAATAGTAAACCACCTATGAACAACGAAATTAAAAATCTGAAGCCGGAATGTATCTGGCGCAATTTCTACCGTTTGACACAAGTGCCACGACCCAGCGGACACCTGGAGAAGATTCAGCAGTTCCTGCTCGACTTCGCTAAGGAAGCTGACGTAGAGGCTTTCAAGGACCCCGCCGGCAACATTGTGATGCGCAAACCCGCCACACCTGGCATGGAAAACCGTAAGGGCATCATCCTGCAGGCTCACATGGACATGGTACCCCAGAAGACACCCGAGTCTAAGCACAACTTCGAGACCGACCCCATACAGCCTTGGATTGACGGCGAGTGGGTCAAGGCTACCGGCACTACGCTGGGTGCTGACAACGGTCTGGGCGTAGCTGCCATCATGGCCGTCATGGAGGACAAGACGCTGAAGCACGGACCTATTGACGCGCTGATCACGGCCGATGAAGAGACGGGCATGTTCGGTGCCAACGACCTGCCTAAGGGCGAGCTGCAGGGTGACATCCTGCTGAACCTCGACTCTGAGCACTGGGGCAAGTTCGTCATCGGCTCTGCCGGAGGTATCGACATCACCGCTACCATGGACTATAAGGAGGCACAGACCGATCCGGAAGATGCTGCCGTACGTATCACCGTCAAGGGACTGCGTGGCGGACATAGCGGACTGGAGATCAACGAGGGACGTGGCAATGCCAACAAGCTGATGGTTCAGATAGTACGCGATGCCATCCGCGACCTCGATGCCCGTCTGGCCAGCTGGCACGGTGGCAACATGCGCAATGCCATCCCCTTCAAGGCCGAGACCGTCGTGACGCTGCCGAAGGACAATGTCAAGGCGCTGCAAGAGATGACAGACGAATGGAAGGACACCTTCAATGATGAGTTCAAGCTCATAGAGCCTCAGGGTATTGAGGTGCTCTGCGAGCCTGTTGACGTACCTGCCACCGAGCTGCCGCTCGAGATTCAGGACAATATCGTCGATGCTATCTATGCCTGCCACGACGGCGTCATCCGCTACATACCCGCCTACCCCAACGTGGTTGAGACCAGCTCCAACCTGGCCATCATCGACATCGAGGGTGGACATGCAGCCATCAAGATACTGGCACGTTCCAGCCGTGAGGATATGAAGGGCTACGTCACGGGCATGCTGGAGAGCTGCTTCTCCATGGTAGGCATGAAGGTTGAGACCTCGGGCTCGTATGGTGGATGGGATCCCAACCCCGACAGCGAGATTCTCCACCTGCTGCTGCGCGAATACAAGGAGCTGTTTGGCGAGGACGGCATCATCCAGGTAGACCATGCAGGACTGGAGTGCTCAGTCATTCTGGGCAAGTACCCGCATCTGGACGTCGTATCACTCGGTCCCACGATGAAGAGTCCTCACACCACGACCGAGCGCGCCCTCATCGCTACTGTCGCCCCCTTCTGGCAGTTGCTGAAGAAGACGCTTGAGGATGTACCCGTGAAGTAACAGGTCAGCTATTCGTCTTGACAATCTTGGTCTTCGGTTGCTCCCTGTTGCGACGGTTGACCACAGTAACGACGGCTTGGGCCAGATTGATGAAGGCCTGAGCCGTCATCGTGTCTATATGGGTGGCCACGGGCTCACCGGCATCGCCGCTGTCGCAGATGCTCTGTACCAACGGTATCTGGGCCAACAGGGGCACACCCATCTCGTCGGCCAGACGCTTACATCCCTCCTTGCCAAAGATGTAATAACGGTTCTCAGGCAGTTCGGCAGGCGTAAACCAGGCCATGTTCTCCACAAGTCCCAGGATGGGCACGTTCACCTTGTCATTACGATACATGTCGATACCCTTGCGTGCATCGGCCAGCGCCACCTGCTGCGGCGTCGACACGATGATGGCTCCGGTGATGCTGAGCGTCTGCAGCAGCGTCAGGTGAATATCGCTGGTGCCCGGCGGCGTGTCGAGGATGAAATAGTCCAGCTCGCCCCAGTCAGCATCGGCTATGAGCTGTTTCAGGGCATTGGTAGCCATACCGCCACGCCACAGCGTTGCCGTATTGGGATTGACAAAGAAACCGATGCTCAGCAGCTTCACCCCATACTGCTCTACAGGTTCTATGAGGTCGCGCCCATCCTTATTGACTGCGTATGGACGTGCATCCTCCAGGTGGAACATCTTCGGCATCGAGGGACCGAAGATGTCGGTATCCAGCAGTCCCACCTTATAGCCAAGGCGAGCCAGCGAGATAGCCAGGTTAGCCGACACCGTCGACTTACCTACCCCACCCTTACCCGAACTGACGGCAATGATATTCTTCACGCCGGGCAGCAGCTTCTCCACCTCGGGTCGGGGTTTCGACTGGAACTCAGTCACTATCTCCACCTCCACGTCTTTCGACACATGGTAGTGTATGGCAGCCTCGGCCGCCTTGACCGTAGACTTCAGGAAAGGGTCGGTATCACGCGGGAAGAGCAGTACGATTTTCACTTTCATACCATTGATGGCAGGTGTATCGGCCACCATGCCGCTCTCCACCAGATTTTTCTTCGTGCCGGCATACGTCACGGTAGCCAGCGCATCCATTATCAGTTTCGGATAGAGTGTCATATTTTTCGATATTTTTTCTTTCGTGGCGCAAAGGTACGACAAATGTTTGAGATTCCCAAAATTTTCCACATTTATCTTTACGATAAGGATATTCAGCGGGTAATGGGTGTATCAAAAGCGACATACCCTACTGGGGTACCCATCAGCCACCGTGTGCAAGGCGTAAGCCTTGTACCGCCACGTCTGTAGTATGACTGATGCCGCAAATGGTCACAGCAACCACAATGGTTACCTAGTATGTCCCTGGCACCGCATAGTCGTGGCCATACATACGTCGTGTCTGACAACTCTCGCTCATCATAATGCTTAATTACCTAGCAAAGTATCCTAATTCCCTTCATGAATTACCAGGCAACGCACTTTATTTTCCAATTTTTAACAACAATTGGCCGATTTGCAAGACTTCCTAAAAGAAAATCAGTAACGCACCTTCTGATTACCCACACAATATTCTCCATTTTTCCTCAAATTCCTCAGGCATGTAAGTTTTTATGTAAGCCAATTTGTAGCAAAGCAAGGCTCGTTTTCTGAAAAACGTGCGAGAACTAAGAGTGTTTGATCGCAGTTCTATCTCATGGATTATAATCCTAATTGCCATCTTGTATTTTTCTTTTTTTTCACCAGATAGCGTATCAATGAATTCAAGAATCTCTTCTTTCTGCTCCTTCCACAGTAACATACCTCGTGTGTCATTGAGTATTTTTTTAATTCTTGTCATTTCAACAAACTTGGGATATGTAAAAGGTTTGACTTTTTCTATTTTAATATATGTATATAGATAAGGATTAACAGCTAAACCATGACTCATAGCTATTGTTGCAGCCAGTTCGTCAAAATCCCTTGGCTTCACTTGAAGAAGATCGTACTTGTCCCATTCTGACTCCATCATATAGATGCCGTCTGTATCAGCTTTTTGGAAGATTTCATACGTTTCTTTATCGTCAAGGGGAATATTCTCAAAATCAATCTTCTCTGCAAAGAAGGCGAGCATTCGCTCAGCCTTCTCATCTGTCATTCTTGTCATTTGCGTGTTCTTTCTATGATTACATATATCTGCTTGAATTTCACGATAGGCTGGCCAAGGTAGGTTGATGTATTGTAGCCATTTGCTTTTGCCCAGCCAACCACTGCATTTCGGCTCTCCTCTGGGTAGTAGATGGTCAGGATCTTCTTGCTGATTTGCTCTTGCCAAGACGCTGGCATCTGCATGTTGTCAAGTGTAGGAATGTTTGCAATCCCCAAAGCTATAGCGGTAGTACTAGTGCAGAAGTCTCCTTTCTCTGGTGTTGGCGTAATTCCGAGTTCTTTTTTGACTCCTTCGACTAAATCCTTTAGGTCTAAGATGTCTTGCGTAAGGTCTAACTCCTCTATGAAGTTGATTTCACCTTCTGCCATTCTCTGAAGGATGTCATCGTCAGTACGCCCCATCATTTTAAGACCGAAATGTGTCTGAAACCTCAGGGATTCGACAGCCACCTTCTTCGCAAGTGCCAGATTGCGATTTTTATTCTTTTTCTTTGCCATATTGAAACTGATTTGTTGACTCATATTACTTTATACGATAGAATAATCATGAAATCGGTAGTTTTACGGTCAACTCTGCAAAAAATCCGCAGAAATCACGCGATTTGTTCCAAATTTAGTTTTTAATTTAGTAAATTTGCAGAAAATTTGTGAAGTATGATAAGTAAAACATACCTTAGATATATTTGGTTGTTAGACACAATCAGTAATGCAAGGTTTCCGCTAACCTATGAAGATATAGTGAAAATTTGGCAAAGCTCTCCGTATGCATATATGGGAGGTCTGCCTATCCGTACTTTTCATGAGCACCGTAAAGGCATTGAAGAAATGTTCGGGGTCATCATTGCATGTGAGAAATCGACATTTTGTACCTATTACATTAAGAACCCAGAAGTCTTGAAACAAAATCCTTATGCGCAACTATTGTTGCGTAAGTATAGTGTACCGCAAGATTTTACCACCTTCAGTATGATGCGCGACCGAATAATATTGGAAGAGATTCCTCATGGTACAGCCTATTTTGATTTTGTCGTTGAGTCGATGAGAACGAATACCGAATTGACCATTGATTATCAACCATACGATGGATATCGAGAAACGCTTACTATGCAACCATATTCCATGAAGGTATATAATAGAAGATGGTATGTGCTTGGTTTTATAAGAGAAAAAAATAGCATCAGACACCTTGCCTTGGAGAGGTTTCTTGACCTTCATACAACTCAAACGAAATTTGAGTTTCCCAAGGACTTTGAACCACGGAAGTTTTACGACAATGTGGTCGGCATCTATGTAAGCGAAGAACTACCAGTAGTAAAACTGAAAATCAGGGTCTATGGTGTGCAAATGGAATATATGAGAATGTTGCCACTCCACAAGTCACAATGCGAAGTAAACTCGCGCTATGGTGAGTTTGCAGAGTTCACATATCGAGTATGTCTGACACCAGAATTGAAGTCAAATATTCTAGCATTGGGACCTGACGTTGAGGTGCTGGAACCATTGGACTATCGAGAAGAGATAATGTCACAAATCAAGGCTTCCTTGGATAGGTATGTAAAAAATTCTAGAGATAATTAACGCGATTCTGCGGAGTTCTTGCACAAAC
The DNA here is from genome assembly GCA_017467565.1 of Prevotella sp. Lineage (GTDB taxonomy): Bacteria > Bacteroidota > Bacteroidia > Bacteroidales > Bacteroidaceae > Prevotella. The sequence goes on from JAFUSV010000120.1 coordinate 18,060, forward strand.
AAGGTCGTAAATCCTTTTTTTGAGTTATTTATTCGTATATATAATGTAGAGAAACTTTTTTCAAAATACAATGGACATGAACAGTACAAATCGCAACAGCCAATTGGAAGAGTCTATCCATAAAGAGGTTTCAAATCAGCCACAGCTCACGACAGAACAGGAAATAGAACTCGCTAACCGTATCAAGAAAGGTGACAGAGATGCCCTCCTGCAACTCATCAATGGTAACTCGCGTTTTGTGGTGAGTGTTGCCAAACGATATCAGGACAGGGGACTTACTCTTGAAAAACTCATTCTGGCTGGCAACAAAGGACTTGAACTTGCAGCAAAGAAGTTTGATCCTCAACTTGGATTCAAATTCATTTCCTATGCAGTTTGGTGGATCCGCCAGAGTATTCTTGCAGCTATAGCTGAAGTTTCAAATGGTGAGGAAAAGAGAGGCAAAATACATTAGGTGAATAAATGTTTTTTTTAGAAAATATATTAACAAACAACAATAAAAAGTGAGATTATGGCAATAACGTTTGACAAGCTAAAAGCAGATGCAAAGATTTTTGAAGAGTTAAGGAAGAACCCATCGTGGTGGGTACATTTCAAGAACGATTCTGACCTATATATCGAAATACGCAAAGACAATCAGGTGAATGTGTATTTTGAAGGTGGGAGCATTGCTCGTATTCACTATTGCAGTAGACACAAGAAGTTACAGGTGTTCACACACCACAAGTATTTAGATAAACCTGCTCCTTCAGAAAACAATCTCTATATAGAATGTAGCGACTTCATGAGTGGGCATGTCATTGAAGATATAAAGCGAAGGGTGAAGGGGAGTTACTCTCAGAAACATGCTGTCAATGGGGTTATAGAGAAAGAGAAGTGGTCCGAGAAATTCATTCAAGGCTCTCTGATTGTGCAGTCATCCGACATTCACCTGGACTCCGAGTTTGCATACAACGATGCAACCTCGCGGAACAGAATAGACCTCATAAGATGCGATGAAGGAGAGGTGACCTTTGTGGAACTCAAACGTATGAGTGATGGCCGTATGCTTCATAAGACAGATGAATCACCGGAAATAATCGAGCAGATGCAGCGATATAGGGAATTCACTAAACGATATTCTGATGACTTGTTGCATTATTACCAAACTCTCTATGATATTAAGAAGTCATTAGAACTACCAGTTCCTTATAAACACCCAACAAGAATCAATCAAGAGCCACAACTACTTATCTTCGATAGTTGGGAGAAGGAAACTCCTGGCCGTGATACACATAGAAAAAGACTTGAAGAAATTCTCAAACGTGAACACGTAAGTTATAGCATAAGGACAAGCATCTAATCTAATGAACATCAAGATACATAGAGGGCTTAACCAGATAGGCGGTTGTATAACAGAGATTTGGACTGATACCTCCAGAGTTTTCATAGACTTTGGGCAGAACCTTCCTGGCAATGGCGAACCAACGACTCCTGAAGAGGACAAAGAGTTGGTGACACAGATATTCTCGCAAAACAAGAAACAACATGAAGCCGTATTCTACACTCATGGTCATGAGGATCATGTAGGACTTCTCGAGTACATACCCGACAATGTCCCTCAGTATATGAGCGAAGGAACCTGCGCTCTCCTTTCTATAAAATATAATGTCTTGCATGAAGGAGCAGTGATGAAATACAATATGTTGCAAAACATGGAAGACGGCCTAGGAGATTGTAATGATGCTAAAAACTACCTTATCCATGCAGACAGAAAGTGCAAAATTTTGAACGGAATGCACGTGTGGATGCGAACTCCGCCACGCAAAAAACCTGAGGGTATAGTTATTGGCGACATCAAGGTGACTCCCTTTTTCAACTGCCACAGCATCTACGACTCTCACATGTTTTTAATTGAAGCAGGTGGCAAGCGTATTTGGCATACTGGTGACTACAGAGAGCATGGCTATATAGGTAAAGGTCTGTTACCAACATTGAAGAAATATGCCACAGACATTGACGTACTGATTACCGAGGGTACAATGTTGAAACGCGATGACCGATGCATACACGAATGTCAGGTTTCAAAGAAAATGGTTAGTGTGATGAATGCTTTCAAATACGTCTTTGTCCTTGCATCAGCTACAGACATAGAAAGGCTCGCATCAATTAATAATGCTGCAAAAGAATCCAGGAAACCACTGTGTATCTGGTCTTTGTTCATGAAGAAAACCATGGAGTTCTTCTCCGAGAGGGAAGCAAAGGTATCGCGTGGATTGTTTTCTTTCAATCCTCTCTTCTATAATAAGCGCTTATATAACAGGCTGAAACGCAGAGGTTTTATCATGGTTATAGGCACATCACAGATAGAAAGAGTTAGAGAGCTCATTCAGAAATTGCCACAAGAAGAAACACTCCTTATCTATTCGTCTTGGGATGGATACTACAAGAATCCTGAACAAGTACAGGCAAATTCTAAGTATAAAGAAATCAGAGATATGTTTCATAATGTTGTTGACATACATACCTCTGGTCATGCTGATAGAAAAACAATCAAGAAAGTAATAGATACAATTAATCCAAAAGAGGTTATCTGCATCCATAAGGAGGCAGATGCTGAATTATAAGATCAGCGGGGACAGACAGATTTCTATTGCCCCCAATTACTCTCTGAGAAAGTATGCTACTTCGTCGGAGAAAGTATGCTACATCGCAAGAGAATGTAGGCTACATCGTCGTTTGCTCAATGATGCCGAAGTTGGGATCTAACAAATAAGACAGGAAGACATCAAATTGTCACATCGTCACAGCTGTGACGTTTTACTGTCTTTCAAACCATTTGGAGCCTCCATTCAAACCGATTGGAGCCTCCATTCGACGTGAATGGAGGCTCCAAACGATGGGTAAGCAGCTTAGAACTCGGCCGACTTCGGTGTACGCGGGAAGGGAATGACGTCGCGGATGTTCTGCATACCTGTGACAAACAGGATGAGACGCTCGAAACCAAGGCCGAAACCGGCATGGGGACATGAGCCCCAGCGACGAGTGTCGATGTACCACCACAGGTGGGTCTTGTCCATCTGGCGACGCTCTATCTCGGACATCAGCTTGTCGTAGCTCTCCTCACGGACGCTGCCGCCGATGATCTCGCCTATCTGCGGGAACAGCACGTCGGTGCTCTGCATGGTAGGACCAGGAGCCACGGCTCCCTTGTAGCCTACAGAGTGCCCGTCAGTTCCGCTGACGGTCTCGTTCTGCTTCATATAGAACGACTTGAACGAGCGCGGATAGTCGGTCATGATGACGGGCTTCTTGAAGTGCTCCTCTACGAGGTAGCGCTCGTGCTCGCTGGCCAGGTCGTCGCCCCAGTTGCAGGGGAACTCAAACTTCTTACCGTTCTTGATGGCCTCCTGCAGGATGTTGATACCCTCGGTGTAGGGCAGACGGACGAAGGTCTCCTTGAGCACACCTTCGAGACGCTCGATGAGCGTCTTGTCTA
>JAFUSV010000121.1 GCA_017467565.1 Prevotella sp.
GAGCAGAAGCTGGACCTCTTCACCCCCGACAAGCCGCGCGTCACCGAGAAGGTCAGCGTGGAGCTCGGTTCCGCCGAGCTCGACCAGAGGGTAGGGGAGACCGATGCCGCCAAGCTGCGCGAGGACCTGGAGCTGGTCGACGGCGTCTACCCTGAGTTCGACATCGAGACCTACCGCTCGGCCGAGGTGGCACCCGTCTTCTTCGGTTCGGCACTCAACAACTTCGGTGTGCAGGAGCTGCTCAACTGCTTTGTGGAGATAGCCCCCAGCCCCCGTCCCACACAGGCCGAGGAGCGCATGGTAGAACCCGAGGAGAAGAAGTTCACGGGATTCATCTTCAAGATTACGGCCAACATAGACCCCAACCACCGTTCGTGCATCGCCTTCTGCAAGGTGTGCAGCGGCCGCTTCCAGCGCAACCAGCCCTATCTGCATGTGCGGCAGGGCAAGACGCTGCGCTTCACGTCGCCCACGCAGTTCATGGCCCAGCGCAAGTCTACCATCGAGGAAGCCTGGGCTGGCGACATCGTGGGTCTGCCCGATACGGGCGGCGTGTTCAAGATTGGCGACACGCTGACCGAGGGTGAGCAGCTGCACTTCCGCGGACTGCCCTCGTTCTCGCCCGAGCTGTTCAAGTACATCGAGAACGACGACCCCATGAAGGCCAAGCAGCTGCAGAAGGGCATTGACCAGCTGATGGACGAGGGCGTGGCACAGCTGTTTGTCAACCAGTTCAACAACCGCAAGATTATCGGCACCGTGGGCCAGTTGCAGTTCGAGGTCATACAGTATCGTCTGGAGAACGAGTACAACGCCCGTTGCCGCTGGGAGCCCGTGCACCTGTACAAGGCCTGCTGGATCAGCAGCGACGACGAGCAGGAACTGGAGTCATTCAAGAAGCGCAAGTACCAGTACATGGCCAAGGACAAGGACGGACGCGACGTCTTCCTGGCCGACTCGGGCTATATGCTGTCGATGGCTCAGCAGGACTTTAAGCATATTCAGTTCCATTTTACCAGCGAGTTCTGATGCTTTTCGGAGGTACCTCCGTACCCCCGTACCTCCGAAAAAAAACACCCCGCTGATAAAATAAATATGACGATTCTTCGTTCTGAATAATGATGGAAGTTGAAGAGAAACGAGAACATAGCTACAACCATGTACTAAAATATACCGGCATCTTTGGCGGCGTACAGGGCCTGAACATCCTCATAGGCCTGGTGCGCAATAAGATTATTGCCAAATTGCTCGGTCCTACGGGCATGGGACTGGCCTCGCTGTTCAATACTGCCGTCAACTTCATCTCGCAGACCACTAATCTCGGCATCTCCTTCAGCGCCATACGCCACGTGTCGGAGCTCTTCGATGAGGGCGACGAGGCGCGCATAGCCCATTTTGTGAAGGTGGTTCGCGGCTGGTGCCTGCTGACGGCCCTGTTCGGCATGCTAGTGTGCATCCTGCTGGGCCCCGTGCTCAGCGACCTGACCTTCTCGTGGGGCGACCACACGCTCCATTTCGTGCTGTTGTCACCGGCCGTGGCCATGATGGCCATCACGGGTGGCGAGACAGCCATACTGAAGGGCGCCCGGCAGTTGCGCTCGCTGGCCTTCATTCAGCTGGCCAACGTCTTCCTGGCGCTGCTCATCTCCGTGCCGCTCTATTATTTCTTTGGATTTAAGGGCATCGTGCCCGTCATCATCCTGATGGCCTTTGCCAATATGATGCTGACCGTCTGGCACTCCTACCGCCTCTATCCGTTGCGGTTGGGAGGCGTGCAGGGCATTCTGGGCGAGGGTATGGAGATGATGCGCCTCGGTGTGGCCTTTGTCATGGCAGGCGTGCTGGGCAGCGGTGCAGAGATGTTCATACGCTCGTACCTCAACGTGCAGGGCGACCTTGGCATCGTGGGTCTGTACAATGCGGGCTTCATGCTCACGGTGACCTATGCCGGCATGGTCTTCTCGGCTATGGAGACCGACTATTTCCCGCGACTCTCGGCCGTCATGGGCGACAGGGGTCTGATGAACGAGACCGTCAACCGCCAGATAGAGGTGTCGGTACTGCTGGTGTCGCCCATGCTGGCCATGCTCATCGTCGGCCTGCCGGTCATCATTCCCATCCTGTTCTCTGACGACTTCTTGCCCGTGGTGTCCATGGCTCAGGTGGCCGTCTTCTCCATGTACCTCAAGGCCGTGTCGCTGCCTATATCCTACATGACGCTGGCACGGGGCGACTCCAAGGCCTACCTCATCATCGAGACGTTCTACGACCTGCTGCTCGTGGCGCTGGTCATCATTGGCTATCGGCTGCTGGGGCTCTACGGCACAGGTCTGGCCCTGTCGCTGTCCTATCTGGCCGAGACCCTCATCGTCTACCTCTTCTGCCATGTCCGCTACGGTTTCCGTCTGTCGGCCGGCGTGGTGCAGTGCCTGGCCATGCAGCTGCCCCTGGGCCTCTCGGTCTATATGTTGGTGTTTGTCAACAATACGGTCGTCTATTGGTTCATGGGGACCCTCATCTGCTTTGTCAGCCTGGCCATCTCTCTGTACGTGCTTCATCAGAAGACTTCGCTGTGGAATGCCCTGAAACGTAAATTCTTAGGTCGCCATGAACAGTAGTCCCCTGGTGTCGGTGCTCGTGCCTGTGTACAATGCTGCGCCCTTCCTGCCGCAATGTCTCGACTCGTTGCTGAGCCAGACGCTACACGACGTGCAGGTGGTCTGTGTCGACGATGCCTCTACCGACAGCTCGCTCTCTGTGCTGCGCGACTATAGTCAGCGCGACGCACGCGTCGAGGTGATCCATCTGGATAAGAACGTGGGACTGGCCAAGGCCCGCAATGCTGCCCTGGCACAGGCACGCGGACAGTACGTCTGCATGGTCGATGCCGACGACTGGCTGTCGGCCGACGCGCTGCAGCAGGCTGTCGATGTCTTTGCAGCCCATCCCGCTACGGGGTGTGTGCTCTTCCGCCTGCTCATGGTCTATGGCGAGGGGCAGCAGCGTGAGGAGAAGGACTATCCCTGCCGCACGTTCACGGTGTTGACGGGCGACGAAGCATGCCTGCTGAGCCTCGACTGGCAGATACACGGACTCTACATGGTCAGGGCCGATATACAGCGGCGCTATCCCTACGACGACACCTGTCGCGTGTACAGCGACGAGAATACCACGCGCGTCCATTTTGCGGCGTCGGCCGAGGTGCGTTGCTGCAGCGGCATCTATTATTACCGCCAGCATGGGCAGTCGGTCACTCATCGCGTGTCGGTCAGCCGCTTCGACCGTCTGAGGGCCTTCGAGAGCCTGCTGCGTCAGTTGGCGCCGCTGCGTGTGGCCGACAGGGCCGTGCCCTTTGTCACCAACCAGCTGTGGCTCAGCGTCGTTGACCTGTTCTATTTCCTCTATCAGCACGGGCGCGAGCTGTCGCCAGAAGAACGCCGTTGGGGACTGGGCGAGCTGCACCGTGTGTGGCTTTCGGTCGATGTGTCGTTGTTTGACAAAACAAAGACGAGCAAGTTCGGTTACCGACATTGCCCGTCTTGGTGGCTCTTCCGCCTGCAGGAGTGGCTCTATTTCACCCTCCGCAAGCTAATTCGCAGAGAATGACCTCCCTTCACACTCCTCACTCCTCCCTTCACACTCCTCCCTTCACCCTCCACGAAAATCACTGATGCTGTTCGCGCAGCAGGTCGTTGACGGTCTTCACCGGATTGAAGGTGTCTAAGGGTACCTCGACGAAGATGGTCGACCAGTCGCTCATGGCTCCGTTCCACAGGCCGGGCAGCTCCAGGGCCTTCAGCTCCTTGCCGCCTTTCGACTTCGACGATATGAAGCCCGTGGTCTTGTCCACAAAGTCGGGCAGACGGAAGGCACGGCCCTGATAGTCGCGCACGGCACATACCAGGTCGACGGGGTTGAAGTGCGTGCCCTGGGTGAACATCTTCATGTATTCGGCATTGTTAGTGTCTATCTGCGAGCTCTCCAGTATCTGCAGCGACACCGTGCCGTCCTGGTTGTACGTCAGGAACGGACCGCCGCCAGGCTCACCCACATTCTTCACCACGCCGCACACGCGCATGGGGCGGTTCAGCTTGCGGCGCAGGTAGTCGGCATCCACCTTCTGACCCTTGGGACGCACGCAGAGGCACAGCTCCACGAAGCGGGCCATCTCGTCCAACTGCTCGTCGGTAGCCCCCTTGTCCAACTGTCGCAGGTACTCGAAGGCCTGCTTTTGCACGCTGACCAGCACGCCGGCAATGATCTGTTTCCACTCCGTCGTCTCAGCCTTCAGACGGTCGGGCACCACGTTGTCGATGTTCTTGATGAAGATGACGTCGGCGTCTATCTCGTTCAGGTTCTCTATCAGCGCACCATGACCGCCCGGACGGAACAGCAGCGTGCCGTCGTCGTTGCGGAACGGCGTGTTGTCGGGATTGGCAGCGATGGTGTCGGTCGACGGCTTCTGTTCAGAGAACGTGATGTCGTACTTGATGCCGTACTTCCTGGCATACATGTCAGCCTTGTCGGCCACCTTCTGACGGAAGAATCCCATGTGCTCGTGCGACACGGTGAAGTGCACGTGAGCCTCGCCGTTAGAGGCGGCATAGAGGGCGCCCTCCACCAAGTGCTCCTCCATCGGCGTGCGTGCTCCCTCGTCATAGCGGTGGAACAGCAGCATGCCCTTGGGCAGCTGTCCGTAGTTCAGTCCCTCGGCCTTCAGCATGTTGGCAGCCACAGCCTTGTAGCAGCCCTGGGCCATCAGTGCGTCGATGCCCTTGCCCTCGTTCTTCAGGCAGGCCTCGTCGAGCGCGTCGAAGAAGGCGAAGCGGTGTATCTCGTCGAAGAATTTCTTCTCGAAGTCCGTTGTCGGCACGTCGTAGGGTGCGTCGACAAAGGCGAACATATTCTTGAACATACGGCTGGCAGCGCCGCTGGCCGGCACGAACTTCACCACGCGGTGACCCTCGGCCTTGTACTGCTCCCATGCCTTCACGTACTCGCGGCGTTCCTCCTCGCCGGGTGCCACGATGCCATTGCCCACGGCAGCAGCTGCTTCGAGGCGCAGGAAGGGGAATCCCGTTTCAAACTGTTTCAGTTGCGTTTCTATCTGCTCTTTGCTGATACCACGCTGTGCGATTTGTTTCAGGTCTTGTTCATTCAGCATAGCTGTAACATTGTTTTAAGTGTGATACATATAATACTGACTACAAAGGTACAATAAAACTTGAACCCGCGCGTAGCTCCCCGTACCCTTTTTTCTCTCCTTTAGTCTTTTTTAACTTTGGGGCAATGCTGAATAGAGTGGGTTATAGCGCAAGTAATCTAACGCAGCTGCTCCCCTCCCATTATCCGCAGGTACTCCCCTCCCATGTAGGGGAGGGGTAGGGGTGGGGTCAGTATCTTCCCATGTCAGTCTCTTGTTGGAAAGTGAAGTCAGTCACCCCACCCCTGCCCCTCCCCTACAAGGGAGGGGAGCTGCTGCCGCATAAAAAAGCCCTCTCCCATGTAGGGGACGTGGTCTGTCCGTAGGTACTCCGCTCCCAGGTAGGCGAGGGGCAGGGGTGGGGTCAGTATCTTTTGCGTCACTTTGGACGGCGCAAACTCTGGGTTTGGACGGCGCAAACCTTGGGTTTGGACGGCGCAAACCTCCACTTTGGACGGCGCAAACCTTAGGTTTGGACGGCGCAAAGTGGGGGTAGTCTGTTTCTGCACTCCATTTCACCTCCCCTGCAAGATGCCGGCATCCTGATCCTGATGGTTGATGGTGCGATGGATGGGACGGTACTTGCGGCCGGAGGTGATGTGCCACGACAGGGTGAGCGTCAGCATGTTGCCCTGGTCGCTGCTGCGCATGGACACCTCTTTATATATATGGCGGTTGAGAACTTCGGTCTGGTGGCTCAGCGGATGGGCACTGAAGGGGTGCTGGGCATAGAGCGAGAGGGTGAGGTGCTTGGTCTGGTAGGAGGCGGCCAGCGTCCATGCGGCAGGCTGATGACCACGGTGCTCGCCCTCCATGAAGTGCCACCCGTTGTCGGCGTATGCCGTGAGCGTCCAGCGGCCGAGATAGGCCTCCAGGCTGATGCCCCCATTGAAGGACGTGTAGGTGTGGCGGTAGTCGTCGGTGAAGTTGAAGAAGCGGAACAGGCCGCCGTAGAGGGTCGCCGAGAGGCGCTCGGGGATGATGTCCCACTGGTTGTAGCCCTGTATGAAGAAGAAGCTGCACTCGTTGTCGGCATTGGTCTGGGTCTTGTAGAAGTGACGGCCCTCGCGACGGTACTGCTCCATGTTGCAGTGGGCATTCATGCGGTAGTAGCCCTGCAGCTCGGCGGTCAGTCGGGGGTTGGAGTAGGTGAGCCGCAGGTCGTGGCTGGTCACGCGGTTGGGGCGTATGTCGGGGTTGCCCACCAGGGTCTCCAGGGCGTTCTGCTTGATGCTGACGTCGTTGACCAGTGCTATCTGCGACACGTGCTGCGACACCTCGAAGTCGTACTTCAGCCTGAGCCCCACGGCCAGCGGGTAGGTGAGGGTGAACTTAGGGCGGAAGAGCCAGAAGCGGTAGCGATGGTCGGCCTGACGATAGTAGTAGTTGCTGGCTCCCAGACCTGCCATGTAGCCGAGGTGTCCGAGCTGTCCCTTCAGTTGTGTGAACAGGTAGACGTCCGACGAGCGGATGTCGTTGACGGCCTCTGTGCTGCCCGCATACTCGTTGTGTATGTACTTCTGGTAGTACCGCAGGCCGCCCGAGAGGTTGAAGGGCTTCAGCTGGTTCTCGTAGATGGCTTCGGCATAGAGCGAGGCCGTCCGTCCGTCTATGGTGTAGTCATAGCGTCCGCCCTCGTTGTACTCGGCATAGCTGTCGGTCTTGATGTAGGTGCCCACGGCATTGGCTGTCAGCGACTGGCTGCTGCCGAGGCGGCGGTGGAAGTAGAGGTCGATGGCGGGCGATGCACTCCTGGATGAAGAGTGGTCGTCGTAGACCGTGCCGTCAGCGTCCATCCGTGTGTACTGCCGATGTGGGCTGATGTCGCGTCGACCGCTCAGCTTGGCCTGTAGCACGTAGGTGGAATCGCTCAGGTTGTAGGTCAGCTGCGCCTTGTGGGCGAGCCGCTTGTCCTGCCCCTCCAGTTGTCGTCGGTGTATGGTGACGATGTCTCCGTCCTCCATCTGATAGCGTGCGCGTTCGTCAAGCTCCGTCCCTTTGAAGTTCTGATAGTCGAGGGTGTAGCTGATGCCGAGTTCGCTATTACCCCTGTTGTACTTGGTAAACAGGTTCTCCGTCCCGTTCACGGTTGTCAGTGTGTTGGTCAGGTCGGCCCCTGCGACGTAGCCGTCGGTAGCCCTCTTCACCACGATGTTGATGACATAGGCCGTGCCTTCGCCGTAGCGCACGCCGGGATTGTCGATGTACTCGATGTGCCTGACGGCCTTGACATCCAGTGCCATCAGGTCTTCCTGCGAGGCAGCGATGTCGTTGATACGTACCTGCACGCCGCCCAGGTTGGACAGTGGCGTGATGGTGTGCATGACGGGGTCGACGCGCAGCTGGGGCAGCGTCAGCCTGGACAGCAGCATGTAGCCGTTGGCGGCACTCTCCAGTTGCTGGCGGGTGGGGTATATCCTTTTGCCCTCGGTGCGCTCAGCGGTCTTGGCTCCCTTGACCGTCACCTCTCCTAATTCCACTTCCTGCTGGGCCTCGGCCTGCAGTGTCGTTGCCAGTAGGCACAGAAACAATAATCTCTTCATACTCTCTGCTTGCTTTTTTGCTGCAAAAGTATGAAGAGATAGTCGGATAACCTAAAAAACTGTCTGACATTTGTCTGACATCTTGCGGCCAGTGTCGTTGTCAGTCTTCTATCTGCTTGATTTCCAGCCGATAGGCTTTGCCGCGGTCAGAGGCTATGTGTAGCTGTGAATGTTGCTCAACGACAGGTTTCAGACGGCGTATCAGCGTGTAGAGCGTCTCGCTGGCATCGGGTTTCTTAGGCCATAGCGAGTCGCAGATGTCGCTTTTCTGCAAGGCATGTGCTGGTGCCCGGAAGAACATCTCCATCAGCCGTTGCTGCATGGGTGTCAGTTGTACTCGGCTGCCGTCTTCGGCATAGAATAGACCGTCGCTTTCCTGATAGGTCAGTCCGCCGTAGGTGGTGCCGGTGATGGCCTGCACGATGCGCTCCCGGCGGTGCCATACGAACAGGGCCCACAGCACGGTGGCTGCCCAGAGAAGGGCTGCCGGACGCTGGTCGGAGAGGCTGAAGATGGTGGCCTCTGAACAGCGGGCGTAGGCTTTGAACTGAGGGCTGCGCGTGTCGACGGCCAGGGTAGCCTTGCCTCGCAGTTCGGCTATCTGCAGGTGACTGTTGAACACGCGTATGGTGTCCTGACTGATGACGTTGGTCTGCTGTTCGGCCAGTGTCAGTGCCAGGGCGCGGTTCATGTCGTCGGCCACGCGTCTGCCCGTAGCCTGATAGCTGCCCAGGCTCGTCAGTACCGACGTCATGATGAGTGCGAAGAGCACGATGAGTGCATGTTTCCGTTTCATGTCAGTGACTGTTAAGCTGTCTTAACTTCCTACTTGTCGATGTCTATGAGCGTGTACTTCCTGGAACCGAGGCCTATCTGCTCGGCATAGTCGGTGATGTAGGTGCCGTGCTGGCGGTTGATGCGCTTGATGAGGGGCCGGTTGTCGTCACCGGGCTTGCCCTTGTAGTTGAACACCTTGTCCAGGCAGGCCTGATCTACGGCCACGGGGTCGAGCGATGCCATGATGCCCATGTCCTGCAGTTCGGGCTTGGCGGGATGTCCGTCGCAGTCGCAGTCCACCGACATGTTGTTCATCACGTTGATGTAGATGACCTGTCCGCTGAAGTAGTTGTGCACGGCCTGTGCGGCAGCAGCCATCGACTCAAGGAACATGTCCTGGGTGTCGCCGGCAGCCAGGTACTCGGGGCTCCAGGCCAGCGCGGGGTCGTCGGTCTTGCCTGCCGAGTGGATGTAGCACTTGCCGGCAGTAGAGGCCACGCCGATGGACGCATTCTTCATCACGCCGCCGAATCCGCCCATGGCGTGACCCTTAAAGTGTGCCAGATTGATCATAAAGTCGTAGTTAGCCAGGTGCTCGCCTACGATGTCGTACTTCAGGTGCTTCTTGTCCTGTATGGGTATGCGTATCTGTCCGAACTCGTCCATGAGGTCGACGGCGAAGATGCTGTCGAAGCCGTGCTCATGGATGGTCTGCCAGTGCTTCTGGGGGTCCTGGCGCGAACCGCCGTAGGCTGTGTTGCACTCTACGATGGTGCCGTTGACCTCGTCTACCAGCTGACGTATGAGCGTGGGCTTCAGGTAGTGGGTGTTGCCGCCTTCGCCCGTGGAGATCTTCACTGCCACGCGGCCTTTGGCCTCTACGCCCAGTGCCTTGTAAATCTTGACGAGCGACTCTGGTGTTATCTCTTTGGTCATGTAGACCTTGCTTTGCCCGAAGGCTGCTGTCGTCATCATCAGCATGAGTGCGGCAGCTAATGTTCTCATTCTCTTCATTATTGTAGTGTTTTAGTAGTGATGTCCGTTAACGCCCATTATCTCTCTCCTGAACAGAGTCTCAGCCCGTCGGCCTCGATGGTGATGAGGCGGCGGCGGTAGAGGTCGCCGATGGCTTTCTTGAACACCTTCTTGCTCACCTTGAAGCGGTCGGCTATCAGTTCGGAGGGTGAGTGGTCGTCCAGCTCGCAGCGCCCGTTGTTCTCGTAGAGATAGCGCAGCAGCACCTCGGCGAAGTCGAGCGTCTGCTGGCGTCCCGTGGGCTGTAGGGTCAGGTCTATCTTGCCGTCCAGGCGTACATGGTCTACGTAGGCCGAAAGACGGTCGCCGCTGTGCAGCGGTTGGAATATCTGGTTGTCGTATATCTGACCTTGGAAGCGGTTGTTGACGATGACCTTGAAGCCCAGGTCGGTCTTCTGCCATATCAGGATGTCGACGGGCATGCCGTGCTGCAGCTGCGGCAGGTCTTCGGTGGTGGGCACCGTGAGGTAGCGTTCCACCTTGGCCGTAGCCATCAGTCGGTAGCTCTCTTCGTCCACTTTAATATATACAATGTACGCGCGCCCCTGATGCATGGGCTGCTTCTGCTCACGGAAGGGGCAGAACAGGTCCTTCATCAGTCCCCAGCGCAGGAAGACGCCGTACTGATTGGTCCATGCTACTTCCAGCGAGGCAAACTCGCCCACCTGTGCAAAGGGCTTCTCGGTGGTGGCCACCATGCGCTCGTCCTGGTCGAGGTAGATGAACACTTCTATCTCGTCGCCGACGTGCATCTGGCGGGTGACGAAGCGGTTGGGCAGCAGGATGTCGCCCGTCTTCTCGTCGCCTGCGAGGTAGAGTCCGTGGTCGCTGTGGCGCAGGATGCGCAGGGTGTTGTAGGAGCCGAGTTGTATCATAAGGTTGATGGGTCTGATGGGTCTAATGGATCTAATGGGGTTGTTGGGAGAACGGCGGTCTCTAAAAGGCCGTCACGCATGTGGATGGTGCGGTCGGTGATGGTGGCCAGCTGCTCGTCGTGGGTGACGATGACGAAGGTCTGGCCGTACTTGTCGCGCAGATCGAAGAAGAGCTGGTGTAGCTCCTGCTTGTTCTTCGTGTCGAGTGATCCTGACGGTTCGTCGGCCAGGATGACGGCTGGGTTGTTGACAAGTGCACGGGCTACGGCTACGCGCTGCTTCTCGCCACCCGACAGCTCGGCAGGCTTGTGTGAAGCACGGTCGGAGAGTCCCATGAACTGCAGCAGCTCCTCGGCGCGGGCTTTGGCCTGCTTCTTCGATACGCCTGCTATGTAGGCCGGTATCATGATGTTCTCGATGGCCGTAAACTCAGGCAGCAGCTGGTGGAACTGGAACACGAAGCCCAGGTGGCGGTTGCGGAAGTCGCTGAGCTGTCGCTGCGAGAGGGAGGTGGTGTCGATGGAGTCGACACACACCGTGCCGCTGTCGGGGCGGTCGAGGGTGCCTATGATTTGTAGCAGCGTGGTCTTGCCTGCACCGCTGGGACCAACGATACTGACGACCTCGCCCTTGGCGATGTGCAGGTCTATGCCCTTGAGCACTTGCAGCGAGCCGAAGCTCTTGGTGATGTTTTCTATTCTAATCATGGATGGGTCTTATGGGTCTTATGGGGCTAATGGGTCTTATGGGTCTAATGGGTCTTATGGGGTTTTCTTCTCAGCCAGTTGAGCAGCTGTACGTAGGCGCTCTCGTCGGTCTGCTGCTGTGGAGCGGTGAAGGTCATGGCATCCTGCGGCTGACCGTTCTGGTCGGGGTAGAGGATGATGAGCGAGCACGACGGGAAATACTGTGACAGCTCGCGCGGCAGATACTCGAACGTGGCTTTGTACGACACGGTGCCCATGCGGGCCGTGATGACTATCAGCAGATGGTCGTCGTGCACCTGAGTGCTGAGCGTGGGGAACTCCTTCCAGTGCTCCATGTGCTCATACTCGGCCCGCAGCTCGGCATGATAGTGCTCTATGTATCCGCGTATCAGCTTGAGGCACTCCATGCGGCCGTGGAACACGATGCGGCAATTCAGGTTCTCGGCCATGCGCGACAGGCGCTCTATCCAGCGATAGAAGCCCGACTCGTACTCTACGCGCGAGGGAATGGCGACGACGATGCGGCGTATGGTGTTCAGCGGGCGGTTGATGCGGCATATCATGATCTGCCGGTTGATCTCGGTGATGAGCCCCTGCGTGTAGGCTCCCCAGAAGGAGTCGCCGGGCGACTTGCGATGGTGCATGCCCATGATAATCTCCGACGCGCGGTTCTCCTTGAAGGCATGCTTCAGTCCGTTGGCAATGTTGGTAGCCAGGCGGCTCTGCGTCTGTATGCGCACGTCGGCAGAGTCGGCAGTGCGGGTGGCAGCCTCCAGCACCTTGAGACCTTCCTGCTGGTTGTCGTTGCTGTACTGGTCGTCGTAGACCACGTTGATGCCGATGATGCCGCGGTTGAGCCGCTTGTTGCGCATCAGTATGGCCAGGTGTACCAGGTTGGTGGCATCCTCCGCGTGTTGCAGGGGCAGCAGCATCTTCTCGTCGTCGCCCTGATGTTCGGCCTCCTCGGTCTTGTGCAGCTTCTCGCGTAGCAGGATGAGGCGCGAGGCGCTGTCGGTAGTGACAGAGCTGATGATGCACGTGAACAGAATCATCATCACCACACCGTTGAGCATCATGTTGTCTACCAGTGGCGTGCCGTCGGCCGAGAGCAGTTCCATGCCTACCATGACCATGGCGATGGAACCGGCAGCGTGGGCCGTGGTCAGTCCGAACATCATGTGGCCCGACGAGATGTGCAGGCGGAAGACGAGGCACGACAGGTAGGCGGCTATGGCCTTGCCGAAGGTGCCGAAGAAGACGATGCAGAATACGACCCAGGCAGTGTTCAGGTCGTGGAACATCACCCTGATGTCGATGAGCATGCCCACACCGATGAGGAAGTAGGGTATGAAGAGCGCGTTACCGATGAACTCCAGGCGGTTCATTAGCGGTGATACGCCGGGGATGAAGCGGTTGAGGAGGAGTCCTGCGAAGAATGCACCGAAGATGCCTTCCAGTCCGCAGGCGTCGCTGGCTGCTGCACTGAGGAAGAGCACGGACATGGTGTAGACGTAGAGCATCACGGCATCGTTGTAGCGGCGGAAGAACCAGCGCGTCAGCCGCGGGATGATCAGTATCGAGACTGTACAGAACAGCACCACCTTGCCCGCGAAGGTCAGCCAGAACAGCAGGTCGGCCTCGCCCTTGTAGGATGCCGCGAAGGCTGCCAGCACGGTCAGGGCCAGTGACAGGGCTATCATCGACGAGCCTACGCTGAGCACCACCGAGCGGTGCTTCTGCAGACCGTACTTGCCGACGATAGGGTAGGCTATCAGCGTGTTGGACGAGAGGATGCAGGCCAACAGCATGGCCGCTGTGGGCGAATAGCCCAGGAGTGTGACGCCCACGAAATAGCCCATGGCAAAGGGCACGAAGAACGTCAGCAGACCGAATACCGACATGCGCACACCGTACTTCTTCAGGTCACTGAGGTTAATCTCCAGTCCGGCCAGGAACATGATGTAAAGCAGACCTACGGAACCGAATATCTCGAACGAGCGGTCGCGTGCCAGGATGTTGAACCCATGCTGACCGATGACGATGCCTGCCAGCACCATGCCTATGATATGCGGTATGCGCAGTTTACCCATGATGATAGGGGCAAACAGAATAATCAGCAGCACGACGAAAAATATCATCGTCGGGTCCTGTACTAAGGGCATTGTCGATAGTAGTATGGCCATTTCGAGTGCAAAGTTACGATTTTTTTGTGGAGTTAAAGGAGATAAAGAAGTTAAAGGGAGTTAAAGAACGATAGATTTTCTGACAGAATGATTAACTTTGCACCCGATTTATAAACTTAAGGCTTATGAAAGTAGCAATTGTAGGTGCAAGTGGCGCCGTAGGGCAGGAGTTTTTGAGACTGCTCGATGAAAGAAAGTTCCCTATGGACGAGTTGGTACTCTTCGGTTCTGATCGTTCGGCAGGGAGAAAGTACAGTTTTCAGGGTAAGGACATCGAAGTGAAACTGCTGAAGCATGGCGATGACTTTAAGGACATCGACATCGCATTCACCTCGGCAGGTGCAGGTACGTCGAAAGAGTATGCCGACGACATCACCCGCTATGGCTGCGTGATGATCGACAATTCGAGTGCCTTCCGCATGGACGACAACGTGCCCTTGGTGGTGCCCGAGTGTAATGCCAAGGATGCCCTGGTACGTCCGCGTGGCATCATCGCCAACCCCAACTGCACGACAATCATGATGGTGGTCGTGCTGCAGCCGCTGGAGCAGCTGAGCCACATCAAGCGCATCCGCGTCAGCAGCTATCAGAGTGCCAGCGGCGCCGGTGCCGCAGCTATGGCCGAGCTGGAGCAGCAGTACCGCGAGATCGTGGAAACGGGCGAGGTGAAGACCATCAAGAAGTTCCCCCATCAGTTGGCCTACAACGTGATACCCCAGATAGACGTGTTCCAGCCCAATGGCTATACGAAGGAGGAGATGAAGATGTACAATGAGACGCGCAAGATCATGCATACCGATGCCCGCTGCTCGGCCACCTGCGTCCGTGTATCCTCGCTACGCTCACACTCGGAGAGCGTATGGATTGAGACCGAAAGCCCCATCAGCGTAGAGCAGGCCCAGCAGGCCATTGCCCAGGCACCTGGTTGCACCCTGGTGGACGACCCCACGACGCTGACCTATCCCATGCCCCTGCATACGGCAGGCAAGGACGATGTCTTCGTAGGTCGTGTGCGTAAGGACCTGGCTGACGACAACGGACTGACGCTCTGGCTCTCGGGTGACCAGATACGCAAGGGCGCAGCACTCAACGCCGTGCAGATAGCCGAGTATCTGGTCAAGGTAGGCGGCCTGAAGAATACCTAAAAATTGCGATTGCGTATATAATAGATAATGTGTAACTTTGCACCCACAAAAGTTACACATTATTTTATTGTATCATTATGAAGAAATTATCTACTTT
The DNA here is from genome assembly GCA_017467565.1 of Prevotella sp. Taxonomy (GTDB): domain Bacteria; phylum Bacteroidota; class Bacteroidia; order Bacteroidales; family Bacteroidaceae; genus Prevotella. Next base: position 14,566 of record JAFUSV010000121.1, read on the forward strand.
GATTCTTGTGCTCTTTGCACTGCTGGCACAGCCTTTCACGGCCAGTGCCGAGGACGTCGTGTTCGACTTCACGACTGAGGGTCTGCGTGGCTATATGGGTACTACCCTGAATGACGCGCAGAGTTATGTTATCAACGAGACATGGACCGTGGACGGCGTAGCCATGCAGGTGACATCGGGTGCTGCCCCGTCGCGCGTAACCAATGTCAGCAGCGGCAATCGTGGCAACTGCCTGGTGATGTACATGCAGTACACTACCATGACCATCAAGGCACCCCAGGGTAAGCTCATCACGAAGGTGGTGTTCGAGCAGGCCGGCTCTGGCAACCTGGGCATGTCGGCCGCCAACGGACAGATAGACGACCACACCTGGACGGGCATAGCCACTGGCGTGCGCTTCAGCGTGGACGCTACGGCCTATATCGCCAAGGCTACCGTCACCCTGGCCGAACTGAGTGACATGGCCGAACTCAGCTATACCGAGTGCGCCAATATCGCTGCCTTCAATGCCCTGGAGCCCGGCACTTACGCCAAGCTGACGCTGAAGGATGCCGAGGTCATCGGTAAGTCGGCTGATGGCGCTACCACGGTATGGGTGCAGGATGCTACGGGCGGATGCTGGATTCAGTACACCTCGCTGAATGACAAGCTGAACGAGAAGAGCAAGGTGAGCGGTACCGTCTACGTGGTGCGTCGTACGGCCAGCGCCAATCCTCAGATGAAGGAGTCGGAGGATACGCCCAAGAGCGAGCTGACCGCTACTGCCATCGCTGACTACACGACCGTAGAGGGCTCGATAGCCGAGGTGAACGTCGCTGCCAACCTGAACAAGGTAGTGAAGATAACGGGTGCTACGTTCGTGGCCACCAGCGCAACGGCAGGCACGTTGCAGATGGGCGACGACAAGATTGACGTCAACAACGGCACGGCTACTGCCAATCAGCAGTTGCACAAGATAGACGCCACGTGGGTGAAGGATGAGACACGCATGGAGAACGTCACCATCGTTGCCATCCTCGTCGCCAAGTCGGCCTCGGCCAACCAGCTGCTGCCGCTCTCTATGGAGGAGGTCACGGCTGCCGATGCTACCTTCGACTTTCAGAACAATCCTGAGAACTGGCCTACCAGCAAGGCGCTCTTTGATGACGACAACGGCGTGGTCAATACGCTCACCGTCAACGGCGTTGTGCTGACGTCTATTCAGAACAACGAGTGGAATGCCAACCTGCTCTATGAAAACGAGGATGCTGCCACCACCGTGCTGAGAGTGGCCAAGGAGAATGCCTTCAAACTGACGGCTCCCGAGGGTAAGGCGCTGGTGAGCGTCAGCGTGACCATGGCCTCGGGCAGCTTCGACTTCACGGCTTCTACCGGCGAGATAGCTGACAACGTGTGGACAGGCAACGCCTCGGAAGTGACGTTCACCACCACAGCCAACCGTTCAATCTCGAAGATTGACGTGATGCTGGCCGACGAGAACGCTGAGACCGTGAAGCCCGCAGTAGCCATTGAGGTGGCTGACATCGCTGCCTTCAATGCTACGGAGGATGGCAAGATGGTGAAGGTGACGCTGACCAATGCCCGTGTGAATGCCGTCAATGGCGGCAGCTACTACGTGGAGGATGCTACCGGCGCTACGGTCGTCAAGGGTGTACAGCTGACGCCTGGCACCGTGCTCAACGGATATATCGTAGGTACGAAGAGTACAGACAACAACATCGACTTCATGAACGACCCCGCCCTTGCCGTGGAATATCAGCTGACGGCTACGGATGCCTCTACCTTCACGGCCACAGAGACCACGCTCGAAGGTACCGTCATGGCGATGACCGAAGCTGCAGCCCAGGCTAACTACGGCCGGTTGATTACCTTTGAGAACGTCACCATCTCGGGTGGTGGACAGAATAAGACGCTGACAGACACGGACGGACATACATTCAAGGCCCGCGACTATATGGGCACATTGCCTGCTGGCTATACATGGCCCGCGTCAGCCAGCAAAATCACGGGTGTCGTCATCTACTACATGACGGGCTGGTTCCTGATGCCTCTCTCGGCCGACGCTATCGTAGCCACTGATGCACAGGGCGTCAGAAGCGTCAGAAGCACCGACAATGACGAGGCTGTCTACAACCTGAATGGCGTAGTGCTGAGCCGTCAGACGAAGGGTGTGAACATCGTAGGCAGCAAGAAAGTCTTCGTCAAGTAAACTCCTGACGATAACAGCATAAGAAAAACCTATGGCTTCGCTTTATGAAACCATAGGTTTTTTCTGTTTCTAAATATCTTCACTTATTCTCCGTACATGCGAGCCTTATGCTCCTTGATCTGCTCATCGTAGATGTAGTCATCGTACTGCATCAGCTTGTCGATGGTGCCGCTCGGAGTCAGTTCGATGATGCGGTCGGCCACCGTCTGGATGAACTCGTGGTCGTGAGAGGCAAAGAGAATGTTACCCTTGAACTGCACCAGGTTGTTGTTGAAGGCCTGAATAGACTCCAGGTCGAGGTGGTTGGTGGGGGTGTCGAGTATCAGGCAGTTGGCATTCTTCAACTGCATGCGGGCTATCATGCAGCGCATTTTCTCGCCACCGCTCAGCACGTTGACCTTCTTCAGTACGTCTTCCTCACGGAACAGCATGCGGCCCAGGAACGACTTCATCAGCACCTCGTTGCCCTTGCCGTACTGCGACAGCCAGTCTACCAGGTTGAGTTCCGACTGGAAGAACTCGGTGTTGTCCAGCGGCAGGTAGGCGGTAGTGATGGTCACGCCCCACTTGTATTCGCCGTGGTCGGGCTGACGGTTGCCATTGATAATCTCGAACAGGGCAGTCATGGCCTTGGGGTTGTGAGACAGGAAGACCGTCTTCTGACCTTTCTCGATGGTGAAGTTGACGTTGTCGAAGAGCACCGTCCCGTCGGCATCAACAGCTTTGAGGTCCTTCACCTCGAGTATCTGTGTGCCAGGCTCGCGCTCCATCTGGAAGATGATGCCGGGGTACTTACGTGTTGAGGGCGTAATCTCCTCAACGTTAAGCTTTTCGAGCATCTTCTTTCGAGAAGTGGTGTGCTTCGATTTAGCCACGTTGGCCGAGAAGCGACGGATGAATTCCTCCAGCTGCTTGCGCTTCTCTTCAGCCTTCAGTTTCTGGTTCTGAGCCTGACGCAGGGCCAGCTGACTACTCTCGTACCAGAAGGAGTAGTTACCCGAGAAGAGGGTCACCTTGCCAAAGTCGATGTCGACGGTCTGCGTGGAGACGGCATCGAGGAAGTGACGGTCGTGACTGACCACGAGGACGCACTGTTCCAGCGAGCTGAGGTACTCCTCAAGCCATTGTACGGTGTCGAGGTCAAGGTCGTTGGTAGGCTCGTCGAGGAGCAGGTTGTCGGGGTGTCCGAAGAGAGCCTTGGCCAGCATGACACGTACTTTCTCGTTGTTGGATATGTCGGCCATCTGGGCATAGTGGCGTTCCTCCTTGATACCCAGGTTCTGCAGCAGTTGGGCGGCCTCGCTCTCAGCCTCCCATCCGTTCATCTCGGCAAAGGCCATCTCCAGTTCGGCTGCCTTCACGCCGTCTTCCTCGGTCATCTCGTCCTTGGCATAGAGGGCCTCGCGCTCTTTCATGTTGGCCCATAGTGGTGCATGTCCCATCAGGACGGTGTCCATCACGGAGTAGTCGTCGTACTTGAAGTGGTCCTGCTCCAGCACGGACAGGCGCTCGCCGGGTCCCATCTCCACCGTACCCTTGTTGGGCTCCAGCTCGCCGCTGATAGCTCTGAGCAGGGTGGACTTACCGGCTCCGTTGGCACCTATGACACCATAGATATTGCTGTTAGTAAACTTGAGGTTCACGTCTTTGTAGAGAACCTTTTTTCCGAATTGAATCGCCAGATTGGTGACTGTAATCATGTCTTGTCTTCTTATGTATTATAATGTAAACTTATTCTTCGATATTGGTCAGCGAGCGGGCAAACGATGAGAAGAGGCTGGTGATGCTCTCTGACGGATAGTACCTCATGAACTTGGCCGAGCGGCGGGCATGCCATACGAAGGCCGACGTGTTGCTGGTATGCAGGAAGATGCCGTGGCCTGACTGCGTGACCATCATGCGCTTGCTGCGGTTGGTCGACGGCACCAGTATCTCGCTGACGATGTCGCTCAGGTCGACCCGCTTCTGGATGGTGGTGAAGGGCAGCTCATCCTCGGCAAAGGCGAGCAGCTCGACCAGCAGTTGTGCGATGATGGGCACCATGCGCTGCATCTTCAGTTTCTCTATCCATGCCTGCAGCTTGATGTAGTCGACGCGGTCGCCGATGGAGCGCAGGAAACTGCCCGTGTCAACGAGGTCGATGAGCTGGATGGTACCCGCAATGAGGTCGCACGACAGGCGTAGCAATATCTGAAAGAGGGTCAGCGTGGGGTTGAGTGTCTCGATGTCAGGGTCATCGTCGTAATAGGCCGTTCGGCTCTCTCTCAGTTCCTGTTCCACCAGGTTCTGCAGGCTGTGGCTGAGCAGTTTGTTGCTCAGGCGCATGAAGCGGTGATGATGGGTGACATGCAGTCCGTGCCAGCTATACTTCATCGTGTGGCGGTCGGTATAGTTCACATCCGTGGCAGCACTCTCTGCCCACGTGTCGGCCTTCTGAGCCTGGGTGGGGTAGGGAAAGAAGATGCTGATGTTGTCTACCGGCCGATGGTTGGGACGCGCATAGTAGCTGCTGTAGACCAGACTGCCCGTCAGGATGGGGCGCGACTGACTCTGATGTAACTGGCGAAGCAGCTGCATCGCCTGTTCGCGAGTCTGCCTGTGCTCCTCTTCCGTCGTCTTCGTCTGCTGCAGCCATTGAGCCCTCAGCTTGTCGGGGATGTGCATGAAGAACTGGTCGTCGCAATGCAGTATGCCGTCGTAGGCCAGAGCCGTCGTATGATGGAGCAGGGACATGTCGTAGACCTGTCCCCATTTCCATGCCGACATGGGCTCTATGCCCTCCTGTTCCTGGAAGGCTCCTGCCCGTAGCAGTCTCAGGTAGTTGCGAGTCGTTATATTCAGTTCACTCATCACTTCTCACTCATCACTTCTCACTTCTCACAGCGTGACTCCGTTCTTGAAGATGGCTATTTCCCTGTATCCGTTCACTTCGTTCTTGGCCTGACGACCACTGGCAACGTCGAGGACGGTATCGATGAATTCAGGTACGAGTTCGCTCATGGTGCGGCCTTCTATGAGCTGGCCGGCATTGAAGTCCACCCAGTGAGGCTTGCAGGCAGCCAGCGTGGGGTTGGTAGCTATCTTCATAGTAGGTACGAAGGTGCCGAAAGGCGTGCCCCGACCGGTGGTGAAGAGTACCAGGTGACAGCCACAGGAGGCCAGTGCCGTAGCAGCAACGAGGTCGTTGCCAGGGGCTGACAGCAGGTTGAGACCCTTGTGCGAGAGACGGTCGCCATACTCCATGACACCGCTGACAGGAGCCCTGCCGCATTTCTGCGTGCAGCCCAGTGCCTTGTCCTCGAGTGTCGATATGCCGCCAGCCTTGTTGCCCGGGCTGGGATTCTCGCCCACAGGTTCGCCGTGGCTGAGGAAATACTCCTTGAAATGATTGATCATAGATACCGTCTGTTGGAAGAGCTCCGGCGTCTCGCAACGGTTCATGAGGATGGTCTCGGCTCCAAACATCTCGGGCACTTCTGTCAGTACGCTCGTTCCTCCCTGTGCTACGAGCCAGTCGCTGAACTCGCCCACCAGCGGATTGGCCGTGATGCCGCTGAAGCCGTCGCTGCCGCCACACTTCAGTCCTACGCGCAGTTCAGAGACGGGGATGTCTTCACGCTTGTCGGCTGCTGCCGTACTGTAGAGTTCCCTGAGTATCGACATGGCGGCCTCCACCTCGTCGCCTTCCACCTGCTGAGTGACCAGCAGGCGTATGCGGTCGTGGTCGTAGTCGCCCAGGGTCTGCATGAACTGCTCGGGCTGATTGTTCTCACACCCCAGACCTAACACCAGTACACCGCCGGCATTGGGATGCAGGCAGATGTCGCGCAGCACCTTGCGGGTGTTCTCGTGGTCGCCGCTCAGTTGCGAGCAGCCAGAGTTGTGGTGCCAGGCGAATATCTCTATGCCTGTCGAATGGTCTATCTCTTGACGCATCATGGTCACCAGACGCTCTGCAATACCGTTGACGCATCCCACGGTAGGCACTATCCACAGCTCGTTGCGCACGCCTACGTCGCCATTCTTACGACGGTACCCCTTGAAGGTGCGATGAGCCTGAGGGATGTTCAGTTGTTCGTCTACGGGGTTGTAGGTATATTCCAGCGTGCCGGCCAGGTTGGTCTTCAGGTTGTTCTCGTTGACCCACTCTCCGGCCTTCATGTCGTGAAGTGCATGTCCGATGGGGTAGCCGTACTTGATGATGTTGTCGCCCTGCTTCACGTCGCTGATGAGCAGTTTGTGACCGGCGGGCGTATCTTGCAGCACGGTGATCAGCTTGCCGTCTGCGGTGATGGTGTCGCCCTTGTGCTTCTCTTCCAGGCAGACTACGACAGAGTCGGCAGGATTGATTTTAATGATAGTTGTTTTTTCCATGTAGTAGTTTTGTTTGTCTGTTCTTTATCCTATGTTCGTCCTTCGGTAGAAGTCGATGTTTTCCTTGGTGAGCAGTTCGATAGGCATGTAGTTGACGGGGTTTACCTCTTTCTTCAGCACAATAGCCTGAAACAGCGTTTCGATGCACGAATAGCCTTGCAGATAAGCATGCTGGGCTATCAGGAAGGAGATGCTGCCCTGGCGCACGCACTCGGCATTCTTGGCTACCATGTCGTAACCCATGATCTGCACGTTGCGGCGGTTGGTCTGCAGCAGGTATTGGCCTACGAGGTGGGCCTTCGAGTTGAAGGTGATGCCGTGGTGTATGTGAGGATGCTGCTCAAAGAACTCGTCGAGCAGCGCCTTATAGTGCTTGCGGTCCATGTCGAGCGGCAGGTTGATCTCCGTGATGTCGATGTGAGGGTAGTGGTCCTTCATGTAGTGACGGAAGCCTGTCTCGCGGTTAGACTGCTGCTTGGAACCGATGTGTCCGTCCTTCAGCTGCTTCATTAGGAATATCTCCTTCTCCTTCGAGGCGATGAGCATCAGCATGCGTGCGGCAAAGTAGCCGCTCTGGAAGGAGTCCTGTCCGTAGAAAGCCAGCGGCTTCAGGTCGGGCAGGTAGCTGTCCAGCAAGATGAACGGGATGTTCTGATCGTGCAGGCGGTCAGCGAATAGCTGTGTCAGTTCGAGCTTCGAAGGTACGACGATGACTCCGTCAGGGTTCGACTCAAGACAGGTCTCGATAGTATGCTGGAACGATTCGCCGTTGAAACGCTCGTAGTAGAGCAGCTGGAGCGATACGTGGAAGTCGCGGTGAATCCTTGTGGCTGCCTGCACGCCCTCTTCTATCTCCTCCCAGTAAGCCTCGCTGTCGTGCTGTGGGATGATGCAGAAGAACGTGTAGCTCTTGTTGTAGGCCAGTGCCGAGGCATAGACATTGGGCTGGTAGTCCATCTCCTTGAGCGCCTTCTCCACCTTTTCGCGTGCGGATTTCGATACGTTGGGGCGGTCGTGGAGCACACGGTCTACAGTGCCCACAGAAACGCCTGCCCTGAGGGCTATATCTTTGATTCTTATCTGTTCTGTTGCCATACGTGTATATAAATTTGCGTGCAAAGGTACACAAAAAAAACGAGAAAGTATGATAATGAAACAAAAAAGTACACTTTCGTGTACTCTTTCGCTTAAAACTTGTAGGTGTAGCCTATGCCGATGATGTGCTTGTCACCTTCGTCATCGTCATCATTGGGGCAGTGCTGGTACAGGTATTTCACGTCGAGCCAATGGTGCTTGTTGAGGCGTATCTCAGTACCGGCGGCACAACGTATCTTCTCCAGGCCTTTGGAAACGTGGGTCTCGGCGTTGATGTACGGCCGCCACATCTTCGTCAGCTTGTACTTGGCCTGTAGACGGTTGCGCCATACGTGCTTGGCCTTGCCGCCATAGGTGTGCTCGTCGGCCACTTCGCCCTCGTAGCGGTCATCCTCTTCGTCGGTGTAGTTCCAGTAGCGCGTCGTCGTTTCTTCAGGACGCAGCGTGTATTGCCACCGCTCACGTAGTGACAACGTGAGTTTCCCGAAGGAATGAGATGCCGTCAGGCCTGCTGTGAAACGGTAGCGGGTGGCCCAGTAGCTGGCATATTTAGTGCCCTTGTCGTTCAACTTGTAGCGGTTGTCTTCCAGCAGCGACATACCGGCATTGACTTTCAGCCAGTTGGTCAGCTTGTAGCTGGCGCTGATGCCTACACTCAGTCGGTCGGCCTCTTTCAGGTTGTCACGTCGTCTGATTTCAATGCCGCCTCCTATCTCGAGACGTTTGTTGACTTCGCGTTCTACGTTCAACTCGCCCCAGAGTCCAAAGTCGCTCTGGGCATGAACGGCTGTCAGTCCCATGGTGGCCACAGCCAGTAGCGTTACTATACGTTTTCTCTCCATTGTGATTTCTTGATGGTGAATATTCCGTCCACTTCGTCACTCTCCTTCGTGCTGAGATAGCCTATGCGCAGCACTACGGTATCTCTCAGAAAGTCGATGCCGCCTATCTTGACACTCGTGATCTTCAGTCCTGTGCGGGCCTCCAGGTCGGCTATCAGTTCCTCCCTGCGGTCGGGCTTGGTCAGCTCCACGCGGTCATACTGTATCAGCTTGGTGGACTGGGTCTTCATCAGCATCTCGCAGATGCAGATAGTGTCGATGGTTATCAGGTCGACGGCTATCAGTTCGGCATAGCTCATGGCCATGGCGCTGCTGCCTGTACTGGGGTTTTCTATCGATTCGGCAGCCATGGCGTGTATCACTGACAGGCAGATGACTACAAAGAGGTAGGTCATTTCGCGTACAGGCATCGTGTCGGTACGGTAGCGCATGATGCTGAAGATACCGAACAGTCCCAGACCCACGCCCATGGTAGCCTTGCCTCGGTCCATGCCCATCATGAAGTAGACCAGGAAGAAGATGGCTACGGTCATGATCATAAACGTGAACGAGAAGTCGCGACGATGGCTCTTCCTGTAATAGAGGAATCCGATGATACTCCAGTTGACCACGATGCAGATGAGGAACCTGATGAGTGTACTGGTAAATACTTCTGAAAAGAGTGTAGACATATAAACGTTGTTTTTTGATGAATAATTCTTTAGTAGACAGCCTGAGTGATGCTTAATGTGACGAGAGCAGGATGCGGTCTACGTCGCGCAGCTTTTCCTTGAAGCGATTGACGGGTAGGCTGTCATTGGTCATGGCAGCTCCCATGCAGTACTTGCTGAACCCGTGGGGGTGAATGTGCAGGTCGCGCAGCATCTGCAGTACCGGTGAATAGACCATTCCGTCGCGTTTCAGCTCAATGATGACCAGGTCACCCATATCTTTATGCTGTCCCGAGACGATATTGTTGAACTGTAGCTGAGTGTCGATGGTCAGTCGTTCGGTCTTGCCTTTGTTGACCAGCGTGATGCGATGGAAGTAGTTGTGCATGTGGGGCATCAGGCAGTCGATGTCGTATCTGAGGGTGCGACCGAGAAACTCGCGCTTCACATCGTCATGCAGATCCATGTCGCTGACCTCGATGCGCTTCTTCTTGGTGCGTCCGTGGTTGTTCTTGGTCTTCACCTCCATGAACTGCAGGTTCGAACTGACATACGTGCGGAAGCGTATCTTCTGTCGGTTGCAGTGACCATGCTGGTGCACATTGTACATATCGTAGTGGTCGGTGTCGAAGTATGTCGTGTCGTAGAGCATGTTGCGCTGTCCGTCTATCTCCTGTACGTAATAGTCGGTCTGTGCCATCTGCAGCAATTGGCGCAGCATGGTAAGTGTCGTCACGAACTTGGTGTCCGTACGATTCATCAGTTTCACTCCGCTCATTTCGCTGAGTGAGATGGGTTGAAATAGGCTGATGATACTGTCCATTGCTGTAGCTATATGTTGAAAAACCTCGACAAAGTTACATGATTTGTTCTAAATGAGCAAATTTTTTCAATGATTTCCGTCGTTTTTTCGGCGAAATGTCTTGAATGCCCCTTAGATTATATAATGTGTGAAGTAAAAAGAGGGCGTGCAGGCTTGTTAAAGAATGTTATTTGGAAGATTTTTCTTGCAAACTTCTTGCAGGTTTTGCGAAAAGTTTGTACCTTTGCACCCGCAAACGAAAAAGCCGCTGACTGGTGCGTTAGTTCAGTAGGTTAGAATGCCTGCCTGTCACGCAGGAGGTCACGAGTTCGAATCTCGTACGCACCGCAACGATTTTTCAGAAAGCCTCTTAGGAGGGTGCGTTAGTTCAGTAGGTTAGAATGCCTGCCTGTCACGCAGGAGGTCACGAGTTCGAATCTCGTACGCACCGCAACTATTAACAGTAAGCTCATTGATGTCAGGTCGATGGGCTTTTTAACTATATATAAGCAGACTATGACAAGAAGATATCTCACATTGATGTGTATGGTCATGATGGCGGTAGCCATGCTGGCTCAGAAACGTACCACGATGCCTGTGCTTTACAAGGACTTCCGCCCCGCTGTCATCACCTTTGCTGACGGCCACAAGTCGAAGAACGCCTTTACCAACGTCTTCCTGAAGAATGCCTCGCTGCTCTTCCTCAAGGGTGAGCTCACCATGGAGGCCAATATGGACAATATCCTCAGTGTGGACTTTGATGACCGACAGTTCATCAATATCAACAACCAGCTGGCATGTATCGTCGACTCCGTGGGGCCGAATGTGCTCTACCGCATTGACCTCTTCGACAAGGAGAGCTACGAGCGCAACCTGCACAATAATGTGAACTTCTCGCAGGTAGACTTTGGCAATATAACCAATGGCACCAGTCTTGAGATGAGCGACTTCATCAATACCGGTACCATTGACATCAATAATGAGGATGACTACAAACTGCCCATCATACCCGTTTACTACATGCTCTACAACGGCAAGATGCTGAAGGTACATGAGCGCACGATCTGGAACCGTCTGCCGAAGGACAAACGACGCATGTATAAGACGATCATTGAGCAGCCCGACTTCAAATGGACAGACGATGCCCAGCTGATGAATCTGTTAAAGGCTATCTCTGAATAACTGGCTATACCTGCTTGATTGATAGTGATATACGATTGCGTTGGCGGTCTATCTCTATAACCTTTACTTCTACATGCTGATGTAACTTGACCACTTCCGACGGATGATTGATGCGGCGGTTGGCCATCTGCGAGATGTGTACCAGTCCGTCTTGGTGTACGCCAATATCGACGAAGGCACCAAAGTTGGTGACGTTGGTCACGATGCCAGGCAGCACCATGCCCTCTACAAGGTCGTCGACCGTCTGTACGTGGCTGTCGAATTCAAACTCCTCCAGCTGTTCGCGTGGGTCGCGTCCGGGCTTCTCCAGTTCGTTGATGATGTCCGTCAGTGTAGGTATGCCTACCTCAGCCGTCACATAGCGGCGTATGTCTATCTTCGCGCGTACATCTTTATTATTTATAAGGTCGGCTACAGAGCATCCCTGGTCCTTGGCCATCTGTTCCACTATAGGGTAGCTCTCAGGGTGAACGGCGCTGTTGTCCAGCGGGTTCTTTCCTCCCTGTATACGCAGGAAACCGGCACATTGCTGGAATGCGGAGGGTCCTAGCCGAGGTACTTTCTTGAGTTGTGTGCGTGAGGTGAATGCACCGTGTTCGCTACGATAGTCTACGATGTTCTTGGCCAGCGTCGGGCCCAGTCCGCTGACATATTGCAGCAGATGGCTCGATGCCGTGTTGAGGTTGACGCCTACCTGGTTGACGCAACTCTCTACGGTCATGTCCAGCTGCCGTTTCAGCTTTGTCTGGTCCACATCGTGCTGGTATTGTCCCACGCCTATGCTTTTGGGGTCAATCTTCACCAGTTCGGCCAACGGATCCATCAGCCTTCGGCCTATGCTGACGGCACCACGTACGGTCACGTCCTCGTCGGGAAACTCTTCGCGTGCAGTTTTCGAAGCCGAATAGACCGAAGCTCCGTCTTCGCTTACTACAAAGAGGCGCACGCCCTGGTACTCTTGGGTGTGCAGGATATCTTCGACAAAAGCCTTCGTCTCGCGCGACGCTGTACCGTTGCCGATGGCAATCGCCTCTATATGATATTGCTTGACCATCTGCTGCACGTGGACCCTGGCCTGCATCACGCGGTTAATGGGCGGATGGGGGAATATGGCTTCGTGGTGCAGCAGGTTGCCCTGCTCGTCGAGACATACCACCTTGCAGCCCGTCCTGAATCCAGGGTCGATACCCATGACGCGCTTCTGTCCCAGTGGAGCACTGAGCAACAGCTGGCGCAGGTTGTCGGCAAAGACATGGATGGCATCGTCCTCAGCCTGTTCTCTGCTCAGGTTGGTGAATTCAGTCTCTATCGAAGGCTTGAGCAGACGCTTATAGGCATCCTCGGCAGCTTCGCTGACCAGTCTTCCGGAGGCATTGGCTGAGCGTACCCATTGACGCTGCAGTCGTTCTACGCATTCATCATCGCTGATGGGGTCGATGCTGAGTCGCAGCACACCCTCTGATGCTCCTCTGAGCATGGCCAGCAGCCTGTGGCTGGAGCATCGTTTCAGTGGCTCCTTCCAGTCAAAGTAGTCACGGAACTTCTGTCCCGTCTCCGTGTCAGCTTTCGACTTGACTACCTTCGACGTAACCGTAGCGGTGCGACGGTAGGCACCACGTATCAGCTGTCGCGAGCTTTCGTCCTCGCTGATGGTCTCGGCTATGATGTCCTGTGCCCCCTTGATGGCAGCATCGGCATCATTGACATCGCCTTTCACGAAGCGTCGGGCCACGTCGTCAGGATGCTGTTCGCGTTGCAGCAGCAGAATCTGTGCGAGCGGTTCCAGTCCCTGTTCACGGGCTATCTGTGCCCTTGTGCGTCGACGTGGCTTGTAGGGCATGTAGATATCCTCCAGCAGGTTGGCATCCCAACACTCGTCGATACGTTTCTGCAGTTCAGGTGTCATCTTGCCCTGCTCCTGTATCGTCTTCGTGACCGTTTCCTTACGTTTTTGTATTTCCCTGAGTCGCTCGCTCTGTTCGCTGATGGCAGCTATCTGCACCTCGTTGAGGCCGCCGGTACGCTCTTTGCGGTAGCGTGAGATGAAGGGTATGTTGCATCCCTCGTCAAGCAGGGCCAGCGTGTTCTGTACGGCTTGTTCCTGCAGGTTGAGTGCCTTGGCGATGAGTTTGGCGATGATATTATTTTCCATGATTGTCGTTGATGATTCTGTTGATATCGTCGATGGTACCGTCGAAGGGTCCCGTGTGTTCCAGCTTCTGTGTGCACATAGCAGCCGCCATGCGTCCAGCCTCCTCGTAGTCGGCTCCCTTGGCGCGGGCGTAGAGATAGCCGGCAGCATAGGTGTCGCCACATCCAGTGGCATCGACAGCTTGGCGTGGAGGATATCCCGGTATGTCGTAGAAGTGGTCGTCGGCATAGATGACGCTGCCATAGCTGCCCAGGGTGATGAGCACCTCGCGCACGCCCCATGAGCGTATGCTCTTGGCGGCCTCGTGCAGGTCTTTCTGCCCATTGGTGAGCACGTCTATCTCATGTTCGTTGACCTTCAGGATGTCAGTAGATTTGAGTACGCGCATCATGTCGTGCCATGGGGTAGGGTAGACCTTCTGTCCGCGAACCTCGCGCAGATAGCCCTGCACGTCGATGCAGACGCGTCCCTTGGTGGTCAGATACTCTACCACTTCGGGTGAGAAGTCATCCTGCAGCAAGGTGCCCAGATGGAATACCTCGGCTTCGGCCGTGCGCAGCATGTCGATGGTGAAGGGTGTGGCCTTCGAGAGCACGCGCTGGTGGCGCTTGTTCATATCCTCCTCGTAGCGGTTCTCGAAGAAGACGCTGTCCTTGCTGGGGTGAACCTCGATGTCGATGCCCGCCTGGCTCAGTCGTTCAGCTTCGTGATACAGGTCATTACCGATAGCCGTGACCACGCCAAAGCGCACGTCCTGCGGCAGATGCTGCATGGCCCACGCTACATAATAGGCAGTACCTCCGGCCGAGTCTACACCTTCAGGCATGCTGGGCGTGATGATATGGTCGTGAGTGATGTGTCCTATACAGAGAAAGTCTTTCTTTTCCATAGTCTAATATAATGTTTTGGAAATCAGTTGACATACAGCTTCCAGATTCTTGCGGTCGGTATCGTCGAAGGTAGCCAGTTGGGTGCTGTCAATATCGAGCACGCCTACGGGCTTGCCCTGCCTGTTGTAGATGGGAATGACGATTTCCGATCGTGACTGCGACGAGCAGGCGATGTGGCCGGGAAACTGCTCCACGTCGTCTACCACGATGCTTTGCTGACGCTGGAATGACGTGCCGCATACGCCTCGGCCTATGGCGATGTGCATGCAGGCGACAGGCCCCTGAAAGGGACCGAGACGCAATTCGCCCTCACGCTCCAGGTAGAAGCCTACCCAGAACCACCCGAAACGTTCTTTCAATACTGCTGCAACATTGGCGAGAACGCTCATCTCCTCGTGTTCTCCCTCTGTCAGCGATGCCAACGCCGGCATCAGCTCGTCGTACAGTCTTTGTTTATCCATGATTTGTTTCCTTTTTGTGAAGCGCGTGCAAAATTACTACTTTTTTTTGAGTTCACCAAACTTTGCACCATAATTTGTTCATGGTAAATCTTGGGTGTTTCAAAAAAATAAATTACCTTTGCACCACCAAAAGATTATACGCACAAAAAACGAATATGCTCAAGACACTTTACCAACAGATAGGGCGCTACAAGCGTGCCTCGTTAGCCACGCCTTTACTGACGGCCATGGAGGTGGTGATGGACGTGCTGATACCCTATGTGACGGCGATGCTCATAGACCGAGGCATTGCCCGGGGCAGCATGCCCGACGTGTACCGCTATGGGTTGCTGATGCTGCTGATGTCGCTCCTGTCACTCTTCTTCGGCATCATGGCGGGCCGTGTCTCGGCTTATGCCAGCACGGGCTTCGCAGCCAACCTGCGCAGTGCCATGTACCGCAACATCCAGACATTCTCGTTTCATGACATCGACCGCTTCTCGCCGTCGGGGCTTGTCACTCGCATGACTACCGATGTGCAGAGTCTGCAGGGTGCCTATCAGCAGATACTCAGGGTGACGGTGCGTGCACCCTTCCGCCTGCTGCTGTCCGTGGCGATGTGTCTGGTCATCGACCCTCGTCTGTCGCTCATCTTCATTGTGGCCATGCTGGTGCTCGGCATTTCCATATACCTTATTATAACGCGCGTCAGCCGACTGTTTCAGCAGGTGTATGTGAAGTACGACGAACTGAACCAGAGCGTGCAGGAGAATGTGCGTGCCATCCGTGTGGTGAAGGCCTTCGTGCGTGAAGACTACGAGAACCGGAAGTTTGCCCGTGCTGCCGACGGGCTCTACCAGCTGTACATGAAGGCAGAGAGTCTGATGGCGCTCAACCATCCCGTGATGAACATGGTGGTCTATGGCTGCATCATCGCCCTGTCGTGGTGGGGTGCCCATTTCATCGTTGACGGCACGTTGACCACAGGTGAGCTGACCTCACTGTTCACCTACGTCATGTCCATCCTGCAGTCGTTGATGATGCTCAGCATGATTTTCGTGATGCTCACTCAGAGTGCGGCTTCCGCCAAGCGTGTGAGCGAAGTGATAGAGACACGCAGCAGCATACAGAACCCAGCAGAGCCCGTAAGGGAAGTCAAGGAAGCGTCGATAACGTTTCGTAACGTCCGCTTTGACTATGCGCAAGTGGCTGAAGGCCAGTCGAAACGCTCGGCCTTGTACAACGTGACATTCGATATCCATGCCGGCGAGACCATCGGCGTGATAGGCGGTACGGGCTCGGGCAAGTCGTCGCTGGTCAACCTCATCAGCCGCCTGTACGATGTGACGCGTGGCGAGGTGCTGGTGGGAGGTGTCAACGTGAAGGACTACGACCTGGAGACGTTGCGCAGCTCGGTTGCCATCGTGCTGCAGCAGAACACCCTGTTCAGCGGCACGATACTCGACAACCTGCGGTGGGGCAAGGCCGATGCTACGATAGAAGACTGTCGTTCAGCCTGCCGTATGGCCCAGGCCGATGACTTCATCATGGAGATGCCCGGACAGTACGAAGCCGTCATCGAGCAAGGCGGCACCAATGTCTCGGGCGGTCAGAAACAGCGTCTCTGCATAGCGCGAGCCCTGCTGAAACATCCGCGGATACTGATACTCGACGACTCAACATCGGCCTGCGACACCAAGACCGACGCCCTGATACAACGGGCTTTCCGCGAACAGCTGCCCGACATGACCAAGCTCATCATCGCCCAGCGCATATCGAGTGTGGAGAAGTGCGACCGCATCATGGTGATGGACAATGGTCAGCTGACAGGCTTTGACACTCACGAGCGGCTGCTGGCCACCAACGCGCTCTATCGTGAGATATACGACATACAGTCGCAGACAGCAGGCGACTTTGACCGTAAGAAAGGAGGTGAGGCATGAGACAACCATCGTTCCAGCGCGGCCCTCATGGCCCTGCAGGCCAGAATGCCGGATTCCAGCGAGCTACAAAACAACAGAAGCAGGTGATGAAGCGCCTCTTTGGCTTCGTGTTCCGGCACTATAAGTTCAGCATTCTGACCGTTCTGTTGTGCATCGTGGTGAGCAGCATCACGTCACTCATGTCGACCCTCTTCACGCGTACCCTCATTGACGACTATATCGTACCGTTGACGCAGGTGGCCAATCCCGAGTATGCCTCGCTCATGCAGGCCTTGTTCCGTCTGGCCCTCGTGCTGCTGCTGGGCGTCATTGCCAGCTACAGCTACAACCGGCTGATGATCAACGTGTCGCAGGGTACGATGACACGCTTGCGCAAAGCCATCTTTGAGCGTATGGAGCAGTTGCCCATCAGCTATTTCGACCAGCATTCGCATGGCGAACTGATGTCGGTCTATACCAATGACGTAGACTCGCTCCGCCAGATGATCTCGACGGCGATGGCACAGGTCTTCTCGAGTGTCATCACCATCGTGGCCACCTTCTCGTCGATGATAGTGCTGTCGGTGCCCCTGACGCTGGTGAGCATCTTCATAGCCTTGGTGATGATGGTGACGACGACACGGCTGGGCAAGTGGTCGAGAGGACATTTCCGCGTGCAGCAGGAGAGCCTGGCACGTGTCAATGGATTTGTGGAAGAGATGATGACGGGGCAGAAGGTGGTCAAGGTGTTCTGTCGCGAGCAGCAGACCATCAGCGAGTTTGAGACCATCAACGAGCAGTTGCGCTCGTCGGCCTGCCACGCCAACCGGATAGCCAACATCGTGATGCCCGTCAACGGCAACCTGGGCAATCTGGGTTATGTGCTCATAGCCGTGGTGGGAGCCTCACTCGCATTGGGTCAATTCTCCATTCTCCATTCTACATTTTCCATTTCGTTAGGAACGATAGTGGCTTTCCTGCAGCTGAACAAGAGCTTCACGCAACCCATATCGCACGTCAGCCAGCAGATCAACTCTGTGCTGAATGCTACCGTCGGAGCCGAACGCATCTTTGCCCTCAGCGATGCCGAGCCGGAGGTGGACGAGGGACATTGGACGCTGCAGGACGGTTGTTGGGTAGACAACCACTCTCAGCACCCCACGCTCCACGCTCAAGTTGTAAGGGGCGACGTAGACTTCACGGACGTAGACTTTGGCTATGTGCCTGAGAAGCAGGTGCTCTACGACATAGACATCAACACCAAGCCAGGGCAGAAGATAGCCTTTGTGGGCGGAACGGGAGCTGGTAAGACCACCATCATCAACCTCATCAACCGTTTCTATGACGTACAGAAGGGCACCATCCTCTACGACGGCATACCCATAACCGACATCCAGAAGTCATCGCTCAGGCGCAGCATGACCATCGTGCTGCAGGAGACCCACCTATTTACGGGAACCGTGCTCGACAATATACGCTACGGACGGCTCGACGCCACCGACGAAGAGTGCATGGAGGCTGCGCGACTGGTGGGAGCCCATGAGTTCATACGTCGTCTGGCCGAAGGCTATCACACCATGTTGCATGGCGATGGCGGCAACCTCTCGCAGGGTGAGCGCCAGCTGTTGGCCATAGCCCGCGCTGCTATAGCCAATCCCCCCGTGCTGATACTCGACGAGGCCACCAGCAGCATAGACACCCGTACCGAACAGATGGTACAGCGCGGCATGGACTCGCTGATGCAGGGACGTACTACGTTCGTCATCGCCCATCGCCTGTCAACGGTGCGCAATGCCGACCAGATTATCGTCCTCGATCACGGTCATATAGCCGAAAGTGGCACCCACGATGAGCTTTTAGCCCTTCGCGGGCAGTATTATCAGCTATATACAGGTAAAGAAATATGAAATATTTCAAAATATTCTTGCGGCATTCCCAAAAATGTTGTATCTTTGCACCCTTGAATAGAATTCTATAACTTATATAATATTACATTTATCAAACTATGTCAAACAACAAAGAGAGACTCTTCACCGAGTTTACCGCCCCTACCACTCAAGAGTGGCTGGATAAGATTGAGGTAGACTTGAAGGGTGCCGACTTCCAGAAGGGCCTTGTGTGGAGAACAAATGAAGGTTTTTAAGTACAGCCTTTCTATCGTCGCGAAGACTTGAAGGACCTCAAGACACCCGATGCCTTGCCAGGCGAATTCCCCTTCGTACGCGGCAATAAGAAAGACTCTAACTCATGGTATGTTCGTCAGAACATCAAGGTTGACGACCCTGTGGAGGCCAACAAGAAAGCTCTTGACATCCTGAATAAGGGTATCGACAGCATCGGTTTCCGCTTCGGCCACGAAGCCCTGAGCGCCGAGTTCATCGAGACCCTGCTCAAGGACATCCGTCTGGACATCGTCGAGGTGAGCTACCGCACCTGCCAGCGTCATGCCCTCGAGTTGGCCGACCTGCTGGTGGCCTACTTCGAAAAGAAGGGCTACGACAAGGAGAAGATTGTGGGTGGTGTAGGCTTCGACCCCATCGAGCGCATGCTCATGAAGGGCAAGGACTCTTCCGCTTTCATGGCTGACATGCCCCGCCTCGTAGAGAAGCTCAAGGACTATCCCAACCTGCGCTGCGTCATGGTGCACAGCGACCTGCTGAACAATGCCGGTGCCTACATCGTACAGGAGCTGGGCTATGCCCTGGCCTGGGGTAACGAGTACATGCAGCAGCTTACCGATGCCGGTATCGATGCCGACCTGGCTGCCAAGAAGATCAAGTTCTACATGGGCATCTCCGAGAACTACTTCATGGAGATAGCCAAGTTCCGTGCTGCACGCATGCTTTGGGCACAGATAGTGAAGCAGTACGAGCCCAAGTGCGACTGCGCCTGCCAGATGATTGTCAACGCTTCTACGTCGTCCTATAATCAGACGCTGTTTGACTCCTATGTCAACCTGCTGCGCTCACAGACCGAGGCCATGAGTGCCGCCCTGGGTGGCATCCATTCCATGGTGGTCACACCCTTTGATGCTCCCTACGAGAAGCCCACGGACTTCTCTGAGCGCATAGCCCGCAACCAGCAGCTCCTCATCAAGGAGGAGAGCCACTTCGACCGCATCGTAGACCCCTCGGCCGGTTCTTATTACATAGAGCATCTGACTGATGCCCTGGCCCGCGAAGGCTGGAAACTGTTCCTCAAGATTGAAGAGGAAGGCGGATTCCTAGAGGCTGTCAAGAAGGGCGTGGTACAGGCTGACATCAACGCCACCAACGAGAAACGTCACGGCGATGCTGCCAAGCGCAAGGAGTTCCTGCTGGGCACCAACCAGTTCCCCAACTTCACCGAGAAGAGCGAGGGCAAGGAGCCTGTGGCCTGCGACTGCTCATGCAAGCATGCCTGCGATGCCGACATCCCAGCTGTGAAGGTATGCCGTCTGGCATCCGACTTCGAGCAGCTGCGCCTCTCTACCGAGAAGGCTGCCAAGGTGCCTACAGCTTTCATGCTGACCATCGGCAACCTCGCTATGCGTCAGGCCCGTGCACAGTTCTCATGCAACTTCCTGGCTTGTGCTGGCTACAAGGTGATAGACAACCTGGGCTTCAAGACCGTAGAGGAAGGTGTTGACGCAGCCCTCGAGGCCAAGGCCGACATCGTAGTCATCTGCTCGTCAGACGATGAGTATGCCGAGTATGCTATTCCTGCCTACAAGTATCTCGACGGCCGTGCCATGTTCGTCGTTGCCGGTGCTCCTGCCTGCATGGAAGATCTGAAGGCAGCCGGTATCGAGAACTTCATCCACGTGAAGTGCAATGTGCTCGATACTTTGAAAGAATACAATCAGAAACTTGGAATCTACAAGAATAGGAGACTTGAATTATGCGTAAACAGTTTAAAGATATTGATATCTATGCAGGCATCAA